>DBCW01000089.1:779-42137 GCA_002293265.1 Eggerthellales bacterium UBA948
GAGCCGGAAAAAACGCTGTATCTGTAAAGGGAAAAATAGCGGGTCGAACGATAAAATACAAAGTAACCGGAATTAATGCTGATAAATACTACAACTCAGCTTATTATAATCTTCCTGCTGTAGGAACTCTTGCCTATGTTCCATATTCTGCATCTAGTTCTTATTCGGGGTCTAGCACTATATATCTAAGTGACTATGCGCCTAATTATGAGTACAGTCGCGATATCTATAAGGCCGGGAAGCTGACCGAAAAGATAACCTATTATGTCTACAAAGTTAAGAAAGATGCATGGGGTGATAGGTATTGGTCTTACACAAAGGTGTATACCAAGATCAAAAAGTACACATTGAAGGGTCAAGTATATTTCAATGCATATCCGGCAAAAAGTGTAACCAAGTATTCAAGTATTGGCACCAAGATCTTTTCCAAGAATTATGTACCTAAAAAGGCAGGCTGGAAGTTTCTTGGTTGGTATAACAAGCAAGTAGGCGGAAAAAAATATGCAAAGAACTACAAACTCAGCTATGGCGGAGGATACTATAAAACCGTTTACGCGCATTGGGAAAAGAACATCAAAGTGCGTTTTGATCCCGGTACCGGCAGGTTAAATGGGCCAAGTACAAAAACCGTGAAGTATCTGGGTAAGTATGGAAAGATGCCTACTGCATCTAAGAGCGGATGGCATTTCCTTGGCTGGTACAAAGTTTCAAAATATGGTCTTGGATCTGCTGAGTATTATAATACTGATAGAGTTTATGATACCAAAACTGTAGTATTTAAGGCGCGCTATGTTGCAAAGGGCAAGAATAGCTCACTGACATATTCTGAATGGTACCGTTTTAAAGAAAATCGACAGTATGGACTTACTTATGACGATGTCAAGGCAATCATTGGTGGTAGCGGATACTATCAAGGTTACTATCATGGATATAGTTATGGCCCCTCATACACCTGGTACGGGCTTTCGTCGTATGGACATTATGGTTATAACAAGGTGACCTTGAGTTTCTATACAGGCTCAGGTAGGTGGAGCCAAGGAACAGCCTGCTCGCCATTTTATTGGTAGCTGCTTTGCCGATAATTTTGTAGAAGTGATGTAGATTACAAAGACATATGCTGTGGTAATAGTGCTTTTATAGTGAGGTATGTATCGCATGCGGTTTATGACGCACAAAAGGCAAAATTTTAAGCGATACTTTTCTAAATAATCGCTATAATTACTCTTTGTGCAAAAATGCGTGGTTTTTAAAGGGGCTTCCCTATATTGCGCAAATGAGGAAGAAATCCTTAGTATGAGGGGTAATTAATAGTGACAGACAGACGATTTACAGTAAAAAAGAAGGCCTCCGAAAAAAGGCCTCACATCTCTTTGCTGGTTCTGCTACTTGTATTAGTGGCAGGATCAGTTTTTATGTTTTGGCCACCTCAGGACAAAGTATCTCAAGGACTGGATGTGCAAGGTGGACTACAAGTTGTTTTATCAGCTTCCAAGACAGATGGCTCTGCGGTTACAACCGAAGAGATGAGNNTTAACTTATTGGGCGCATCTGAGGCCACAGTTACTGTGCAGGGCACTAATCAGCTTCTGGTTCAAATGCCGGGTCTTGTGAATCAAACCCAAGCCTTAGCAACAATCGGCTCTACAGGTCTTTTGGAGTTTGTTGATGTATCAAAAATTACAGACGAGGATGCAAAAAACGCAATTGATAATGGAACCGCTATGGATCGTGATTATCTTATTAGCATCGGTGCAATTAGTCCGGGTGGAGATACGCCAATAAACGCCAAAATGTTCACGTCTGATTTTACAATATCCGGCGGCGATGAAGATGCTGTCAGTGTCACATTTCCAACTTCGATGACACAAAATCCATTGAACCAAGAAGCTTTGCCAACTCAGCGAAGCGACGATTATGAGTGGGAACCTCTTAAGCTAGAGACGGGTACATATACACCAATATTTTCCGGCTCCAGTATTACTAATGTAAATGTTGATCGTGAAGCACAAGGTAGTCCACATTATGCTGTTAACATTACTTTGGACGGCACGGCATCCGGTGCTTTTGGTACCACTACGACCGAACTTGCCCCGACTAACGGAAAGATTGCTATCTTGCTTGATGGTTATGTGCAGTCTGCTCCCGCTGTGCAAAATGCTATAACCGGTGGCAACGTAGCAATTACCGGTAACTATACTGTAGGCCAAGCCAACCAATTACGTACAATTTTACAATCCGGCTCACTTCCGGTATCGCTGGAGGTTGCTACATCTCAAGTTGTTGGTCCTACGCTTGGTCAAGACGCGCTTAGATCCGGTGTCATCGTGGCTGTCATCGGTCTTTTGATCGTTGCGCTTTATCTCTTGTTCTTCTACAAAGGTCTTGGACTTTTGACGGCAGCTGCTATCGGAGTTTTTGCTATCCTCTATCTGGGTGTCTTAGCATTGCTTTCGTCACTAGGTTTCTTTGCTTTGTCACTTGCCGGCATCGCCGGTATTGTCTTGGCTATTGGTGTTGCTGCGGACTCCTCAATCCTCGTCTTGGAAAGGTTCAAGGAGGAGATACGCATGGGACGCTCCGTTAAAGCATCATCGCGCACCGGTGTCAGGCACGCTATCATCACTTCTATAGACGCAGATATGGTCACCTTGGTCAGTGCGCTTTCGCTATTCTTTATCGCTGTCGGATCGGTCAAGGGCTTTGGACTGACTCTGGCACTTGGTGTTATATGCGACATCATCACTATGTTGATCTTTAAGGCGCCGGTCATCAGATTGCTGGCACCAAAAGTAATAGCCAAACATCCTGGTTTTTGGGGTATCAAGGAGGATGAGGACATCGCACTCTCTCACGGTGAACTGAAAAGAGGTGTTGAGAATGGCTAGACCTTTTAAGAAGGAGATCAACTTCCTCAAACACCGTAAAGTCTTTTTTGTAGTTTCTATTCTTTTGCTTGTAGCAACAGTGGTCGCATTCCCGCTACGCGGAGGACTCGTACTGGGAATCGAGTTCGTAGGCGGTACGTCTATAGATTTCAGTGATACCGGCGACTTAAGCATCGAAGAGATGCGCTCACAGGTGGGCGCTGTATATAACGGCGATCCTATCATCCAAACAACGGTTGACACGCAGCGAGGCACTAACGGTTTTATGGTGCGCATTGCTACTACAGACGCACAGCAAGCCTCTGCTTTAGCTGATCAATTAGCTGCAAATCTAGCGATGGATGACACAAACATTGAAGTAAGCACAATAGGTCCGGGTTGGGGTGCTGAGGTTACAAGGACCTCACTTATCGCACTTTTGGTAGCCATGGCCATCATCATCTTATACATTGCTATTCGCTTCGAATACAAGATGGGTGTTGTCGCGGTGCTCACCTTGATACATGACTTAGCCATTATTGTGGGCGTATACGCAATTCTGGGCAGAGAAGTCACACCAAATGTTGTTGCGGCTTTGCTCACAATTATGGGTTATTCTCTGTACGACACAGTGGTTGTATTCCACCGTATCAAAGACAACCTATCAACAACAGCGCATCATTCGTTCATAACCGTGGCCAACCACTCGCTAAATCAGGTTTTCATGCGTACTGTTAACACGTCGCTGTCAACCTTGATTCCGGTTGTCGCCATGCTCATATTTGGTGCAGCCACACTTCAAGACTTTGCCTTTGCAATGACCATAGGTCTGATTCTGGGCTCGTACTCGTCAATCTTTATAGCCACACCGCTATACGCCATGTGGAAACAAAGAGAGCCCAAGTTTAAAAAGCTTGCTAAAAAGTACGGTGAAGGATTGGACGAGTTTACTATTACCGAGCAGCTCGGAGAATCGAAGTAAGACGTTGTGCCACTATGTGGGTTTAAGCGAATCGGCTAAGTCAGTTTAATAATAAGAGTCAATAGCCAGTTTTATTCTCCAAGCGGTCAGAATGCAAATTCTCTGACCGCTTGGGTTTTTATGTCTAACTTTTTTCCAATTTATCATAATAACTATAGTTGTCATACAAATTATATGATATATTGAAAATGCATAATCTGGGGGGTTCTATACGCAAATAGAAGGGATGATGCCATTGATCTGCTTTAAAAGTGAGAGACAAAAGTTTTCTTTATCAAAATCAGTTAATTAATATCAATATTTTACAAGGAGGTATAAGGTATGGAAAGTACTGGTACCACTGTTGCGAAAAGATCGTTTGGAAGACGCTCATTTCTTATGGGTTCTGCAGCAGCTATGGGTCTGGCCGCACTTGCAGTTAATGGATGTGCGCCGACAGAGACACTGACAGAAAGTAAAAATGAAACTGTTGATGCGCCAGAAGAACAGACTTTTAAAGGTGTCTGTAGAGGCAACTGTTTTGGCGGTTGCAGCCTTAAGATTAAAGTCAGAGAAGGTAAGGTCGTCTCAACAACAGTTGGAGAATTCCCGGAGGAGAACTACAACAGGATATGCGCACGTGGGCACTCGCATCTACAACGTATATATGATCCAAATAGAGTTAAGACCCCTATACGTCGTGTGGGTGAAAGAGGATCTGACGAATGGGAGCAAATAACCTGGGATGAAGCTATTGAAGAAATTTCTACAAAGTGGAAGCAATACCAGCAAGAATCCGGAAACTCAAGTATAGCATTCATGGCAGGCTCCGGTAACTTTGGCGCATCAATGTATAACTACCCGACTCGCTTAAGAGATAAGATGAGCGCAAGCTTAGTAAGCTTTTGTTATGACAACGCTTATTTCTATGGCAATGGTGTGGCTCAGGGCATGGGCGAGGGTTATAACGCTAATGAGATCAAAGATATTGTTAATGCTAAAACTGTCATTTTGTGGGGTGCAAATCCGTCAGAGGCTCAGCCACAGAGTTGGCACTTTATCATGGAAGCAAAAGCTGCAGGGGCAAACCTTATAACAATTGATCCTAACTATACCATTGCTGCTTCTCGTTCTGATATGCATGTTACACTCAGAGCAGGCACAGATAATATTTTAATTATGGCAATGATGAATTACATTGTAGAAAATAATTGGATAGATATCGATTTTATTAAGAAATCTAGCGTAGGCCCATTTCTTGTAAAAGCAAGCGATGGTAAGTTTTTAAGAATAAGTGATTTAGGCGTAGAGCCAACAAAAACAACTAATCCAACGACAGGTGCAGAAGTGATCGATGATCCAATAGTACTCAGAAGCGCTGATGGAACAACAGGAAAAATTGAAGAAATCAGCGATCCTGTATACGAGGGAACATATGATGTAAATGGAATCAGTGTAACGTGCGCATATACTCTTTTGTTGGAATCGTGTAAAGAATGGACAATAGAGCGAGCATCACAATTTTGTGACATTCCAGTAGATACCATTAAAAAGCTAACTGAAGTATATGCGACATCAGGCCCTGCTACCATTTATCAAGGATTTGGACCTGATCACTATACAAATGGTCACAAAGTATATTTTACGCTTTGTGCTATGTCGGCCATTACAGGCAACTTGGGCAAGCCGGGTGCATGTTGTGGCTATGAATGGACTTATGCAGGTTATTTAAATATCGCCAAGCCTTCACTCTTGGCTCCTAAGGGAATAACTCCCGGTCCAATATTACCGTCGCCAAGAATTCCCGAAATTGTAAAGAATAAAGAAATTGAAGGAAAGCAAGTTGATCTGAGAAGCCTTTATATTTGGTGTAGCAACCCGGTTGCTAATCAGACAGATCGCAATGCATGGATTGAGGCATTTAATGGGCTAGATCTAGTAGTGGTTGCCGATATGGCTATGACTGACACGTCCCGATATGCTGATATCGTCTTGCCGGTGCTACATTGGTTTGAAACTGTAGAGCTTATGGCAATGACATCTCCTTATATACAAATACAAGAAAAAGCGATTGAGCCACTCCACGAAAGTAAGGCTGATGTTGACATAGTAAACCTGCTTGCAAAAGCAATGGGCATAACTGAGGAGTTTGACTATACAGTTGAGTCTTACATATCTGCTATGTTTGACAACCCTTCTGCGGAAGCATTTGGCTTAACGTGGGAACAACTGCTTGAAGAAAAATGTGTTAGAGCGTTCACGTCTGATCCTTATATTCATGGTGCAGGAGGAGTTTTCCCAACCACTACAAAGAGACTGCAATTTTATTTAGAAGCAGCTGCTCCCCACGTTGTTTATGGGCAAACTATTGACGCTGTTAAAGAACGACTCCCTTATTGGGAACCTCCAACAGAAGCATGGACTGAGACAATAGATAACTATCCTGCAAATACACAAAGCGAAAAGTATCCTCTGATTTACACAACCGAACGCAATAAAATGAGATGCCACACACAGTGGGGTCATGCACCATGGTTGTTAGAGCTTTATTCTGAACCGGTGGTAAAAATTAACCCTCAGGATGCTGATTCGCGCGGTATCAAAGAAGGCGACTATGTGCGCATCTTTAATGACAGAGGTGAGGCTGTATTTAAAGCCCTCATGCATTCCGGAACAAGACCGGGAATGCTCATTGTTCCAAAAGGTTGGGAAGAAGATCAATTCAAAAAAGGTCATTATTCCAATTTGACTTCAAGAGCCTATAATCCTGCATGTCCAAATAACTGTTATTTTGACACGTTAGTCCAAGTTGAAAAAGAAGCATAGGAGGCAATCATGAAATTTGGAATGGCTATCGATATTTCAACGTGCATCGGCTGTCATACCTGTGCTGTTGCTTGCAAGATGAGCAATAACCTACCCAATGGGTATTGGTGGAACAACATCAAAACCGATGGAGGAGAAAGCACTGATACTGCACGCGGCACATATCCTGATGACCTGCACATGGTGTTTTATCCTACAAATTGCCAGCATTGCAGCAATCCTGCATGTGTAACTGTTTGCCCAACAGGAGCGTCATTTCAGCGCGAAGACGGAATTGTTAATATTGATTCAGAAGCCTGTATTGGTTGTGGCACCTGCCTTACAGCTTGCCCATACGACGTGCGCACGCTATACGAATCAGAGCTGGCATGGAGTGTAGATTTTGCTGTAGGCGATTATGATGCTCCGGAACATAAAACCGGTGTTATGACCAAGTGCACAGCTTGTTCAAATCGCATCGATAGAGATGAGAAGCCAGCTTGCATGGAACTTTGTCCGGGACGAGCACGATATTGGGGAGACCTTGATGACCCAAATAGTGAAGTGAGCGTTTTTCTTAAAGGCAAAACCACTGAGAGGTTACTTGAGAGTGCAGGCACAGAACCAAACGTCTATTTTGTTAAATAGTAGTAATAACCCCACAGCCAACTGCTTGCCTTTTGGCTGTGGGAAATATTTGCGTTCTTATTCCTGAAAAAGGAGACAATTATTATGTTAAGTAGAACAGCCGAGTTTTCTGACTTAAAATCTATATCAGAAAGTGATAGAGAAAGAGTTATTTTGCATACTGCAACGGCTGATTATTATGTACTTCTCACGTTACTCCTTCAGGCTCCTACTGCCGAATCGGTACAACACTTTATGCAGTCTGCTATTTTAGACGATTTCACTGAAATTGCCTTAGAAATGCAAATAAGCAGAGAAGCGATAACAGTTATTGCCCAACGATACTTAGAACTTCAAAAAGAACTTAGCTCCAGCAATGATGCTCTTGGGCTTGTGCGGCGCGAATATACTAGACTTTTTAGTCATCCGACAAAACCAGTTATCAAACTATATGAAGGTGTTTTTACTGATGACGAACGTGTGCGAACAGGCGAAAATAGTACTAATGCCCTCTTGTTTGTTAACCCTTCTGCAGCTGATGCTGAACGGCTATATAAGCAGGCAGGATTTGCTTGCAGCTCCGAAGTCAGTATACCTGCTGATGCAATTACTACCGAAATGGAGTTTCTTGGTCGACTTCACAACGCTATTGCACTTGAAATTATTGAAAATGATAATGAACGTGTTATTGCTGCCATGCAGTGGCTTGAGGAATTCCACAGCAGACACTCATCTCAATGGTTTCCAAGGTTCTTTGAACGCTGTGAAGGTGAAAGCAAATTGACACTTTATAAACTAGTCGGATATCTTGGCACCACATTAATAAAGGAGAGTATGTATCCGATTTTAAATAAGGAGGGGCAATGGAAATAATAATCGCTCTTGCAGCAGCTATTATCTTTACACTTGTATTCTATCTACCATTAAAGCGATTTCCTTATGTATTCTATATTGCTGCAATTGTAATCGATATAGTATACCTTTCACATGTAATGTTAGAATTTTCGCCCGCAATTGCATTAATTCTGTATCCTTACATGCAGAGATGCATTTTTGCATTCGCACTCTTAACTATCGTAATGTTCATTGGCGTCTTTTCTGAATCATCCAAGCTAAAACAAAAATTAGTTCAAATTCGTGGAGAGCTATCAATATTTGCTGCTTTACTTGCAATTGGACACATTGTAAACTACTTGAGCTCGTATATAGGTAGATTAGTCTCAAACATTGGCACGGTATCAACAAACTTGCTCCTTTCTTTTGGAGTATCAGTTCTACTTGTTATCTTACTTTCAATTCTTACAATAACTTCTTTTAAATTGGTGCGTAAAAAAATGCGAACTTCTAATTGGAAGAGGCTGCAAAAACTCGCATACGTATTCTTTGGGCTTATCTATTTACACCTAATACTGATTCTTGTTCCGTCGTCTTCGGCTATTAACAGCAAAGCTCTCATTAGTGTTATTATCTATTCCGTAATTATGTTGGTCTATTTCATCGCCCGAATTAGACTTGCACTTGCAAACAAGGCTAAAAGAGCCTTGCTTGAAAAATAGGACTGTCACTCGAGGGCAGCGTAAGTTGCTGCCTTCGAGTAATTTTCACCAAAATCACTGAAGGATTCGCCATGTTGTTTGGAGNNAAGCGGAATATACCTCATGTGGTTTTTCGTCTATGTAATTGCATGGAAAAAGGGGGGCGTTTGGTATTCATTATCAAAACAAACCCAACGTCCGCTGCTCATTTTTTCTTATGTCTCTTTGGCAATAGGTAGTCTGTGTTTATTGCTCGACCTATCGCTTTCAGAGAGAGCTCACCTTTTAGTCAGTAGAGCCAATTTTACAGCGCTTACAGTTGGAACTTACACACTCCTGGGATTTTTACTAAGCTTAATATATCTAATAGTTGCTTCTTTTAGTAAACGCGGTGGAAGCAAAGCTGAAGTAGTGCAATTTTTTATTCATATCTTAGCAACCATTCTTGCATTAGTCACAATCATATATGCCGGCATTCTTGTCTCAACATTATCTGCTGTTCCTTTTTGGAACACACCATTCATGCCCATATTATTTATTTTATCTNNGTTCGATTTCCCGCAGACGGCGCAATTTGCGCTGCATCAAAGCAACGCAATTTTCAAGTACATGGCATTTTCACAAAAATTGATATAGTTTTGATTCTTTTTGAAACACTGGTTATCATTCTGATATATTACCAATTCTCAGACCATGCCGTTGGCAGTCTTTCAATAGCCAAACTGATGCAAGGTGAACTATTCATACAATTTTGGTTCGGGTTTATCGCTTGCGCTATTATTCTCCCTCTTCTTATGGAGACTTTTATTCTTATTACAAAAATGTCTAATCCTGCTTTCTTTGCTGTTCTTGCTTGCTTTATTCTTGTAGGTGGGTTCTACTTGCGTTATTGCATTATTAATGCTGGAGTGCATCTTTCTTTTTTCCTTGACTCCGGTTTGGCGGCAATTTGACATGAAAGACTTAAAGCAGGCGAAAGGGAGATTTTAATTTGGATTTCCTAGAGATTGATGAAAGAAGTAGTGCACCAATATGGCTGCAACTAAGAAATAGAATAATCTACTTGATATCATCGGGTATTTATAAACCAGGATACAAGCTGCCCACTGTAAGGGAGCTTGCAATAAAACTGAAGATTAATTACAACACGGTTAATAAAGTGTACTTAAGTTTATTGCATGATGGATATCTTATGACGCACCGAGGTAAAGGAACCTTTGTATGCAACATCGCACAACCGGATACACCTAAACAGGATTCACCTGCTGACAATATTATCGACATGATGATAAAACAATGTCTTGATATTGGCGTGCCATTAGAAGACATAACCAATCAAGTTTCTAAAAGAGTAAGTAGGCTAAGTGCTGCTGACATGAATATTATGAGTATTTTTGAAATAGAAACTCAGGAGAGTGAAAATGAAGAGCGAGAACTCTAGGTTCCAAATAAAGAATAGTAAGAATCTTGAGAAGTCAAAACCGCGTCTTATTGAGTTTGACGATCAAGACAGCACTACATCGCGTTTAGGTCTCTATCTTTTTTCGGCAATCGTGTTCATAACTCCCACGGCTGCTACATTGTTACTAATGTGGGAGAAACTTAATATATATTTAATTATTGCGGCTATTCTTGTCGGCTTATTCTTTTACTCAGCAATTCACATTACGCATGAGTGGGAAAAAGCGGTAATAATGCGACTGGGCAAATTTAATCGGGTAGTAGGTCCGGGTGTTTACCTCACTATACCTATCATCGAATCAACAGCGGCAATAGTTGATCAGCGCATACGCACTACATCTTTTGATGCCGAAGAAACCCTTTCATCTGATCTGGTACCGGTAAATGTTGACTGTGTGCTTTTTTGGGTAATCTGGGATGCAGAACGTGCATGTAAAGAAGTAAGAAATTTTGAATATGCAGTGTCGTATGCAGCGCAAACAGCAATGAGAGATGTCATAGGTCAAATAAGTCTTTCAGAAATTGCTATGCGAAGACAATACCTTGATGAAGAGCTGAAGCGAATATTGTCCGAAAAGGTAGATGACTGGGGCATAACAGTAGCTTCTGTTGAAATTCGTGACATCGTAATTCCAAAAGAATTACAAAAAGCTATGTCTCTTCAGGCGCAAGCAGAACGAGAGCGTGATGCCAGACTGACACTCGCAGAGGTAGAAAAAGACATCTCAGAGTTATATGCCGAAGCAGCAACAATATATGGTCAACCAGAAAAAGCATTAGCACTTCGTACAATGAATCTGGTTTATGATAGCGTGAAAGATAACGGCAACGTAGTTGTTGTGCCAAGCTCTTTTAGCGAAGGCTTCAATGATGCTGCAAGTGATGTTATTAAAGAAGTGCTGAAATAGCCTAGGGCATTCACAGTGTGGTATTTGAAAACAACTAGAGTAAAAGATCTGATAGCGGCTCAAGCTTGAGTTCACGAATCCTATATGTATCTCCTAGTTCTTCAACGACGTTGTAGGAAAGGTAGAACGCTACATCTAAATATCTTAAATCCCGTAGATATTTTGGATGAAATTGAAGCGATCCATCTTCTGGATCAATTTCGAAAGTGGATGAGTTGATAGTTTTATTATGTATGTTTTTTGCCAGAGTTTTTTTCGATACTATTCTCTGCAGCTCTTTGCTAACGATATTAGAGTCGTGGTCAAACACTACAATACTTTTGAAAAAATAGTCTTCTTTATCAAGTGCATGAAGTTTGAGCATTTTCTCATAAGGAACATTTCTTTGAAAGATCTCATCGCGATGCTTATTCTCTAGAGAGCAATAATGAGTGCTTAAATCAAGTTTTTCATCCAGCGCAAACTCAATGAGATCACAAGCTAATTCTTCGCTTCCAAAAACAGGTAATCCGCCTGCATATATATAGTCATACAGAATAGGGAAGGGAGGATTTTTTATAAGAAAGCCCCGTTTTTTAAACTCATCCCATCTAAGCAGTGGAAAACAAAACTCCAATAAATTTATGCCAAAAATGCCAATAGAGTTTAACTGATGAAGCAATTTACGCATTTGGTCACCAGTCTTTGGAATAACCGGCATTTCAACCATTACGTGTGGAACATACTCCAAAGCTTGTTGAATGTTTTGCAAAGTGTTTTTTTGGATTTCACTGGGGTCATCAAGTTTTATACTAAAGCGAATCTCGCTTAAAGCAGCATCCTGTAGTTGCTTAAACAAACTCTTATTAAGCACATCTCCTGCAGTGTATAGCCTTGTGTAAGCTTTTGGATAGTATTCGTGTGCTGCTTTAAAGAAGCCTACAGTTTCTTCAGGGTGAAGAAGCGGCTCGCCTCCGGTTAAGGCAATATTGGTCATAACCTTACCACTTGCAGCTAATTCTGCGATTTCTGCTGTTGGATTATTGATTGTCTTAATATACTTTTCGTAGTCATCCTGATTTTGGTTAAAGCAAAAATAGCAATTCCGGTTGCAATGCATAGATAAAAAGAAAGTCTTGCTTTCCACATCTCCCGTACAAGCAACGCATGCTCCAGAGATTTGAGAAGTAGCAACACTCGCACCCTTATTGCGCACTAAAGCGCCTTTTTCTTTAAGTTTATGAACTCGTTCTAAATACATATTGGGATCATTATGCTCGGCAAACTGTACACCGATTTCTTTATAAGCGTTTACATAGTCTGCTTCAATCTCTTTATAAAGCTTTACTCGACTATTGTTCATACCCACATCCACCCTGTAACTACTTGAGCGACCATTAATCTGTTTTATACCCAGCTTCGTAATTCACGACACATTATTATAGATGCATCTACCGTCTTGCGTAATCTACTGAGCACCTCCGGATGAGTCAGCACCGCTCTCAGCCGTTCCACCAGCATCAGCGTCAACGTCTCCACCCGCATCAGCATCTTCAGCAGCCGGAGCAGGCAAAGCCCATGTAACCAACCATTCTTCAATATACTCCAAAGGATCTGCAGCAAATACAACCTTTGTGGGCTGATCGGCAACAAAATACAGCGTAGCAGAATAGGTGGCACCAGCTACAAGAGTTGTAGAGTCAAGATCGCTCTTGATATCTGTTCCATCCTCTAATTTCATGGGTTCACTATCGACACGAACCCCATTAGCCCCTTCAAGTTGCCACTGCGTAAGCAGCAATAATACCGATTCAGAACGCTTATTTATAAACTGAACTTTCACAGTTGTTATAGCTGCGCCATTGATAGATTTGAGCTCGCCAGAAGTCTCTGTCATAGTTACGAGTAAGTTGTCGCAATCAACAGTGGTGCCGGTATTTAAGTCTTTTATAGATGCACCTTGTGCCGCACCCACAGTGACCGGTTTTGTTGGTTCTTTGGCAGGAGGTGCCTCAGTATTGATACCGGGAGCAAATATAACGATAGCTAAAGCAGCACCGGCAACAAGGAGAACTATAAATATCCAAAACGTAAAACGTCTATATACTGGAAGAAGATTTTTTCCGCAAAAGGGGCAGTGACTAACGTTGCTGACAACGCGATTGTTGCAACGTTTACAATAAATAATCTTGCGTGTAAAGGTTTTAGATATTGGACTTGGATCTATAACCGGAACACTATTTCGTTTGTTATCGAAGCGATTGCTCGAACCGGCAAAATGCAGCTGATCCGACCGCCTTCGATTTCTTGGAGCCACTAAGCCTCCTTACGGCGTTTACATACACCCCAAATGGTATTTGTATTTTATCTCATAGTTATTGCCCTTGAGCGCATATAGTAACAAAACAGTACTTACATGAGTAATTTATCCCATTATTAAAATGTTTTTTCATAAGATTGAGAAAAATCTGTCACAATAGTAAGTCATACACTAACGATAAATAGCGAACCGGATTATCAATGACTCAAAGCTGGAAAGCCAAGGCCAATGATTTGGTCATATCTCAAATGCTAGTTAAATCTTGCAAGATCTCAAAGATCTTGGCAAATGTCTTATCGGCACGCAAAATAACAGATGTCGATGAAGCCAAACGCTTTTTATCGCCGGATATTAATAGAGACTGGAGCTTGCCAACCAATATAACCGGCATGTCTGAAGCTTGTGATGTCTTACATGATGCAGTAAAAAAAGATGAACAGATTTTGATTTTTGGCGATTTTGATGTAGATGGGATCACGGCCACTGCGATTATGAAACGAGGATTAAGCGCATTGGGTGTAAAAGCTGATTACATGATCCCTAACCGCATAAATGAAGGTTATGGTCTTACTGAAGCGGCGGTTCAAAAGATCATCCAAAAAAAACCCAACTTGGTTGTTACCGTAGATTGTGGAATATCAGCTAAAGCCGAGGTGGATGAGCTTTCGAGACACGGAATTAAAGTAGTTGTCACCGATCACCACGAGCCCTCAGATAACGTTCCAAGTGGCATACCGGTTGCTAATCCTAAGCTCAACGCTGACTCAAATGAGCATATACTAGCCGGCGCGGGTGTTGCATTAAAAATGATATCACTTCTTGGACAGCGGATGAACAAACCAAATCTGCATTTGGAACTCATCGATCTGGTTGCGCTTGGTACGGTTGCCGATATGATGCCTTTGCTTGGTGAGAATCGTTCGCTGGTTGCACATGGGCTTTATAAGATACAAAATCATTCGCGACCGGGAATAGCAGCTTTAGCTGCTCTATCAAAAAAGCCTGATGCTCTTATCAAATCTAAAGACTTATCGTTTACGCTGATTCCAAGACTTAATGCCGCAGGGCGAATGGGCGATCCGGATTTGGCGTTACAGCTGCTTGTTGATGATGATCCTGTTAGCGCACATGAAAATGCATCTGCTTTAGACAAAGTAAACTCACAGCGAAAAGCAGCAGAAAACGAGCTTTTAACAGAAGCGATAAAACAAGCAGATGCCGACTACCACGGACAAAAGATCATCGTAGTTTCCGGCGCTGATTGGCATGAAGGTGTAAAAGGCATAATAGCTACGCGTCTGGTAAAAAAGTACGGTGTACCGGCGATCGTTTTTTCTATTGTTGATGGGCAAGCCAGAGCCTCAGGGCGAAGTGTTGGTGGCATTAATCTTTTTAAAGCTGTCGAGAGTTGCTCAGACATTCTGATCAGATTTGGCGGACACGACGCTGCTGTTGGCGTGACGCTTAAAGAAGAGCTACTACCGGAGTTCAAATCGCGTATAGAAAAGCTGATGGAGTCTATTGCAGACGAAGATTTTAAACCGGCAATAGAGGTAGATTGCGTAATTAACCTCAACGATATTAATGTGGAGGCCATTGAGGAGCTGGATAAGCTTGAGCCTTTTGGACAAAGTAACCAAGAACCTTGTTTTGCCAGTCGTGGTGTGTTTATGCAAAACGCTCGGGCGGTTGGAGCAAACAAGAATCACCTGTCTTTTTCAGTTACCGATGGCACTAAAACAATCCAAGCAATCTGGTTTCAATGTCCAAATGTGGATGACTTCCTTCAATACAACGGTCCGCTGGATGTTNNATTGATGAATGGAATGGCAGTAAGCGTGTCAAGTTAAGTGTCATAAATGCTTTTATTCTCAATAGTTCAAGTAATGGACAAGGAATGCAGGATAAAAGCTTGGTAATAAATGGCTCTCATACGAAAACTGAAGTGGAGCAGTTTACGCAAGAAGAAGAGCTGGCAGAAAAACTAATTGGCGAAAAAGTAACCTTACATCAAGCGCAAAAGCAAGCATTAATTGATTTGGATAAAGGACTTTCAGTTTTATCCATCATGGCTACAGGGCGAGGAAAATCATTAGTTTTTCAGATCCATAGCGCTCGTTTAGCTCTTAAAAACAAGAGCGCGAGCGTTTTTGTTTATCCGTTAAGAGCGTTGATCTCTGATCAGTGCCGCACTATCAATGCGGGGTTTTCTAAACTTGGTCTTTGCGCCAAAGCGCTAACAGGAGAGATATCATCACAGCAAAAAGATGCTGTCTTTAGTGATCTGTACGAAGGGAAAGTTGATGTAATACTTACAACCCCGGAGTTTTTTCAACTACATAGCTGGCGTTTTGCCGGCTCCAATCGTATTCATTTTATCGTCTTTGATGAGGCGCATCATCTTGCTACAGAAAAACTGGCAAATCGAAAGGCCTACTGTCTGACATCCAAACTGCAACAGTTATTTAGAGAAGCACAATACTTGGCTGTGACGGCAACTGCAAATGATCAGATATGCAAGACCATATGCCAAACACTAAGGATCGATAAAGTAATTATTGACGAGTATAGGAGAAAAAACCTAGATATAAATGATGTTCGCAATGCTAACGATCGAGACAGTTTTTTAATTGATGTAGTTAACGACAGAAATAAATCGGTGGTATATGTAAACTCGCGTGCTTCAGCTGTGAACTTAGTAAGGGATATAAGAAAAGCACAATCTAAAAGCAAAATAAGTGAAGACGTTGCAAGTTGTGTGACTTTTTATCATGCAGGACTTGAGAAAGCCATAAGAAAAGAAATCGAGAACGACTTTAAGAATGGCATTATTCAAACGCTCGTATCCACCAGTGCTTTTGGAGAGGGAATAAATATCCCTGATATCCGAAATGTAATCCTATTTCATTTACCTTTTAATCTGATCGCATTCAATCAAATGGCCGGCCGTGCAGGCAGGGATGGTGCAAACTCCAAGGTTCATTTGATGTTTCAGAAATCAGATGTGCAGTCCAATCGAAAAATCCTCAACACCAATTGCCCGTCAAGACAAGATCTGATTACAGTTTATCGTGCATTGATAAGTTATTTAAAAGATAATAGTCTTGGTCAAGATTTCGTCTTAAAAAACAACTACATAACGACACTAGGTAAGATTTGTAACGAAATAGATAAGCAGATGCAACCCGATACTGATTTTATTTATAACGCCCTAATGATATTTGAGGAGCTTGAGCTTATCTCCGTAGATGAGATTGGCGATGAGTTTAAGATAGATCGGTGCAACAACCAAAATAAGGTTGAGCTAAAATCGAGCATCAGATACGCAGAAGCAATCGAAGAGCTGCAATTATTTGAGCAATTCAAGGACTGGGCGTTTACAACTTCTGTTGATACTATGAGAGAATATATTGTAAGTCCGATAACGCCTACTGCAACAATGTCCAGAACAAAAGGTGTCTTGCAGACAGTTGGCCATAACGCTTAATGAGAAAATCCGGTAACTATATGAGATGTGAAAGATTATGATCGACGATATTTTTAAAGTTGAGACCGAAGAAGTTGATGATATCGCCAGTGCATATGATCAACTCATACAGCATGCCCAAACATACCTAAACGACGCTGAGATGGATCAGATCAAGCATGCTTATGAGCGTGCGGAAAAAGCGCATGCCGGCCAAGAACGTAAAAGCGGCGAACCATTTATAAATCATCCACTTCAGGTTGCCATAACTATCGCCGAACTTCATCTGGATGTAGACTCAATTACCGCAGCGATACTTCATGATGCCGTTGAAGATACCAGCATGACTTTAGAAGACGTGAAAAAAGAGTTTTCTGACGAGGTAATGGAACTAGTTGATGGCGTAACCAAAATCACACGCATAGATATCGAGACTCTCTCTGAGCAACAGGTCAATAACATCCGCAAAATGCTTTTAGCTATGTCTAAGGATATTCGTGTAATCATCATTAAGTTGGCTGATCGTTTGCATAATATGCGTACTTTGTACGCTTTGCGCGAAGATCGACGGATATTTAAAGCTCGCGAGACTATGGAAGTATTTGCGCCACTGGCTCACCGTCTTGGGATCAACTCGATAAAGTGGGAGCTTGAAGATCTGGCGTTCTTTTATCTTGAGCCGTCTCGCTTTCAGCAAGTGTCTCGTATGGTCAAAGACTCCAGAAGTGCCAGAGAAGAGTATCTAAGCTCGACAATTAAAGTGCTTGCCGGTGAATTTGATAAGATGAGGATATACGCCAAGATAACAGGGCGTCCCAAGCATTTGTACTCGATATATCAAAAAATGGCTCAACGAGGAAAAGACTTCTCGGAGATATATGATCTGATTGCGCTGCGTGTGATAGTAAACTCAATCTCTGAATGCTATTCCTGTTTGGGCGCTGTGCATACCTTGTGGCCGCCGATGCCGGGGCGCTTTAAAGACTACATTGCCATGCCCAAGATGAATATGTATCAAAGCTTGCACACAACGGTCATAGGCCCTGCCGGTCGTCCTTTGGAAATTCAGATACGCACTAAAGAGATGCACCATATGAGCGAATACGGTGTAGCGGCTCACTGGAATTACAAAGAAGGCAAAAAGAAGACTGCAGATGCACAGATAGATGAGCAGCTATCTTGGATCAGACAGATGATTGATTTTACTGATGACAATGTTGATCCGCGAGAGTTTATGGAGACCCTCAGACAAGGTCTAAACTATACAGAGGTCTTTGTTTTCACGCCTAAAGGTGAGGTTGTCAGATTGCGCGCCGGTTCTACACCGATTGATTTTGCTTATGCCATCCACACCGAAGTAGGCAACCACTGTGTTGGAGCCAAGGTAAACGGCAGTATTGTGCCTTTGACTCATGAGTTGCAAATGGGCGATAGGGTAGAGGTGCTTACGCTCAAGAACTCAAGCCCTTCACGTGATTGGCTAAATATCGTGCGAACTCCCTCGGCAAGGTCAAAGATACGCGCGTGGTTTACACGTGCCAGCAAGGACGACGATATTGTGCATGGCCGCGATCTTCTTGCAAAGGAAACCCGCCGGCATGGATTGGGTATTTCCGGTTCACGTTCTTTGAAAGCTTTGCGAAGTGTCTCGGAGAGTCTGGGGCACAAAGATGTGGATGATCTGCTGGCCTTGATCGGAACAGGAAAACAAAGTGCCAGGCAAATTGCTAACAAGTTACTAAAAGAGTCTTCTGACCAAGTTGAAGTTGAAGATCATAATATTCCGGAAAAACTTCTTGGCATGGTCGCAAATAACTCATCTGCGCTTGAGCCTTTAAAGCCAAAATCGACTAAAGCTTCCAGGGGTTCATCGGGAGTTGTAATAAAAGGTCTTGATGATGTTTTAGTACGTTTATCACATTGCTGTAACCCCGTGCCCGGCGATGAAATTATAGGTTTTGTTACGCGTGGGCGGGGAGTTACCGTGCATCGCGCTGATTGTCCAAATGCAAAAGCGCTTATGAGCAACATGGAGCGCATAATTAAAGTGGATTGGGCCTCTGATAATCAGGGGCGTGATGTATATAATGTCGAGGTATTTATTGAAGCTATTGACCGTTTGCGTCTCTATCAGGATGTGACCGTAGCGCTAGGAAGTAGCGGTGTAAACATACTCAATGCGACTATGTCCACCCATAAAGACGGAATTGTTGAGATGAGATATCTTTTTGAGGTAAGCGAAATTGCACATATTGAGAAAATTCTTCGCGAACTCAGGGCTATAGATGGTGTAATAGATGCCCGACGCACTATGCCCGGCGAAGCTATTAGAAGAAAAAAGAGAGGCCTGGACGCTATATGATAGTTGAGCGAGTTGAAGTAATGATATCTCCGGGTTTTACGGAGAATTGCTACATTATCAGTGAGGATACAAGCAAGGATTCTGCGGACGACAAAGTTGTTGTGGTCGATCCGGGTGCTGATGCTAAAAAAATCCTTGCAAAAGTGGGCAAGAGAAAAGTTGAAGCGATAGTTTTAACACATAGACATTACGATCACATTGGAGCTCTTCGCGAAATTTATGATGCCACCGGTGCAGTAGTCATTGCTCACAAACATGACGCTGCAAGTATTTCCGGTGAAGAGCCTGACATTACCTCAAGCATGTTCAGCAAAGCAAAGTATGTACAAATTGACCGCATTGTTGAGGAAGGCGACATTATCTCTTTGGGGAATTCGCAGCTGCTTGTGATGCATACACCCGGGCATACGATTGGAAGCATGTGTCTGCTTGACATGAACAGCAAGGTTCTTATCGCAGGCGATACTATATTTTATCAGGCTGTAGGACGCACCGATCTACCTAGTGGAAGTGTCGAGCAACAACGAGGGAGCGTGCGTGCTTTGGCAAAATTACCTGACGATATTGTTATCTACCCCGGACATGATGAAAATACATCCATAGGACATGAAAGAAAATTCGGTGTCTTATATGGTATTAATTAGCGAGCAGTTATGTATATAGCGATAGTGCAAAATAATCCTGTAGTTGGCGATATACGCGGCAACAGCGAACGAATCTTAGAGTCACTGGACTCGTTGATGAACAGTCTTTATCCTCCGGACTTGGTTATATTTCCGGCGCATGCTTTAACGGGATCTCCTGTAAAAGGTTTAGAAACTTCTGATGCGTTTGCCGGCGAATGTTTAGCAGGCGCCCACAACCTCATTGCCAAAGCATCTTTACCTACTTTGATAGGCACGATGATTCCGCAGCCTCTGGCTGATGAAATGGGATTCACTAATGAACCGGAGATTTTATACTGCAAAGACGGTGCCGGTGGAGCACTTGGTTTTGTAGATGTTAACAACGATTGGCCTTATGATCAGTATGCGTCAAGCATTACTGTGTTGTTGGAAGGCCACACTGTAAGCATCCTGCAAGACGAATACCCTGAAAACAATGACGATTTTTCTGAATGTGATGCAATAATATTGATGCTATCCAAAGAGTATCGTGGAACCAATACGATGTTTACGGCATCATCACAAGTCTCATATATAAAAAGCATTGCCAAGAAAAATAATGCATGGGTGATCGTAGCAAACTTGGTCGGAGCACAAGATGCGACAGTATTTGACGGGGCAAGTTTGGTGGTCAATCAAAAAGGTGATGTGGTTGTTGCTGCAAAGCCATTTGAGGAAGATGTTATAAGTTTTAATATCAATTTTGATGTAGGAAAATCCCCGGATGCAACGAGTAGCAGTATCGAAGCTACTACAAATAATGCCGAGCAGGACTTGCTGCATATCGGCACACAAATTATTAAACCATTGTTGCCATACGAGGCTGATTGGAAAGCTTTGTGCTTATTTGTTAAGGACTATGTATCAAAAAACGGCTTCAGCGATGTCGTACTTGGATTATCCGGTGGACTAGACTCAGCTGTCACTGCCGCTATTGCATGTGATGCATTAGGTTCTGAACGCGTACACGGGGTTTTGATGCCTAGTGAAATCTCAACAGAAGAATCTTTGACAGATGCTAAAGAACTGGCAGAGCTTTTAGGTATTAAGACTTATGAGATTCCGATAAATAAAGCAGTTGCTGCTTTTGAGGATCTATCTATAGCTGCAATAGGCAACCCCGGCTCTGAATTGGCGCGACAAAACATACAATCCCGTATGCGCATGCTCATCTTGATGCATCTTTCAAATACGTATGGTTTCCTTCTACTCAACACGACTAATAAGTCGGAATGTGCTATGGGTTACTCTACATTGTACGGTGATACTGCCGGAGCTATATCTCCATTGGGCAACATTTACAAGACAGATGTCTATGGGTTAGCAAGCTGGCGTAATGAACGATCGTTTGTGATACCGCAAAACTCCATAGACAAAGAGCCATCAGCAGAATTAAGCGTAGGGCAAAAGGACACAGACTCTTTACCACCATATGACATACTGGATCATATTTTACGTATGCATGTCGAAGAAGGTCTTGGTGTAGATCAAATATTGGAATATACTGCACACAATGCTTTTGCGCAGGCACTTACCAGTGATCTGGTGAAAGATGTATTAAACAAAGTAAAGAATGCTGAGTTTAAGCGACGCCAAGAACCTCTGGCGCCAACATTAGGTTATGTAGATATGAATGAAGATAGGAATTGGCCCGTGACAAATGGTTTCAATGACCGAGACGATTTGGTAGTGTCTGATTTTGACGCAGATAGCTACTTGTCAATGATTGAAAGCTGGAAGATGCCCGATGGATGGGACTTCCTTGCAAACTAACACAAAAACTATCAACCGCTCTACAAACGTTAAATCCAGTTTCATACTCACAATCACAGCACTAATTTGGGGATTAGCTTTTGTTGCCCAACGCTCCGGTATGGAATTTGTCGGACCATTCTTGTTTATGGGCATTAGGATGCTTTTGGGTGCACTTACTTTGGTGGTCATAGTTGTTTTGATGGATTTCGTCCGCAAGATGCGCAAAAAACCAATTGATGACAATAAAAGTCTTGATAATCCTAAATCTGAGCCCAATGCTTCAAAACTAACAGGCACGACCTTGCTCAAGGCAGGATTGGCATGTGGAGCAGTGCTTTTCTTAGCCGGCTCTGCGCAGCAAGTTGGGTTAGTGTTTACCACTGCATCAAAAGCCGGCTTCCTCACAGCTTTGTATATTGTGTTGGTGCCGATTCTCGGGCTTTTCATTAGACATAAAACTCACTGGAATACATGGTTGAGCGTAGCAATAGCGGCGGTAGGTCTATACTTTCTCTGCATAAAAGACAGCTTCATTATGGAGCTAGGCGATATTTCTGTGTTGGGTGGAGCATTTTTTTGGGCGTGCCATATCTTGGTCATAGATCACTTTGTAGCTGACCTCAAGCAACGCGACATTCTCAAGCTTTGCGTTGCTCAATTTATAGCCGCTGCCGTATTGGCGTTTATTGCCTCGCCGATGCTTGATGGGTTTTTTGCATCCGGCACATTTGATCTGTCTGCAATCACTGCTGCCATGCCGGCAATTCTATTTACCGGCATTTTATCTACAGGTGTGGCATTTACCTTGCAAGCTATTGGACAGCAGGGATTAAACCCCTCGGCTGCATCGATTATAATGAGCTTAGAATCGGTATTTAGCCTTATTGGCGGAATGCTGATACTCAGTGAAATACTGACAATGCGCGAGTGGATAGGCTGCGTCTTGATGTTTGTTGCCGTTATCCTCTCACAATTGCCCGTTAAAGACAGTAAGCGGCTTACCTGACCAGCTAATTGTGTTAATCTATTACCAACCACTCGAATATTGATTATTAGGAGGACATAGTGGAAAAACTTACCGCGAAGCAAGTTGCTGTTCCTGCGGACGTACTACCTGAGGCATGCGAAACATATATTGACAACTACCTGTCTGCCACACAAGGTACAGGACGACTGATGCTTTATGCTTGTGACCAAAAAATTGAGCACATGAATGGAGATTTTTTTGGAGAGGGCATTGACCCTGCCGATAACGATCCGGAACATTTGTTTAGAATTGGCGCACAAGGTGTTGTTGGTGTATTAGCCGGGCAAAAAGGTCTTGTTGCTCGTTATGCTGCCGACTATCCCGAGATCAACTATCTGATCAAGATGAATTCCAAGACCAATCTTATCGGCACAAAACAAGATGACCCTTATTCTCCACAGCTATATTCTTTGGAGTCAGTATTGGCCATGCGTGATGCCGGAGTGAATATCGTTGGTATTGGATACACAATCTACCTTGGCTCTGAGTACGAAGCCACAATGATGGGAGAGGCTGGCGAGCTGATCGCAGAAGCACATGCTGCCGGCTTGATCGTTGTGTTGTGGATTTACCCACGTGGCAAAGCTGTAGAAAACGAAAAAGATGCCGATCTAATCGCCGGTGCTGCCGGTGTGGCATTATGCCTAGGTGCAGATTTCGTAAAGGTGAACCCACCAAAAGCTACCGATGGTGCAACTTCATCCGAGCTATTGGCTCGTGCCTCTGAGGCAGCCGGTCGCACCGGACTGGTATGTGCAGGTGGATCAACAGTTGATGCCAAGAGTTTCCTGACTCAACTATGGGAGCAAATCCACGTAGGCGGTGCTTGCGGCAACGCAACCGGACGCAATATACATCAACGCTCACTTGACGAAGCCGTACGTTTGACCAAGGCCATCAGTGCCATAACTCTAGCTGACTACGATGTAGAAGAAGCTTTAGACGTATTCGAAGGAAAAGAAAACTTCATGCTCTAAAAGCTTTATCATTTTGAGCATGAAGTCGAGTAATCTAAACGAGTGTTTTACGGGTGATAGATATGTCGTCCGTAAAACACTCGGTATTATTAATCTAAACTAATACTGACTAGGATGGCGCTCGAAGAAATCTGTGCGTGGCGGGAGTTGTTTAATCTTGTGCGCGCCTTGGGTCAACTCATCGGCCGAGACAAAGACCTCGAATCCGTCAAAAACATGCTCCCACGAGAAGAACTTACGCTTTGTGGTGGTTTTTTCAAGGTTTAAATACTCGTATATCATCTCGGTACCCTGTGGAACTATTGGATGCATGAGAACAGTGCATACTCTCAGTAAATAAAACGCATTGCGTAAGACGCTTATGCGAGCCTCAATGTCTTCTCCGGCTTCGCGGATGGCATCTGACCAGTACTTGTTGGATTTGCGTATGTATTCTGCTGTTAGTTGCGAAACAACATGAAATTCCTGCCTATACATCAAATGTTCATACTCAAGTATTGTGTTTTTTGCATCTTGGATAAGCTCGGCGGCAACCTCACCTAGTGGCATCATATCATTGTTGTCTTTCTGCGCAGTATAAAAACACGAGCGAGCCAAGCGATTGAAAACGTTTGTGAGTAACGTGCCTTCTTTAAGCACCGGATCAGCGTCTTTTTCATTTGCTGCCGGGTTTAGTGGCTTGGGTTGAAAACTCACCGGCTTGAGTCCTAAACCGAGCGCCATGAAGTGCGCCCTCAGTTGCTCCGCTGTGTAGTAATCAAGCAGTTCGTCAGCCATTGGCGGCTTTATTGCACCTGATGATGAGGCTTTTTTATCTAAAAACAGCAGGTGGTAGTTAGCGATTAGTTTTGATTGTTGCAGATCGCCGGGCAGGGGAGTAGCCTGTGGTTTATGCTCGGATGGTAGTGCTGCCCAAAGTGCCGTTTGTGCCACGCCGTAAAAGTAAATATTGTCTTGACCAATAAATTGATAAACTGTTGCATCCTGAGAGCACCAATAGTCGCGCCAGTCTTTCGCATCGTCATTTTCTGCGACCTCTAGTCGAGCAGCGTTAAGTGTTTCAATGCCTTGACCGCAGTTATCAACGTATGTTTTGGTAAAGCTTATCGGAGCCCAAAGCGACTCCGGCCATACCCAAACTGTCAGATGCTCCACACCGTTTATTACGGGGGCAGGTACTCCCCAGCTAATATTTCCGGTGAGCCTGAACGGCACTAATGCCTTACCTGTACGATAGCGTAGCTGCTCGGAGTCTAGTACTCTTCGCGCCGTATCGCGGTCGTCCAGATTGGCAAATTCTAACTCAAAGGATTGCTTGCCTTTTTCAGCACTGCGGTATTCGTGTTTTGGCATGGTGTCTTTTAACTCAAAATAATCTGCTTCATATTCGTTTTTAACGTAGATGATAGGCGCGACTAAAAACTCATCGATCGTATTAGTTACCACATCGCGAGTTTCATTGTTTGTGCGCTGTAGCTCGACGTACTCTTTTAAGAGATCGCGCATTTTAGGTAGATCAAAGTACCAATTCTCAACGTTGTGCATGACTGGAGTGTTTCCGGTGAGTGCACTTTTAGGATTGATCAGATCTGACGGCATATATTGATGTCCAAGGTCGCACTCATCCGCGTAAGCGTTTTCTGATTTGCAGCTAGGTATCGGACACTTGCCAACAACTTGGCGACCATTTAAAAAGCTTTCTGCCTCTTCATCGTAAAACTGAGCAGTAGATTCCAACTTAAGGTGCCCATTTTTATAGAGTTTTTCGATAATTTCTTGAGTCATCTGATTGTGGGTCTCTTTGGATTTGCCCATGCCGGAACCCTCAAAAATATCGAGAGAGATGTTGTAATTCTTTAGCGAGTTAACTTGAGCATCGTGATTTTTTTGTACATAGTCCTCTATTGTACCGCTATATGTTTCGTCTTCAGTCAGCTTGCGATAACCTTCTTCAATGGGGGAGCCATAACAGTCTGTACCGCTTATAAACAGTACATTCTCCTCACCAATCCTGTCTCTTAGGAACCTAGCGTAAACGTCTGCCGGTACAAATACGCCACCGATGTGCCCAAAGTGAAGACCTTTGTTGCCATAAGGCATGCCTGCGGTAACTATCGCTTTTTTAGGAAAACTTGGTCGACCATTGCTTGTAGGGGGTGTTGTATTGTTGCTCATTTTGCGTTTTTCAGCTCTTCTCTTAAAGTTGTCGGCTAATTATGTGCTCGCTATTTGCAGCCCAAAATGGATTACGATAGCGTTACCAAACATTGTTAATAAACACTTGCTCATATATCCTTGAAATTATCGCATAAACTTACACGATTGGATAAGCATGGCTGACTTTGATTTTGGTCAATTTACTAAGGGCTTTATGAATGGCGTAAGCAACGTTGCCGATAATGTTGCAACTGTTGCCAAAGAAACAACCGGTGATGTCTTTCGCCATAAGCAGTTTGGCGACATTGGGCGCGATCTTGTTGCAGCCGGTTTAACCACCAGTCATGGTGGAAATCTGAGTGTAAGTGATGGCGACTCCATTTGGATATCTGGCACCGGATCTATGCTTGGACACATGTCTTCAAACGATGTTTGTAAAGTCTTCATGTCACCAACAGATCTGGACGAAAAAGCCTCTATGGAACTTGTTGTGCACAGAGCCATGTATAATGCATGGTCAGCTCTTTGCAGAGAGCAGGACGTGCCTTTTGGCACAAAGGCTATTATTCATGCTCATACAAAATACACAACCTACCGATCGTTGGTTGATGATGTTATTGATCCAAAAGATTCAGAAGGCAAGTTGGTCTTGGGAAACTCAGTGCCGGTCTTGGTTGTTGATGAGGCAGTAGCTAGTGAAGAAGTTGCAACCCAAATGGCTGCGATAATTACAGGTGGAGGTTTTATTGGTGTTGTTCGCGGGCACGGACCTTTTGTTCTTGCCGATACGCTTGAGGATGCTTTAAGGCTTATATCGTGCCTGGAATACTCATCGGAATTATTGACCATATTTGATATGACGGGAAAAATGCCACTTTAACATGACAAGATTAGACCTTTTTGATTACAAGCTACCTGAAGATTTGATAGCTCAATACCCAACAAGTATTCGCGACGAATCACGTCTGTTGGTACTAGATAGAGCCACCGGCTTACTACAAGACAAGCATTTTTTTGATTTACCGGATTATTTACAAGCCGGAGATGTATTGGTGCTCAATGATTCACGTGTCATCCACACAAGACTGCTTGGCACCAAACAAGATACCGGCGCTAATATCGAGCTCTTTTTGCTTAAGCAAGTTGGAGATGACAAAGATATTTGGGAAGCGCTAGCACGTCCTGCCAGAAGACTTAAAATGGGTGACCGAGTTACCTTTTCAGGTGATGATAAAACGATTACGGCACACGTTTTGAGTAAAAATGAATCCGGATCTGTTATTGTTTCGCTTGAACACGTTGGTGATTTATACGATGTCTTACAGCATGTAGGACATGTTCCCTTGCCGCCATACATCGATCGCTCAGATGAGCAAACGGACGAAACGCGTTATCAGACGGTCTTTGCTAATGACCCCGGATCTGTTGCGGCACCTACAGCGGGCTTGCATTTTACAACTGAGCTACTAGAGCAATTAGATAAAAAAGGTGTTGAGGTAGCGCGAGTAACGCTTCATGTTGGGCTGGGAACTTTTCGACCGGTACAAACTGAGCACATTGAAGATCATCTTATGCACGAGGAAATCTATTATATTTCTGATGAGAGTGCTGCGATTATTAATGCGGCAAAAAATGACGCTAGGCGTATTATATGTATTGGAACAACTTCGGTGCGCACACTTGAAAGCTCGGCGGATTATGCAGCAACAAATCAAATGACAAGCAGTGTGCTTCCCGGATGGGGGAGCACAAACATATTCATATATCCCGGAGGCAAAGAGTTTAAAGTGGCAGATGCACTGGTAACAAATTTCCATCTGCCAAAATCAACACTATTGATGCTTGTCTCAGCATTCTATGACCGAGAAAAAATCTTACAAGCTTACAATCACGCTATAGCAAATAAATACCGTTTCTTTAGCTACGGCGACGCAATGCTGATTATTTAAGTAAAGAGCCGGATTGTTTGCTAACGGTCTCACCCTCACGGGTTCCGTTCCAACAAAAAAAGTGAAAATTCTGAGTAAAAAACCTGCATAACGTTTAGTACATGTAGAAAAAGGGCTCCCCGAAATGCTTGAGGGAGCGCAGCGAGTGAGCATTTTGGGGATAAGATCGCCGTAACGTAACAAATCTCAGAATCCAACTTGTTTGGGTTCTGAGATTTCGTGGAGTTTTTGGCGATCTGGTGCCCGAGGTGGGAGTTGAACTTTCAATTAGGGTATGCATAACTCGTAATTTAATGCAAATTTACAGGTAGAATCGCTGTGCATCGCCATACATCGCCATACAAAGTTGTGCATTTCCCACACGCAGCCCACACGCGCCAAAATTTATTATACTTAGATACAAATAATCTAAACATGCTTTATGCAAGGTTGCAGATAATAGGTTAAGCATTGCCATAACCCCTATCTAAAATCGCAGCAGCCTCTTTCACATCTTGCTTGAGCGGCTTGACGTATTTATTGTAAGTGGTCGTTATTGTCGTGTGTCTGAGTATCTTTGATACGTGCTCAATTGGCACTCCTGCTTTAATGGCAGCAGTTGCAAAACAATGCCTAAGAGACTGGGCGGTAATCTCCGGCAGCTTGTGCTTTTTGACGAACGCAACCATATGCCTGTTTAACTGATGCGTCTTCATACGTCCTTGTGTATGGACGCAAACCGCACCTATTCGCAAGCTATCACCTTTGATTTCTTTCAACTGCTTAGCGGCATACTCAGACATCGGAATAACGTCTTTAGATTGCTCTGTCTTGGTGTCGCCAAGTTCATAGCCGTTTTCAATTCGGACGTATCCTTGTCTGATTGTGATCTCGCGGCTCTTGAAATCAATATCTTTCCAGTCCAACCCCAAAATCTCACCCGGACGTAGTCCAAAACAAAAGCCCAAGACAAGCACTGGGCGAAGTGTAGGAGTAGCCAAATCAATAATACGCTGATGTTCTTTAAGGTCGCTTATGACAGCACCCTCGTGATTACGGTCTGTATCCTTTTTTGGAGGTAGTTTAAAACGACCTGCCGCCGGGTTAGTTTTAATAAGCTCCATCAGTACGGCTTCACCTAAGATTGCTCGCAGCGTGTCTCTGAAATTCTTGGCTGTCTTATTTGTTGCACATCTTGAGAGGTGACGTTGAATTTCAAGGCGGTTGATTGCTGCAACTTCTCGGTTTCCAAATGCTGGCATTAGGTGGTTTTTGATGATGGACTTATAGATACGTAGGGTAGTCTTGCGTAAGGCTTCCTGCTTAGCTGGCATATAATAGATATTTACGAACTCTTGAAATGTGATTCTATCGCTACGTCCGTTGGATACAGATTTTAGAGACTCATATTCTGAATGCGCTCGCTTGGCTTCACGCATTGTCTTGCACGTTTTAGTGCGCCTGTCTGGCTTGCCATTAAGCTTATAGCCAACCTCTACTTCCACGCGATAGCGGATTTCCCCTGATTTGGTTTTATAGGTTGAAATTGACATTGCCCCTCCGTTCACGACAACGGGACAATCTGCGAACATGAAACACATTCGCAGATTGCGCATTTGTTTCATCTACGCAACTTTGAAGCTAGGAAACTCAATAGTTAAAGGTTGGTCAGTTTTAATATCAAGTTTTGATGGTAGATCGCCATAAACTTCCTTGAAGTCGAAAATCTCAATTCCTGCAAATTCACCATCTGGATAACCAAATAACACGGAAATGTTGGGAGATATATCTACAACATCAGTGCAGGAATCACCATAATCACCGTACTTTACATAAAGCGTGTCAGTGATGGGATCATATGAAATCTGTTTTATGTCTATGCTTATCGTTTTCATAAGGTGATGCCTTTTTTCATATGCACCAGTTTTGAGAAAGAGCCAATCGTACTTGTTCTTTGCCATGATACCACAGGTGACGGCTCGGTTTTAAGACTTCTTCTATTTCTTGGATATCTTCTGTTAAGAGACTTTCGCGCGTCTCCCCAAGCTCGCTGCTATCTCCATACGTAATTGCGCTTTCCTGCGCTCTTGAATCTGTTGATCCGTCTTCTTGGAGTTCTGTTTCCGAAGATCGTTCAGCGCTTGGGGGTCGTAAAGCCCGAAACTCGGAATTATCCCTCTCATTAGCGTTTTCATGATCACTCCTTTTTCTGTGTTCCAATAGTATAGCCTCTTCTCTTTTTAAATTGTTGCAGCTTTATTGATTTTGCAGGTAACGGTTTGTTGGTACTTTGGTGACTTAGCGAGGCTGTATCTTGGTGGATGGTAGCCTCGCTTTGTTTATATCCTTGATACAAGCAACTGGTTTATTGATACGCCTTGCTCCGCTGCTTCAATAGCGATTCGCTGATGTTGTTCTTTAGGCATTCTCAAACGAATGTTGCCGGAGTATGGTTTTTTCGTGAACGGTACGGGAATAACATCGCCGTCTTTTTCCATTTCATTAAGTAGGAATCTTACCAATTCCACCATCCCGTTAAAGGCTTCTGCTTGAGTGTCTTCAACGCTTGATAACCGTGGAAATTCAGCAACGGTAGCTATGTAGGCTTTGTCTTCTTCTGACCAAAAAACACGGTACGTATAATCTTCTGCTTTATGCATCGCTTTCATCCTCCAACCTGTCTATGGCACTTAAAACCTGCTTAACTTGATACGATTTTGCATAGCCACCTTTATCTTGTATGTTTACCCATGGGTCACCTTGCCATGGTGTTTTAAATACATGGTGCGAACCTCTAACTTTTGGACTACCAAAATAGTGAGTACAAACCCTTAAACAGTCTGAAAAGCGTACATTGTTTGGGCTGTTTCTCATTGCCGCCAAGATGTCTTTTACTGATGCCATAAGTCTCCTTTGTCTTGCCTTATGGTACCATATATAACACCATTTGGCAAGTTTAACTTACTTATCGGTGTGTGCACGTATATACCGTTTCATCTGTGCGTCAAATTCTTTGTCACGCAAGTATTTATCTTTTCTTTCTTTGATTTCGTCATCAATAGCTCTACGTTCTTCTGCTGACGGATAGTCATTTTTCAAAACTCTTGTAACATACCTTGACCAAAATATTTCATTCGGTATTTCGTCTTTATTGGCTGGTACATTTTCCTTGTCGATGCACCCATATCTTTCAAGGTCGCCCAATATCGTCTTGTACGTCTCTACTTCTTCCACCGTTCCACTTAGTTTTTCTTGGATGTGTCTCTCTCGTGTCTCTTGTGTAAGGCTGTCCAGAAATGTAAGTTCGTCTTGTCGTTCTTTGGCTTCTTTGTCTGTTTGTATGTGGAGTGGTGCTCCAACCTCTTTGATAATAGCTCGCATCTTTTTGGTGTCTTCATTGTTGCTCAAAAACATCTCTATTAGCATTCCGATTGATATGCCAAAGGCAAGAAATGAGATAGACCAAAACGCAACAACCGCAGGGTTATATGACGTTGCGGACGAACTCAAAACTATGGCAGCGACGATAGAAACCGCACCGACGATAATGGTAGCTATTATTCCTTTTCTGTTCCCCATATCTACCGTCGTCTCTGCCAAGGTATGACGGCACACACCATCTTGCCCAACACCTTGAAGTACGGAGCGTCCGGGTCATCGGATGCAAGAAAACGTACACGATGCCGGTCATTCGTGCTGTCGGGTTTTAGGAACACCCCCTCGGGCGCGAACTTCACATGTTTCAGCGTCGCGTCATCGCCGTTGACGATGACGGCCGCGACATCATTTTCAGTAAGCTCCGTCTCTGGGTTCTTGATGGGTGCTATAGCTACGTAGGTACCGTCCTGCACGATCTGATTCATCGAATCTCCTGACGCGACGACGTAAAAGACATTGGGGTATTCCTCAAGTATATCCGGCGGTATCCAGTATTTTTCATCGGATTGCTCTATCGCTTCGCGTTCTTCACCAGCAGCAATGCGCCCTACTACTGTGGCATATGTATATGATGGTACAGCGGTTATGCGCCGCCCCTTTTGGGAAGCCAGACCGAACGTATCGGAAGTGAGGTCGTCCATAGTTATCCCGTAGTGGTCTGCTATATTTTTTATGTAGTTTACTTTGGGTTGTGCCCCTTGCTTCCATTGTGTGATAGCAGATGGTGAAACACCTGCAATATCCGCTAACGTATCCTGTGTAATGTCATGTCTGACCATCAATACTTCGAGGTTATCAAAAAGAGACATAATAATCACTCCTAGCTAAAATATTAAGAATACTTTACTTCATGTTAAATATATTTACAAAACTTAATATTNNTTAATATTGATTTAACTTAATAAATGAAGTAAACTTAATATCTGAAAGGAGCACTGATGAAAACAAAAAGCCAATTTCAGCCATCCCTAAATATTTCAAACATCTGGAATGCAGATGCTTCAGACATACAATGGGGCATCATCCGAGATATTGAAAAAGACGGCTCAGTGTTGATGTTTGTCAGTCCTGAGTTTGGGTATCTTACTGCTTGGAAATGCTGTAATACCTGCGTTGGAAGAATAGGCATAGTGATCCTTACCGACGATCGCATACCATTTTTGATAGCTTCACGATATAAAAGCTTCGATGGGGGGTTGCTCGGGCGCATTACATCACGAATTCGTGATGCTTGGTTGATTATTTCAGATGTTCTTAAAGATATTTTTTTGCGGTAATGGTTAAGTTAACTTAATTAAGGAAAACACACATGACACAAGCCACACAGACAGATAAAGCCTCCGAATGGTCACGCACACTCAAAGCTGCACGAATGGCAAGCAATGTACATCAGTCGGAGTTAATAGAGATATTGGGTTGTTCACTGCCCACCTACATTGCCAAGGAAAAAGACCCCAGCCGCTTCACTCTCGGAGAATTCGCATCCATCTATTCGCGCCTGAACCCGATGGGGCAGGAACACGCCAGGTGCATTTTAGGAGAAATGTTACAGGATGTCACTGATTCCCCTGACATCCCCGGACGTAAGGAGAACTAATGAAGCAAGTAACAATGCGCCTAGACAAGCCGAAGAGCTGGTAGCAAACATGGAAAATCCGTTCTACACAGCATCAGCAACATTGCTGACTCTTGCTATAGGGCTTTGTCTGGTGAGTTTTTTTGCTGTCTTGCTTGGCGCTTCCATTGAAACGGTATGCACGATATTTGGATTGCCAGTAATTACATTCGCGATAGGTGGGGCTTCTTGTTTATTGATAGGAGTTTTCTGTGACTAAACCGACTTTAACAAACAATGTTCGCAGTCTTCGTGAAAAACGAGGTATTTCGCAAGAGGCGCTAGCACACGAAATAGGCGTGACACTTGGAACAATCAACAATTGGGAACGTCTGAACACAGACATTCCCGGGCGAAGAATCGCTGCTTTAGCAACTTTCTTTGGCTGCACCATGAATGACGTTATGGGCGTAACGGGGGCATCTGACCATTCTCCAACAAGCCGCATTATGCGACCTATTTAACACACATGGACACAATCTGTGGATGAGTTTCGGAGGTTCACTTTGATTCAACAAATTGCAAATATCTTGTTCATCGTTCTTTGCCTTTTGTTCATTGCATATTTCGCAGTTAAGTGTTTCAGGCTGTACGACTTACCACTGTGCATAGATATAACCGCTCTGTTCGTAGGTGGCTTCATTTTTGGATGTCTCGCCAATGAAGCGGTCTCAAAACTAAGGAAAATCCATGTTAGATAAAAATGCAATGAGCCGCCGAGTTCGCGGCTGGATCAAAGATTCAGGGTTGACGCTAGAGGATTTTGCTGAGCAGCTCAGTGAGTTTTCAGGTGAAGAAATCCCATACACAACAGTTAGATCGTGGGTGCACGTTACGCGCTCAGTGTCATTTGAACGCGCTTGTCTCATTGCTGACTTCTTTGACAAGTCGCTTGATGAATTGGCAGTGCGCAATTGGATACCACCACATCAGAGAATGACAGTTGTAGCAACTGACATCCTCGGACGTGAGGAGAACTAATTATGAACACACTAGCAAAAGCATACGTTGACAATATGCTTTCCCGTCCTGTCATAGAAGACAGATTCAGAAATAATCTAGAGCGGCTAACATGCAGAATCTTGATAGATGCTATCCACTACGAAGCAGGTCAAGGAGAGATAGCAGCTCTCCCTAACCTACTACGTGAACTCAGGGAGCTTACAGTATCCGCATCGGCTTACCATCCCCCTTGCGATAAATGTCATAGAGCTTATCAAACACCTCTTGAAGCTCAACAACAGCCGCATCACGGTCAAGACCTTTTGCAATCACTAGACCAGACGTTATCTGAGCTGCTGCTTGAAATAGAGCAGGATTCTCAAACGTCTGCCGCCGCAATAGGAATTGCTGAGTGTCCCGGCTTTATAACAATTGAAGATGCTGCACACATCGCAGGTATTTCAAAATCGAGAATCGAGGATGCGCTACATGCGCAGAACCCTCTTCCACATTGGCCAGAGGGAAGCAGATATTACATAGTCCGCGACCTTGTGATGCCGTATTTCATCAAAAACAAAGTCGTTGGCTTAGACGAGAAAGGAGAACTTCTATGAGACCACTTACACGCACTGAAAAGCTCTGGGCATACGCAACAGCGTTTGCAACAACAGCAGTAATTATCATCGCTACCGCAATAGGCGCGTGACCTTAGACAGGACGGCTACGGGGTGTTAACCCTCCTCCAATCTGTAGCATTTGTTGTCCCCACAGCAAACCGTAGCCGTCCTGTGTGGGGTCACCACAAAGTACGTTGACAGTTGAATACCTGAGATGTGGCAGCAGATAAGGAGCTGCCATGCCAAAAGAAGTGACAATATTGCTTAAGCCAGTGTTAGACAAGGAAGCTCTTGATGCAGCGGCAGACGATATTAAGAGTGCCATAAAACCTAAAAANNAAAAATGACACGGAGCGTCTTAAAAGCTTTTTATTTGATGCCATCGAAGCAGAGCTAAGCATGAGTAAAACGCTTGGCGGTCACGTTGATTTAAATGGAATTGCAGAGACCGCCAAAGTCATCTTAAAGATTTCACGCTCAAAGGGTGAAGTTGTGCTCAGCAAAGAGCAAGTTGGACAAATCGAAAAGTCACTTGTGCAGTCTATGGTCTAATCCAATCATGATAATTCTTCAGCAATTCTAATGTTACGTCTGTAGCAATTTCTAACTCTCTTCTGTACTGTGCGTCATCTTCTGCTGATGCTGATCTGCGACCATACTTAATTGTCATCAGTTTAAGCGGAACGCTATTTCTATTCATAGCTTCAAATTGCGAAAAACTTTTACCCATCTTCATCACCTCCAATCCAACGCAAATTATAACGCTGCCACATCTCAGGTATTCGCTGCACATTGCGAGTGGCAGGTTGGTACCTGGGGCAGTCTCATAAGCTGCACTAAGTCGGTTCGATTCCGGCACTTCGCGACCAAAAGGAGTAGAGACATGGACGAAAAAGTAAGCAAAGAGCAGGTACTCAGCTCAATAGGGCTACTACGTAACTACTGCAACCAGCACCCGACATGTGCCGGGAATGAAGAATATGAACCCTGCATGTTTGATGATGCATCCCGTCAATGCTTCTTGTACGGCATCTTTAGTATCGACTTGGAGGCATTGTGAAGCGCGTATATCCAAGGCGCAAAGAGGGCTACTACGAGCGCCGGGAAGTAGTCAAAAACACTGCTTTAGGCATTGTCGCGGCAGCTGTTGTTGGTGTTTGGGTTGGTGTGCTTGCTTGGTTGCTGGGCGTATGACGTGGCAGCCATCGGACTATCCGGCGTGTCCTTACAACGTGGAACATTCAATCGAATGCGAGATAGACGATTGTAGCGACAGGCACGGACTTTGCGAGATTTACAGGCGCATGAAAAAGGCAGAGAAAAACGCCAAAGACTGGGAAGAACACCAGCGAGATTACGAAAGAGGAATTAGCGAATTATGGGGATTGTAAATAGACATGGCAGGTACGGCAAGTTCAGGCATGTTAGGGCAAGGCTTGTTTCGGTCGGGTCTGGCGAGGCAGGTAAGGCGTGTTACGGCACGTTAAGGTGGGGTCAGGTCTGGTTAGGTTTGGCATGGCAATGACGCACTGGGATAGCCTCCCCGGCAGGTATGGCACGGTCAAAAAACGCCGACACGATCTATTGCAAGGTTCTTGCAGCTTTGTAATTCCGGGTCGCTTGGCAGCGCTAAATGACTACACCAAATCTAACCGCGCTGGGCAATTTATTGGCGCAGGTGTAAAGGTCAAGCAAGAGCGCATTGTTACGAAAGCTATCATCGAAGCCGAATTGCCGCACTTTGTAGGCAAGGTACATATAGACATTGAGTGGTACGAGGAAAGCAAGAGACGTGATTTTGACAACATCGCATTTGCTAAGAAATTCATTTTTGATTCTTTGGTAAACGCTGGTGTTTTAGACGGTGATTCATGGCGCTATCTATCCGCGCCTGAACCTTTCAGGGATCGCTTTTATATCGACAAGAGCAATCCGCGAATAGTGGTAACGATTGTTTCGGAAAGGAGCGCTATGGACGAGTGAACACCTAATGGGGCTAACGAAAGTAAAACACGATCTACAGGAAAATGCGTAAGAAAAGAGCCGCTGTGGGAGCGGCTCAATTCAAACAATTAACGAAAAGAATGAAAGGATTATACCATGGCAAACGACAAAATTGAAGTGCAAAGACTTAGCAAGACAACCATCATTGTACCTATTGTATCAACGACACCGTTAGTAACGCATCGCTTTAGCGAAAAAGCACGTAAAGAGATGCTAGATGCAATGCAAGGTGTTAAGAAACCTAGGACGAAAAAAGACCCCAAAGCCGAGTATGAAAATGCGATGTATCGCTTTGAAGACGGTGGCTATGGATTCCCGGCTATTGGCTTTAAATGCGCCACGGTCAGCGGAGCGCGTCTATTTGGCGGCTCGGTCAAGATGACACACCTTAAATCAGCACTGTTTTTCAAGGGCAATACTGGCGTTGACGGCACACAGTTAATGCGCATAATCGGCGAGCCTGTGATGCGTGAAGACGTTGTTAAGGTCGGCATCAGCGGACACGATCTTAGATATCGTCCGCTTTTCAAAGAGTGGAAAACATCCCTAGAAGTTGAATTTGTCGATTCGCTCATATCGCTTGATTCTGTGTTGTCTCTAATCGAGGCTGGCGGCATGGGCGTGGGCGTTGGCGAATGGCGACCAGAGCGCGGCGGCGACTGGGGTACTTACAAGATTGATCCTGACACCGAAATTGAGGTTATTGGAGGTAAAAAGTGACCAACGAAGAAAAGATTGCTCAACTTGAGCAGTGCAGACAAGAAAAAGGTGCGTTAAACGCTAGAACGCTTGTGGATTATGCAACACCGGAAGATAGCCCGCTGCACAATTATTTTGAGTGGTCAGATTCACATGCAGCGCAGCTTTACAGGGAGCATCAGGCTAGATGCTTTATTCACAGCGTCAAGATCGTTTATAAGGACGACCAAAACAAAGCTCAAGAAGCACCTGCATTTGTGGCAATTAAATATACCGATTCTCCGGGGCTTAGGGAATATGAAAGCACTATCAAGGTTCTATCTGACGACGAACGGCGCGAGAAATTACTAGCGCAAGCAAAAGAGGAGCTAGACGCATTTATCCAGCGCTACGGCTCACTTACAGGCTTATCAAACATTTTGCAGGACGGTTTAAGCACTTTAGCCGCATAACGTGGCACGGCACGGCAGGTATGGCAGGGCAGGCNNTGGCAGGGTTTGGCAAGGCTTGGCAAGGCAATGCGCGGCAGGGCAGGTATGGCATGTTAGAGCGAGGCGAGTTGTGGTGTGTTACGGCATGTCGGGGCAGGCAAGTTGGGGCAAGTCAAGGCGGGGTATGGTGCGTTTGGGTGGGTTTTGGTGCGGCAGGCGAGGTGATGCGAGGTACGGTCAGGTGCGGTGAGGTCGGGCAGGGTNNCGGGGTCGGGCGTTGTGGGGCAGGCGGGGCGAGGCGGGGTAAGTTCTGTCAAGGTCAGGTTTGGCACGGCAAGGTGGGACCAAGTAATAAAACAACCAACGAAAGGATTAAAAATGGATATAGATTACAGGAAAGAATACATCAATTTGCTAGAGCGAATCACGTATCTAAGGGACAAGATAGGCTCAACTCTTGAACCTGTTGCAGACCTTGAACTGTCTAAAGCGGCACAAGGACAAGCTTTTGTTTTAGACATCATCAACGGCTTTGTGCTGCAAGAAAACCGACCAAAAATAAGCGTCTACATTGGCAGTCTTAATTCAAAAGCAGACATTGACAAGCATGTAATGCAATGCAAGGAGGCAACGAAGTCCGCTATTGAGTGCAATAGAGTGATGCGTGAGCTTGCCGATAACCTTGTTGCAGGAATCGAGCAGGGGTTAAAACTATCACTTGACCCAGACGCACGCATAAAAGACATGCACGCTCAAGCCGAGAGAATCATTAGCGGCGGTGTTAAATGAGTGAACTGCCGTTTAGAATCATCAACGCCAAAGATCGCGATGATTGGCTAACGCTTAGGCGAACAGGCATAGGCGGTTCAGACGCAGCAGCAGCCATTGGCGTAAGCCGCTGGAAATCTCCGCTTGAACTATGGTTAGAAAAGACCGGTCAGCAAGAGCCGCAAGATTTGAGCGACAATGCGGCGGTTGAATGGGGAACACGCCTAGAAGATGTAATTGCCGACAAATTCAAAGAAGAGCACCCGGAGTTAAGAGTAGAGCGCAAACGCGCAACGCTCATTTCCAAAGCATATCCGCATATGCTTGCCAATCTCGACCGGGTTATTACTGCACAAGACGGCAGTAAGGGAATACTTGAGATAAAAACCGCCGGGCAATACTCAAAAGATGCATGGGAAGACGGCGTACCGCTTGAATACTATAGCCAAGTGTCGCACTACCTCGCAGTTACGGGCTTTGACTTTGTCTATGTTGCGGTTTTAATCGGCGGTAGAGATTATCGCGAATACTACCTTGGACGTGACGAAGAAGATATCGCAACGCTCATAAGTCGCGAAGTTGAGTTTTGGGGATTAGTTGAAACCAACACTATACCGGCAATACAAGGTAAGGGCAACGAAAGCGCGGCACTTACCAGCATATACACGCCAGATGACGGCGAGATAATCCCGCTTACTAAAGAGCTAGATGAAGCACTGAAAGACTACATCTATGCAGCGCACGATGAAAAGGCAGCCAAGGAAATCAAAGACCATGCAGCCGCCAAAATCAGAGCGGAACTAGGAACAGCTAAGGGCACAGAAACCGAGTTACACCGCATTATTTGGGTGCGCTCGCAGGCTAAAACCTTTAACAAAGACGCTTTCAAAAAAGATCATCCCGATCTATACGAAAAATATATCGAAGTAAAACCTCGTGATGGAGGACTAAAAGTAAAGGAGAAGAAATAGATGGGCAAACTTGCAACAGCCACGCAGGGAAGCAGCCTTAGTAAAGGCGCTAAAACAATGACCGCACAAGACTTAATAAAAGCTAACTGGTCAAAGATTGCTTTAGTAGCACCAAAGCATTTAAATCAAGAACGCTTAATGCAGCTTAGTATCTCGATGATTAACAAAAACATTAAGCTTGCAACATGCACGCCTGCGTCCCTGCTAAGCGCACTTATGACATGCTCCTCTTTAGGTCTTGAGCCGTCTGATGTTGATGGGCTTGGACGCGCTTACATCTTGCCTTTCAAAAACAACGGTGTAATGGAAGCTACATTTATTTTAGGCTACAAGGGCATGATTGACCTTGTCAGACGCAGCGGAGAGCTAAAGAGCATTGTGGCTCGCCCGGTGTTTATTGGCGATGAATTCGATTACAGCTTTGGCACGTCTGAACACATCGAGCATGTGCCAACAGCTACAGAGCGCACAAGCGACAAGCTTACGCATGTATATCTGGTTGCCAACTTTAAAGACGGTGGGCAGCAAATAGATGTCATGACAAAAGATCAAGTTGAGCGGCACAGAAAACGCTCTAACAGCCCGAATAGTCCTGCATGGGTCAATGACTATGAGGCTATGGCTTGCAAAACTATTATCCGCGCTAACTTTAAGTACATGCCGGTTAGTACCGAGGTACAAAGAGCAGCAAATGCAGACGGTACTACAGGCGATTACACACTTGATATTGACCCGAATTATCCGGTAATGGACATCGAGCCTACAGCCGAAGAGCAACCGGAAGAACCAGCCCCAGAGCTACCTACAGCCGAAGAGCAGCCGGACTTTGTCACAGTCGTATGCACGAAGTGCGGAGCTACTAGAAGCCTTACAGCAGACGTTACGGACGCTGATTTAGAAGATATTGCTTGCGAGGCTTGCAAGGCTGAAAAGTCACTCAGGTTTGCGGAATAAAGGAGAAATTATGACTACAAATGTAAAAACGCTTATTGAGGCTAATGCCAATATTGTGCAAGTTACCGAACTTAACGTTGGAGATATATATAGGCGGTTAGAAAAAGAATCGAGCAATGACTACACTACGGCAGTTGGTCGTGTTTTGGACATTAAATATAACGGGCAAGATGCTTACGTTCGCTGCCTAGAAATCAATCCTCCAAGATATGGTTCATATAGCGTTAAAGAAAAAGTTTTTGGTACTGATTCTGACATTGTTATCTTTACTTGTATGACAGAAGAATTTATGGTTGAAATTGAGCGCTGTAAAAGCTCTCTTGAAAAGGAAATTAACGACAGCAAGCAAGCAATCCAAAAGCATGAGCAGACTTTACGAGAGCTTACTTGTTTGGAGGGTGAGCTGTTATGAGATATTGCCCTGTTTGCGGAAAAATCTACGATACAAAAGGAAATGTTTGTGCAGCCTGCAACGAAAAAACCGAGGATATGGGCTTAGACGATTCCCAGCTTATGTTATTTGATGATGATGCAGCAGACGATTCTAGAGCCGTTTTTGACTTTCTCAAGCGCAATTATTTAGCAGCTTGCGACAAGTTAACAAGCGCTGAACGCTCGGTTAGGAAAGCTTTATCAGAAAGGGATGCCGCTGGTATTGCTTGGATTAAGCACGACAAAATGATGAAAGATTTCAACATTGCACTTGTTGTAAATGAGGCTGCATCAATTATTCAAACTGCGTACAGCGATAATGAAGACATAGAGCTTCGCGGCGATGGGACAGAGGGCTAAATGTCACGCACGGTTAAACAATCGCTTGAATATTTCCCGCTTGATGTCAACTATTCAAGCGATCATGCCGTGCGTGTTTTATGCGCCAGAAACGGCAACATAGCCAAGTTTGTACTGATTGAAATATGGCGCATGATGTACGCGGATAAGGGGTGCTATATTGAGCTTGTTGACGGCATAACCGAGATTATGGCAGCCGAATGCGGCATTGATCACAACACCTTTTTAGCTATTGTAGAAGACGCTAAAAACCTTGAATTATTCATACTTGTAAATAAAGATGGACATCAGTATTTAACCTCTCGTGGGGTTGTGAAGCAATACGAAACT
>DBCW01000131.1 GCA_002293265.1 Eggerthellales bacterium UBA948
TAAATGCCGGTATGTCTTGTTCACGGGCAATATCTGCACGCAGAGCTTTTAGTTTGGCAAAGAGCTCCTGATCTACATCTTGAGCAAGAGCCGCACTTCTCACCTTAGAGGATTTGGCTTTACCGGGCTGTCCTTCCGATTCGCTCGCAGCACGCGTCTTGGTCTTGGCAACTTTAAAATCAAAAGAATCTCGGTTTTTGAGAAACTCGCGCCCTTGTTGAGTGCAATTTACAACCGGATACTTACTGTCAGTAACCTTGAGCAGACCATCTTCAATAAGAGCTTCCAACACCGCATGTACAAAGGTTTTAGATACTTCTTTCATAATGCCGTAAGTAGACAGCGAGTCTAATCCCATGCGTAAGAGGTTTTGAGACTGCGAGCCGCGCAAGATATCTACCACCATCACTCTACCAACCGCTCTTTCTCGCTGTTCAAGTCTGAGTATGCATGAGATGATCTTTTGCGCCTCTGTAGTAGCGTCAATGATCTCGCTTTCTGCTTCACAACTTGAGCAGTGTTCGCAGCGATAAGGGGTATCAGTCTCGCCAAAATAACGCAGTACGAACGAGCGCAGACAATCGGTTGTTTTAGCGTAAGAGGCCATTTTGCGAGTGCGTTCAAGGTCACGTGCGTAAAGCTCCTCTGACAGCACAGGATCCATGCCGCTAATCCGGCGCTCTTCCGCACTTTTCTCGGCAAAGAAATTTGCTGTTATAACGTCTTTTTTGTTGTAGATCAACACGCACTCAGCCGAGCTGCCATCACGTCCGGCTCTACCGGCTTCTTGGTAGTAAGACTCCAGGTCACATGGCATATTGTAGTGGATTACAAAGCTGATATTGGATTTGTCGATGCCCATGCCAAAGGCATTGGTAGCAACCATAATACGTGCGCGATCAAATAGGAAATCATCCTGATTGCGCTTTCTTGTCAAATCGCTTAAACCGGCGTGATACTTAGTTGCAGATAAGCCTTCTTCTTGGAGTAGCTCACATACTTCCTCGGTGGCAGCGCGTGTTGAGCAATAAACGATACCGCTCTGCTCGGCATGCTTCTTAATTTGAGCAAGCAAGGTTTTTTGCTTGTCTGCTGGTTTTGGCTGCAAAACACCCAGGTACAAATTCTCACGATCAAAGCCGGCAACGCAAACGTAGGGATTCTTAAGCTCAAGTGCCTTTATGATATCGTCGCGCACTTCGTTGGTGGCGGTTGCGGTAAGTGCGCAAACACAAGGACGGTTGGAGAGCCCGGACACAAAACGCGAGATCACCTTGTAGCTGGGGCGAAAGTCGTTGCCCCACTGAGACACGCAGTGCGCTTCGTCCACCGCAATAAGCGGAATAGCAATTTCTGAGCACAAATCAAGAAACTTGGAGTCTTCCAAACGCTCCGGAGCCACATACAAAAGCTTGCATAACCCATCGCGCACTTGCTTAATAACTGCATCTCGCTCATGCGGTGGCAAGCTGCTGTTGAGAAACGCAGCCTTAACTCCCGCCTGCTTAAGCGCATCCACCTGGTCTTTCATCAAAGAAATAAGTGGAGAAACAACGATGGTTATGCCGTCATGCATCAAAGCCGGTACTTGATACACAAGTGATTTACCTGCGCCGGTAGGCATAACACCCAGCACATCGTGTCCGGCAAGCACTTGCTCAACAAGCGTGTCTTGATAGGCACGAAAACTGTCATACCCAAAGTAGGTTTTAAGTATTTGCAAGGCTTGCTGGTTCAAAGCGACTCCCAAGAAGCTACTATAAGAGTAAAAATATAGAGTAGCACATAATCAGCAAGTTACACAGAACCTTTACTTGTCGTCAAACACCGGTATCGGTGTTTCATCAATCTCATCAATGTTGTTATCCCAGACATAGTGTTTGGTCTCGCGTGCAATCATGCCGGAGAGCAGCACCACTACGATAATGTTGGGTAGAGCCATCAGGGCATTAGTGATATCCGAGATAGTCCACACCAAGTCACCCACACCAATTGCGCCAAGGAAAGCAACTACCAAATATAGTGCTTGGTAAGGCTTGATGGAACGCTTGCCTAACAGGTAAGTGATGCAACGATTGCCGTAATACGACCAACCAAGTATCGTTGAGTAAGCAAACAAAATCATTCCCAAAACCAATATGGGTGTGCCAACAAATGGAATTGCCGAGAATGCCGCACTTGTTAAAGCCGCGCCGCCGCCAATCATACCTGCCGGTACATCACTGGATATTGCCACGCCGTCCTTCATGTAGATGAGGCTTTGAACATCCGGATTAGCGAGCAGAGTAGATACAAGCACCAGACCGGTCAAAGCGCAGATGATAACGGTGTCCCAAAAAGTTCCGGTCATGGAGACCAGAGACTGCCTGGCAGGGTTGCGAGTTTGTGCGGCAGAGGCAACGATAGGTGCAGAACCCATGCCCGACTCGTTGGAAAACAGCCCGCGAGCAGCACCAAAACGTAGTGCAACCATAATACCGGCACCAACCGTGCCACCAAATGCAGCTTCAGAGGTAAATGCGCACTTAAGGATAAGCATCAGTGCATCGCCCACAAAAGCCCAGTTGATAATCAAGATCACGATACAGCCCAAAGCGTAAGCAATGGCCATGAATGGAACAAGACGCTCACAAACTTTAGAAAGAATGCGAACTCCACCAAAAATGACTAGGGCGACAGAAATTACGATCAAAAGACCGATTATCCAGGGTGCAGCATCTGTCAGCCATTGTGGTGTATTACCCGGAAGATTGGTAGTAATAACGTTTGTCAGTGCACCGGATTGTACGGCTGAGCCAATTCCAAACGCCGCAATAGCAGCTAGTAGCGCAAATGCTCCTGCACCAAACTTGGCCCAAGGCGGCGTTTTGCCGTTCTTTTGAAACGCGCGCTCCCAGGCATACATCGCTCCACCCAGCATGTCGCCCTTGTGATCCTTTACACGATACTTAACCGCGGCAAAGGTCTCGGCATATTTAGTAGCGATTCCAAACACGCCAATTATCCACATCCAAAATACCGCACCGGGACCACCTGCAAGAACTGCCGTTGCCACACCAACGATGTTTCCGGTACCGATAGTAGAGGAAAGAGCAGTGGTAAGAGCGCCAAACTGACTGATGTCACCTTGCGCCGTGTGGTCTCTCTTGAAGGTCATCTTGATTGCTTGGGGGAGTTTTCCCTGGATGACTCCGGTTCTTATCGTTAAAAAGACATGTGCTCCAACCAGCACAAATACCATTACGAGCCACACCGCATCGCCAATAATGGCTAGCCAGTCTGAAACAATTGCGCCGAAGTCCATAATCGCACCCCTTATCTTATTCATATTGTTGGAAGTACCGTCGCACCCCAAAATTATCTCAAAGCATTATAGATGCCCTGATAATGATTGTATAGAAAAAATTTAT
>DBCW01000132.1:0-9022 GCA_002293265.1 Eggerthellales bacterium UBA948
CTTAAGAATAGTTAGAGTAACACTCAGAAAGCCTGCGTTATATTATCCATCTATGTTAAAAGTTGCATTTTTGCAACTTTTATCTATGGAAAAAGTTTCAGTAACGTGATTTTTACCATAGATAAAAGTAGCAGAAGACTATTTCAGATACGCACTCATATGTTTTGTCTTGATCAGAAATATGCATATTGATGAATAGATGATCTCATTTTACCGTCTTGACTTTCTTCGGGGGGGGGGGNNAACTAGGTTCGTTTATGCAATTTAGTGTATTTTCATGATGGATGAAGGGTGGTTTTGCATATGCGTGTAGGTCAGCACATGAACGCTGCAAAGCGTATGTCACTTGGGAGTGGACGTGTCAGTGAAGGTGTTTTGGCTCTAAGACCTGAGATGGTTAGCCGAAAAGCGTTGCTGATGGTGGGGGTAGTGGCTTTGTTGATTGCAGCCTTTATTGCGTTGATGCCGGCGAAGGCTTATGCGGGAACAGTAACACCACTGTCGGTTGGCTCCTCAACAGGCAAGGTTTGGTGCCAAAGCAGTGAAGATGGTAGATTTAGTTATTATTTTTACCTATCTGAACGTTCAAACATAACCATCACAGTCAGCCATGAAGTCTACAACAATTCTGATACTTTCTGTAGAGCTGGGCTTGCGGATGACGACTATCATTATGAATTCTACCCAGCTGAAAAAAAGAATACAAAAAATGACTCTGAAAGATATTATATCGTGTACATACCTAACTATATGTCTACCTCTTCAATAACATATAGTAACCTTTCTGCAGGTGGACCATACTATTTCAACATGAGTACCGCGTATTCCGGAGAGGGTTATTCCCTCAACTCATACTTCTCGGTAAGCATTACCGACATAATCTCTCTCGACTCTGCCCAAGTGACAATGAACAGTGCAAAAACTCACACAGGAAAAGCCATCTATGCAAACCCAACGGTATCTCTGTACGACAGAGTGCTCACCAAAGACGTTGACTACAAGGTCATTTCCTACAGTAATAACATAAAACCAGGCAAAGCTTATGTAACAGTCCAAGGTATCGGTAAATACACCGGCTCTAAAACCGGTAGCTTCGTAATCAAACCCGGCAAGGTATCTATTAAAAAGCCTGTAGCTGGCAACAATAAGATAACTGTTAAGTGGAATGGTAAAACCGGAGCATCCGGATACCAGGTACGCTATTTGGGCACTTACCAAACTTATGACTACAGTCAAGGCAAGTATGTGACCAAATGGAACTCTAATTGGGAAGAACCTCAGAATGCGCCATCAAAAGCCAGATCCAAGGTATTAAGGCTTAACGACAAAGCCAAATACAAAGTGCAAGTGCGCGCATTTAAAACAGTTGACGGCAAACGCTACTATGGCGCATGGAGCAAGTCGATGACAGTGAAAACTAAATAGCACCGTCCAAAAGACTTGGGGCAAGCAACTTTTCTCGTCTATACGAAACGACTTAAATTCGTTTCGTATAGACGAATTTGTATAGAGAGATGCGTCGGAGCTAATAGCTCAGCAAAACTGAGACAAGACACCGTTAAAGCGTTCCATTTGCTCAAGGTATTCTTTGCCGAGAATAGCTTGGGTAGTACGGCATCACTAAAGGTCTTTAAGGTTGCGTACATCTTCATAAAGCTGATTGAAGTCCAGCCCCTGTTCGCGTGCGATGCGAGCCACGTCTTCGTATTCCGGGCGATTAAGTTTTATGCTTCCGTTTGGCGTGTTGACCGCTGCAGTTTTGTAATGCACTTCACCATAAACGGTTTCTTTTAGCTCTACTTTGCGTGGCACAACAGTGCGCTCTACGTAGCTTCGCCTTACACCCAGCGATCCTGTTAGTCTGACAACTGCTTCTGCAAACTCTTGTGCTTTGGCAGCAGAGGTCAGTACGCTTAGTTTCACAGCCAGTCGCCCCTTTTTCATCGTGATAGGTTCTTGCCAAACATCCATTGCACCCAGCGCTAAAAGCTCTTCGCATGCAAAAACCATCGCTTCCGGGCTTAAGTGATCGATGTTTGTTTCCAGTAGAGTACAACCCTCGATCATAAATCCGCTGGCTTCCAATAGTGCATTATCTGTGGAGGAAATCGAGCCATCTTCAACGCAGCGCTCGCCGACCAAGACGCGAACCACATTTGCTGCGCCCTCGATCATGCGACTTCCGCCTCCGTACCCCAAAGCCGCGGGTTTCATAAATGGCAGCGACTGCCAATTGCTCACAAAACTACGCGCCAAAGCAGCCCCTGTTGGTGTGGTCAACTCGCCGGTGTGAACTCCGGCATAGACCGGCAACCCTTCAATGATCTTAGCTGTAGCCGGAGCCGGTACCGGCATCTCGCCATGCGAGCAAACGAAAGTGCCAAAGCCCAACGCCAAGGGAGTTGCAAATACTGCTTCGGGAGCAAGCTTGTCGAGCAGAAAACTGCTGCAGCAAATATCAATGATGGAGTCTGACGCGCCTACTTCGTGAAAGTGTACGTGGTCGATGTCTACTCCGTGAACCTCTGCTTCAGCTTGGGCGATTGCCGTGAAAGCTTCCAGCGAGAGGCAAAGCGCTCGCTTGCTGAGGATGTCATTGCGACCGGCAGCTTCAATGGTCTCACGGATATCGCTCCAATGACGATGTGGAGCAGTGTCTTCTTCAACCACAAGCCCGGTTGCCTGTATGCCGCCCTGCATGAGCGACTTGCGCTCAAGTTTAGCTTCAGGCACCAATGATGCGGCGAGACTCTCCACATCTTCAAAACCGGCCACGCCAAGATTCTCACAAACCTCGATTAAAGCGCCAAGTATTTTGTCGCCGGAAGCTCCGGTGGAAAAATCAAAATGCAAAATCATGCGTTAAACCTCTCTGGCGGCACGTTAATGCGGTGAGCTATTACGCCTGCGCCAAAGCCGTTGTCAATGTTTACTACGCTTACGCCACTGGCGCAGGAGTTTAGCATTCCCAGCAATGCAGCAATGCCGCCAAAGCTAGCGCCGTAACCAACAGATGTGGGTACAGCCACAACCGGTACATCTACCAGTCCGGCTACCAAGGACGGCAAAGCCCCTTCCATCCCGGCAACTGCAACAATTGCACGAGCTTTGCGCAACTCTTTTTCGTGTGATAGCACTCGGTGCACGCCGGCAATTCCTACATCGGTGAGTAAACCTACGTTTGATCCCATGATACAAGCGGTCAGAGCCGCCTCTTGGGCAACCGGTAAATCGCTGGTGCCGGCGCAACATACAATAATGTATCCGCTGCCCAGACCGGATGCGTCATCCAAGATTTCTTCGGCAATTGTTCCTTTTATGCGCAGACCCTCCGGGCGTTGGTCAACATATAATACCCCGCAAGACTCAACGAAGTTAACATCGTTTACAACCCGGCGCGCAGCTTTAGCTTGCTCAGAATTAGCGCGGGTGCACAAAACACGATCATGTTTCTCCACCAACGCTTTCATAATGCCGGCCACCTGATCCGGAGTTTTCCCGGCGCCATAAATAACTTCCGGAAACCCGCAGCGCTCTTCGCGCTCAAAATCCAGCTCGGCAAAGTTGTCCCAGTCATTTAGTCGTCCCAAAATAATCCTCTCCATCTCAATTGTCTAGGAAGCGCCGCTTTACTCATTGCGTGCCATCTTCTGTTCAGTTTGCCCCAGCTATCTCCAATCAGACAGAGACATTACGCCCGGTAGTGCCTCTATCTAATTAGACAGACCTGGAACAAACTGAACAAAATCTGACGCACAAGCAATAAATCTGCACTTCCTTAAGGAAGCTTAAGTATAATGTAGTTTCTATACAAGAAGAGGAGCATAAATATGCCGTCAACAAACAGCAACACACGAACATACGCGTATCTGGGTCCCGAGGGTACTTATTCACACGAAGCCGCACGCGCTTTTACGGCTGTGGATAAAGGCGAGTGCAAACTTGTTGAGTGTGCAAGTATCACCGAGATATTTGATCTTGTGGATAGAGGGCGTGCCGACTTTGGCGTTGTACCGATAGAAAATGCGCTTGAGGGAAGTGTTAATGAGACGCTTGATGCTTTTGCGTTTTCGTCAGATGCGCAGATTAGGGCAGAGATAGTAATAGACATTCACCACAATTTGATCGCAGCTCCGGGAGTGCAGCTTGCAGATATTAAGACCGTTGCTTCGCATCCTCAAGCCCTTGGACAAACGCGTAGGTGGCGCTTAAATAACTTGCCGAGTGTTCAAACCATGCCTGCTGCTTCAACCGCTGACGCAGTGCGTATGGCAATTGCGGTCAATAGCACAGCAGCTATTGCCAACTCACTGGCCGCAGAACTTTTGGGTGGCGAGATCATTTGCGAACGCATTGAAGACCGCTTTGGCAACCAGACACGCTTTGTCCTTATCGGCAATAATGCGCTGCCAAGCCCCTCAAGTACTAACGGATATAAAACTTCACTGGCGTTATTTATGAAGGAGGATCGTCCGGGAACGTTGTTGATGATACTTGAGGAGTTTGCCTACGCCGGGCTGAACATGACAAAGATTCAATCAAGACCAACCAAAAAGGCGCTGGGTGACTACATGTTTTGGATAGACTTTAAAGGGCACATAGATGATATGAATGTGAGAACTGCTCTGGACTGCCTGCGCCTTAAGTTACGCGAGGTAAAAGTGATCGGGTCTTATCCGGCAGCATCAGAGCTAGGCGGATTATCGGAGTAGGACGTGCCTTCCCGGCACTTCCTTGACTCTTATTTGAGTTTCTTCCATTTTGCATAAACGGTGATTGATTTTGTGAGCTTTGTGTTTTTAGTAAAGCCGATTTCGGATCCGTTTCGCATGCTTTTCCAACCTTTAAAAGCGTAACCTTTCCGCTTGGGGCTCTTTACCATTTTACCGGCAAGAGTTTTGCCCTTTACGCCGGTAATTTTTAGCGTTTTCGGGCCGCCCTTGTAGCTATAGTTAAAAGTGATAGTAACTCTTTTTGCGGCGGGTTTATCTTCAGTAGTCGGTTGATCTTCGGTGACGGGGGGATTCTCCGGTTCTTCAGGTTTGGTAGTTTTCTGCGTAATGTCTTTAAAGTGTATGTACCCGCTTACGTCTGACTTGCTTATCGACCTTTTGTGGTATTTGCCGTTACCGTCGAAGTTGTACTCCTCAATAACTACCGTATTTCCTTTTACTTCTGCAACCCATGCAACGTGCCCGGAGTAATTTGACCCTGAAGATTTCCACCATGCGATTGCCCCAACAGCAGGTTTCTTATCGACCTTGTATCCTAAGCTGCGTGCATTAACTCCCCATTCGTATGCCATCCAGCTAAGTCCTGCACGATCAAAGTTAAACTTGTTTGCGCTGTGCAGTCGCCAGGCAGCAAAAGAAGTGCACTGTCTGTTATACATGCCCCAAGTGTCTATCATGCTGTCGTTAGCTGCATTTTTCCATTCTTTTGGATAATCGTCACCAATTACTGCTCTGGCATCTATCGATATATCGCTCTCAGTTGCCAGCGCTTTCGATGGCACTAAGGTAAATACCAGGGTAAATGAAAGAATCAATATGGATAAAAACTTGGAGAGCTTTAGCTGTTCACCACAGCCGGCGTTATTTTGTCTCAACAAAACAAATCCTTCCCACCCATGGGGCTTTGTTATGTCCATCCAGCCATTTATATAAAGTCCTAAGCTATTTAGTTTACCTGCGTCTCTTTTTCAAATCAAGCATTTATGCAAGTCTTATAAAGTCTTATAAAGTCTCGTAAAGCCGCAAACCTCTCACGTAAAGGTTTTGCAATTATCAGCTTACGGATATCGCACATATCTGCATTTACGATAGAATTGTATGCAAGGTTGTTGTTGGCTTTCATGAGCAAACATCATTATATTGATGTTATGATTAGCATAATGAAGGAATGTTAAACGACCTAAAGGCATAAAAGCCACTTATGGAGACGGATGGAAAGGAAAAAACATGACAGACTTTGCAACATCAAAGACGAAGGCGAATCTGGAAGCTGCCTTTGCGGGAGAATCACAAGCTACCAATAAATACTCTTATTATGCATCGCAGGCAAAAAAAGAAGGATACGTGCAGATACAAAACATCTTCATGGAGACTTCCGGCAATGAGCGTGAGCACGCAAAGATGTGGTTCAAGCTATTACATAGTGATACCGGCACAGACAGAGGCGCTGTTCCCGGCACCATAGACAATCTGATGGATGCAGCTGCCGGCGAGAAATACGAGTGGACAGAAATGTACGCCGAGTTTGCGGCTGTAGCTCGCGAAGAAGGTTTTACAGAGATTGCTGAGCTATTTGACGGCGTTGCGGCCGTAGAAAAAGAGCACGAGGCTCGTTATCGTCAGCTGGTAGAACGCCTTTCAAAGGGTGAGGTATTTAAGCGTGATGGAGTATCTGCTTGGAAGTGTTTGAACTGCGGACATATCCACTTTGGCGCAGAAGCACCTATCGTGTGTCCGGTATGTGCTCATCCTCAAGATTATTTTGAGCAGAGAGCTGAGAACTATTAGGTCATAGCGCATTTTACAGGTTTACAGCATAACGGCGAGCCGCATCAATGAATGTAAGGCTCGCCGTTATAAACTTGAATCAGTCTTGTTAAAGATTAACCTTACACGAGTATAAATATAACCACCAAGTGCTCAAGCGAGGTGTTTCTATTCAAGTCGGAATGCAGCATAAAACACCAAATTTTACTCAAATTCGTGTTACGAAAAATGGTATCAGTAACACGATTTTACCGCCTGCTAGCTGCGCTTACCATTTATCGGGGAAATGCATAAAATACCGTTGAAATCCATACCAATAAGATGATAATCTGCTTTACACTGTATCAATATTTTTAATGTGCTTTAGCTGATCTACTAATAAACGGATCAGTAGTTGTTAGATATAGTTGTCTGTTCGGAATAATCCGAAAGCACGAGGAGGTGTATGTATGACAACAAAAGAAGCTTGTATCGACGAGTTTGATGAGCTACTTGAGAAAAGAGGTGTTTCTCGACGCCGTTTCCTTAAGTATTGCGGTGCTATCGCGGCGACGCTGGGTTTATCTGAAGCACTAGCCCCGCAGATCCACGAGGCATTTGCGACAAGTGTCATCCAGCTGGACGGTACAAAAGGAAAGGCGCTCAAACCGGTGATCTGGCTTGAGTTGGCATCATGTACAGGCTGTACAGAATCTTTGGCGTCGGCGGAGACGCCGGACATTGCCACCATAGTTCTCGATCTCATTTCGTTGAACTATGCCGAGACTTTATCCGCAGGAGCAGGTTTTTCTCTGGAAGAAGCTAAAGAGGAGACTATCAACGCCGGTGGATATATCTTGGCCATCGAAGGTGCGATCATGGAGGGCTGGGACGGTGCAGCGCTAAAGATCGCTAACGAGAAAGGTACTGACATAGTTTTGCATGCAGCTGCCAAAGCTGACGCAATACTCAGTGTTGGTTCTTGCGCTGTTGATGGTGGCTGGCAAGCTGCTGCTCCAAATCCGGGAGGCGCTATCGGCGTGCAACAGTTCCTGGAAAAAGAGATGGCTGCCGGAAACTTTGAGTACGAACTTGATCCCGGCAAACTCCCGCCGATCATCAATATTCCTACCTGTCCGGCAAATCCTGAGCACATCATTGCCATGTTTGTTGACGTTTTGCTGGTAGGAAAACTTCCCGCACTCAACGGTTACAACATGCCTTCACTGATGTTTGACCAATACATTCACGATAACTGCCCGCGCCGTGGTCATTTTGAAAACGGCGAGTTTGTTTATCAGTTTGGTTCCGAGGAGGAGAAGAAGGGCTATTGCCTCTATCCTGTTGGCTGCAAAGGTCCGCAGACCAAGAGCAACTGCCCAATAGTTCGTTGGAACCGTCGCAGCAGCTGGTGCGTTGAGTCCGGTGCTCCGTGTGCCGGTTGTGCCCAAGCTAATCCGCTAAAAGCCGGACATAACTGGGTAGAGACCAATGCTCCATTCCTGAAGCGCTTTAGACCAATCATGTTTGGTGATATCCCGGTACAACCCATGACACTTGCAGGTGCCGTGACAGGTGTCTTTGCATTAGCGCTTGTAGCTCACGGTATTGGCATGAAAGTCACCGGTCGCACCAAGGGCGGCGCAGACTTTGAGGCCGAGCGTGCTTGGGATAAGAATCATCCGGATCAAGCTATTGGCCCGGTATCAGACGCTGTACTTGCTGCCAGAGCGGCAAACGGAAAACTAAAATCAGTTGATAAAAAAGACGATCAAGATGCGAAAGGAGGCGATGAATAATGCCAGATGAAGTAGTAGCTACGCCAACAAGCGGAGAGGCGCCCGCCGATTCTCCGGGTGGAAACACCAAGGCTAATCCTGCACTGGGAGCGGTAGTTTCAAACGTTGCAGCCGGTAAAAAACCAAACGGCTCTTCGATCATCGACCCTGTAAATCGCATCGAAGGACACCTCCGTATTGACATGGAGGTAGAAAACGGTGTTGTTACCAACAGCTGGGTATCCGGCGGATTGTTCCGTGGTATGGAGCTTGTGCTGGAGAACCGCAAAGCGGCTGACGCGGCTTACATCACGCAGCGTATCTGCGGCGTATGCCCGGTATCTCATGCTCACGCTGCATGTATTGCTGCCGAGAAAAGCTATGGCGCGGACGACTCTTTCTACAAAAAGCTTCCAAACGCCGGCCGCATTATCCGCAACCTTGTAGAGGGCTCGCAGTTTTTGCACTCCCATATTTTATGGTTCTACAACCTGGCGGCTTTGGATTATGTAAATCCAATCAACGCCTTGTCTGCTGATATCGAGGCCACTTTAGACCTCGCGCACGCAGCGGGCACCACTGTTGCAGATTTTGCCGGTATTCAAGCTCGCCTCAAAGGGTTTGCCGACAACGGTCAGCTCTCAATTTTTTCCGGTAACTGGTTTGATGCCAAGAATCATGATGGTCAGTCTGCCTACAAGCTCTCTCCTGAGCTAGACCTTATCGGCACCGCTCACTATCTTGAGGCACTGGAAATGCAGGCTG
>DBCW01000132.1:9060-11769 GCA_002293265.1 Eggerthellales bacterium UBA948
TGTGCCAACCGAAGAAAAGCTGGACGACATCTTGTTCAGAGCCATAAGGCTAAGAGACTGGGTTACCAACACCATGATTCCCGACACACTGGCAATTGCCGGTGCATATCTTGAGGCCGAGGGCGAAGAGAGTGACTTCTTCTACGGCAAGACCGATGGAAACTACATTGCTTGGGGCGTTTTTGAATCTCCCAGCTTTAAGCCGGAAGAGCGCTATCTCCCCGGTGGTGTTTGGAGCTTTAACGAGAGCAAATACAAGACGGTGCAAAACTGGGATGAGACCCTCATCACCGAGACCACCGCGTATTCGTTCTACGACAAGAGCATCGACGACGGAACTCCTATCAATCCACGTCAGGGCATTACTGCTCCCATGTATAAGGACGAGTACATCTTGTCCGACATTCGCGATCATCCAAAAGCCAACACTCCATATACATGGGATAAAGCCCCACGTTACGATGGCCTGCCGTTTGAGGCCGGTGGACTTTCTCGTCTGCTCGTAGCCTACAATCGCGGCGTTCCGGAGATCAAAAAAGGTATTGATACCGTTTTGTCTGCACTAGGTGTTGCCGGTAAAGTTGAGGTTCTTAACTCCACACTTGGTCGTACAGGTGCTCGCAATATCGAGACCCAATATGTAGCCAATAAACTGGTGGAGTGGATCCAAGAGCTCATCGCTGCTATCAAGGGCGGCGAGGCTAAAGATCTTGAGACATTTGCACAACCATCTACCACGACAGGCGAGGGTGCCGGTATGTGGGAAGCTCCGCGTGGTGCTTTGTATCACTACATGAAGGTAAACAACGATATTATCGAGAAATATCAGATCATCATTCCTTCAACTTGGAACATTTCTCCACGTGACGAAAAGGGCGCTCAAGGTCCGATGGAAAAGGCCATGATGGGTCTGCCGGTTGAGGATTTGGATAAGCCAATTCATGCAATGCGTGCCGTACACAGCTTTGACCCCTGTATCGCTTGTGCGGTACATATCACTGAGCCTAAGACCGGCAAGAAGTTCAGCACTGTCACGAGTCCATGGGGGGTGAAGTAAAATGGCACATTTAGCACATTATCGTGAGGCACATCCGCTGCCGTTTGTATTTACACATTGGATCAACCTTGTCTCGATGTTGCTTCTCATCTTCTCGGGCTTTTATATCCACTTCCCATTCTTCCCCGGATTCATGGGAATTGCCCGTGGCCTGCATATGTTCTGTGCGCTGGTCTTTGTAGCAAACTGCCTCGCTCGCGTGGTCTTGGCCTTTATTGTCAAGTCAGCACCTGCCGGTGGTACTCGCAAGCTTGAGCCGGACTACAAGAGCTTTTTGCCGCAAAAAGACAATCGTCATCAGCTTGGCGCTTGGATCAAGTACTACCTGTTTATGAAAAAAGAGCACCCGCTGGGTGGAAAGTATGGCGTTCCGCAAAAGATTACCTACGTTCTTATCCCGGTACTGATCTTGATCATGGCCTTTACAGGGCTTTGCCTATGGGCACCAACTGCAAACATTGGTCCTTTTGCAGCGTTTAATGAGCTGATGGGCTCGATCATGATCACCCGCATCGTGCACTTCTTCTTGATGTTTGTATTCATCTTGTTCATGTTCCTGCATGCCTATCTGGCCAACGTTGAGGGTCTTGCACCTTCAAAGATGATGTTTGGCTGGAAAGAGCACGGCGGACTGGTATACGATCCCGAGCTACACAACATAGTTGGNNGAGCACGGCGGACTAGTATACGACCCCGAGCTTCACAACATCGTTGGCGAAGACGACCTCGGCGAAGAGGAGCATAAGTAAAACTGTGCCAATCGCCACTAGATAGCAATCTAAGTAGACCCGCCAATTTGGCGGGTCTACTTGTTTGGGCGGTCAAATTTGTGTTTACTGCGCTGCGAGCAAAAGTATCATGCGCGCCAAAACTGCAAGTCACAAATTGTGGCGTGAGAATAAGGCACCCTGCCAGCATAGTTAAACTCTGCTGTTGTGCCTAAATTGTTTACACGGTTCTGGAGAGTGAGTGAGTAACTTTTTTACGTGTTGATCACAAGTGGAGTGGTTAAAGCTGACCGATAACGGATTGATAATTTGAGATAAGAAAGGGGTTTCCTTAAAATCTTTTGTCTACCAAAACCAAAGAGAAAGGAAACCCCAAGTGACAAATGATATCGCGTTAATCTCCACTGTGCTAGCCGAAATTTTATATCCACATCTTTTATCTACCGAAGACTTTGGAAAGTTTAGCCAGTTCACAGAAAAGACTTTAAGAGCAATAGGCAGTGAAGCCGTTCGTATTGACCTTGAGCGTATGGATGATGAGCTGTTTGGTCAAGTGCCAAAAGAATGGAAAGTGTTGGAGCGCCCGAAGCGCACACTCATTACACTGCTTGGCGAAGTGACCTACAAGAGGCGCGTGTACCTTGATGGCTTCGGTTCAAGGCGCCACCTACTAGATGAGATACTGGGAATCAAAGCGTATGGTCGCATCGATGCAAATGCGTTTTTATGGATAGTAAGACGCAGTGCTGATGTGTCATTTGAAAAGACTGCAAAGGAGTTTTTTGATAAAACGGGAGTTAGGATCACTAAAACCACAGTGATGAGGTGCGTACACAAGGAAGGTGAGCTTTTGAAGCAAGCTGAAAGGTCTGCTGTAAACGTGCTGTCTACTCCTGTAGTATTTGCTGAGTTTGATGGGTTTTG
>DBCW01000180.1 GCA_002293265.1 Eggerthellales bacterium UBA948
TTATTGCTGATTAACGTTCTATTCCAAAAAGTTTCTGTAACACCACCCCGACCATAAGGTGTTCGAAAAGGCTTGTTCTGTCATTCCCGCGCAGGTGGGAATCTAGTTTTACATGAAGAATAAACCGTTTGTTATGGATTTCCGCTTTCGCGAGCAGATGCCGGAGAATATCGCGTCCACCCCCTGAAAGGTGAAATGGTCGGCTTTAGAGAGTGCCACATAGAACCTGATTAGCTGCTCGTCTATCAGATTATTAAAAATCACTTGATTCTTCTGGCTGCCGGAACAGGAACCCACTTCGATCTCTTTGACGAGTAGCTTTTGCGCTTCGCTTTGCCACCATTGTGTGTTATTGACCTGATCTTGATAATTATTTTATAGACTCTTAACAAAATACATTTAATTTGTTGTCTGTGACAAAGATAACTTAAGGCAAGCGAGCGCTTTTCTCTCTTGAACAACTCAATTATGAGCCTTACGTTCTTTGTTCCTCAGATGAATGAGTTTTGACAGTGTATTAAGAAAGAGGATTAAATGATTGAAAGCAAGGTTTCCAGACGCCAATTTATTACCGGTGGAGCGGCAGTACTTGCAATTGGGGCGTTAAGTGCGATGTTTGGTTGTGCCGCTCCAAGTGGCACTGCTACCGGATCAGCCAATTCCGGAAAAGCAGATGCACCTGCTGCAAAGAAGATCACCATGGTATGGCTTCCGGACAATTCAGCGGCAGACCTGACTCCTTCACGTGAAGCTTTTGGCGAGGTTATCAAAAAGGCTTCCGGTGCCGAAGTCGAGCTCATGACCACAACGGACTACAATGTTGCTATCGAAGCGATCGCCTCAGGCAAGGTTCAAATGGCGCTGCTTGGTGCCGAGGGTTATGTTCAGGCAAACAAGAAAAACGCCAAGGTATTAGCGGCATTTACTAATAGTGATAGCGATGGAGGCCTTGAAGGTGCTCGTTACTACAGCCGTATTTGTGTGCGTAAAGAAGATGCTGACAAGTACAAGGATGGCAGCAAATACTCCATTAAAAATATCAAAGGCAAGTCGTTTTCTTTTGTGACAAATACATCCACCTCCGGATTCAAGGTTCCCTCTGCAGGTATCGTTAAGGAGTTCAATCTTGAGTCCAATGAACAACTTCTTGAAGGCGGCAAGTTCTTCTCAGAAGTTATTTTTGGCGGATCGCACGTTGGTTCGGTTGTAAACCTGCTCTCCGGTGCTTGCGAAGCAGCTGCATTTGATGATGTTGATGTAGACATGCATCTTGATCTCGTTTCCGGTGAGGCAAACTCTGTTGGTGCTGTGTATAAGGCTAAAGATAATGCTGAGGCACCTTTTGATACGGTTCGCGGCAAGGAGTTTGTCATTATCTCCATCACCGCTGTTTTGAATGCGCCTTTCGTGTTCAATCATGATGCAATTGACGATGAGACTCGTAAGAAGATCGTTGATCTATTTACCTCCAAAGAAGTTGCAGACAACAAAAAAATCTTCGTTGGCAAGGAAGAAAAAGGCATATTCAAAAAGAGTTCAGAAAAGAGTTGTTTCGTTACGGTTAGTGACGACTGGTATGAGCCTATCAGAAAGCTAAGCAAATAAACGATCAGCATGTACATCTACAAGTCCGCCGAGCCACAAGGTATTGGCGGACTTTGAGGTGTGCAAGGTAAGTGTATTTGGTTCAGCTCGTCAGAAAGGAAAACTGACATGTCTCATCAAGAGTTACTGGTGATGGATTCGGTGTCAAAAAAGTACGGAGGCAAGGACAAGGCGCTCGACGGAGTTTCTGTTTCAATAGAAAAAGGGCAATTTGTATCAATTATCGGATCATCAGGAGCGGGAAAGTCAACAATGTTGCGTTGCGTAAACCGCCTGATCGATCCCAGCGAGGGGTCTATTAAGTTTGACGGAAAACCTCTGTTATCGCTAAAAAAACGTGAGCTGAGGCATGCGCGAAGACGGATCAGCATGATCTTTCAACACTACAATCTTGTTTCTCGCTCTACTGCTATCGAAAACGTGTTGCAGGGTCGCCTTGGATACAAGTCTAGTCTTGCAGGCGTACTTGGCCTGTACAGCGAAGATGAAAAAATGCTTGCCTTCGAAACACTACACCGTCTTGGCATGGAAGATTTTGCGTATCGCAGGTGCGATCAACTTTCCGGCGGGCAAAAGCAAAGGGTTGGCATTGCTCGCGCATTGGTGCAAGAGCCGTTGTTGATGCTTGCCGATGAGCCGATTGCCAGTCTTGATCCAAAAGGATCACGCATTATCATGGAGCACCTGAGAAGTGTCGTTGACGATCTGGGCATTGCCTGCCTAGTGAATCTTCATCAGGTTGATTATGCTATTGAGTTCTCTGATCGCATCTTGGGTCTAAAAAACGGAAAACTGGTGTTTGACGGCACACCTAATGAACTTGACGCAAAGGCCATTGCCTATATTTACGGAACCACGTATGTGAAAGAACAAGTCAATCGCAACCACTATACCCATGAAAGAGTTGAAGTCGCAGACGTTGTAGGGGTTGCCTCATGAGCTTTCGCAACTCAATTCGTCGATTTACGAAAGGCAAAACAACTAAGGATAATGCACAACAAGCCTCCGGTATTTACAGGGAAGTAGAAACGACTGACATTGCAAGTCTATCCACAGCTACCACGATAGACCGCTCATTTTTTCGCAAGCGCAGTTTATCAGTGGTAATACTTTTTGTGCTATTTGTTACACTAAATGCGCTTGCCGGTGGATATGTAGGCTTTGACATAATATCTTCACTGATGGATATCCCTTCAGGTCTTTTATGGATGGCTTCTAATTTTGTGCCAACTATAGAATCATTTTCCAAGACCGAACGCATCCTCACGTCACTAGGCAGTACGGTTCTCATCGCAATCTCTTCAAGTTGCATTGCTGCTGTATTTGCCTTTATCTTTGCCGTTTTAGGCTCTAGGTCAGTAGGCATTGGTGGTCCGGTCGTTATTGCTGTGCGCGGAATCGCATCACTTTTTCGCAATATTCCAATTGTGGCATGGGCTTTCATTTTGCTTTTTTCATTCAAACAAAGTGAGTTCACCGGATTCTTTGCTTTGTTTCTCACCAGTTTTGGCTACCTAACTCGCTGCTACCTTGAAAGCATTGATGAAGTGAGTTCGGGCGCTGTCGAGGCACTTCGTGCGACCGGTGCCGGTTACGCTTCGATCATAGTGCAAGCTGTCATTCCAATGACCATCACTTCGGTGATCAGTTGGGTCTTGTATATGATCGAGACAAACATACGCGACGCGACCTTGATAGGGATTTTGACAGGTACAGGTATCGGCTTTGTGTTTGATCTGTACTACAAAGGATTTCGCTATGACGTAGCCGGGTTGGTGCTAATTGCAATTGTTGTGGCAGTTATTGTCTGTGAGACTATCTCAAATTATGTGAGGAGGCAGATCATATGACAGAAAAATTGCTTTATACTCGCAGCGGAAAAATTAGAACCCGAAAGATGAACAAACAAAATGCAGCTGTTTTGGTGGTGCTTACGGCATTGGTTTTGCTGACCACGTTTTCGCTCATCGTGATGAACTACGGAAAAGTTCCTTTTTTGGTGGCACTTGTATCGGCTTGTGAAGACTTTCTTATTATGATGCTTCAACCGGGGCTGGATGGGCATTTTACACTCACCGATGTGATAACAGGACTTTTTGTCTCGTTGGCACTTGCGCTGCTTACCACTTTTATTGGAGCGGTTTTTGCTTTTGTGTTAAGTCTGTTGGCCGCAGTTAATTTGTCGAACAAGGTATTGAGTAATGTGATTAAGGCCTTGATGTCGTTTTTTCGCGCAGTGCCAACAATACTTTGGGTGCTCATATTTACGGTTGCGATAGGACTCGGTCCCGAAGCTGCTGTTATCGGCTTGATGTTTCATAGCGTTGCTTATCTCGTAAAGGCGTATTCGGAAAGCTTTGAAGAAATTGACAAAGGCTCGCTCGAGGCTTTGCGTGCTTGTGGTGCCTCGTGGTGGCAGATCGTTTTTGCTGCGGTAGTGCCGGAGAAAACTAGCGAGATACTCTCTTGGACATTTATCAGGTTTGAGATCAACTTTGTAAATGCAGTAGCTGTGGGAGCGGTTGCCGGGGCAGGTGGCATTGGCTACCAGCTCTTTTTGGCAGGAAATTTTTACTACAGCTTCCATGAAGTCGGACTCATTGTCTATCTCTGCCTTGCTGTTGCAATTACGCTTGAGATTGTAGCCACACAATTGCGCAAACGATACATCGTTAACTCATAAAAATATGGTGCATAAAGGAGCAACAATTGAATCGATATAANNACCCTGGTAGAGGGGGATGAAACTATTGCGCAAGAAATCGCAGAAGAAGTAGGAAAAGCTTGCGAAGTAGTGACCCTTGATGCGCCTCACGAAGAACTTGTGATGATAAAGGTGCGAGAAAGTGCCCAAAACAGCTTGTTTTATCTCAGCGAAGCGCTCATGTGTTCTTGCCGCGTAAAGATAGGAGAGGGGATGGGATTTGGTTATGTGCTTGGGAGCAATAGAAAGTTGGCTTACAATCTGGCTGTCATCGATGCAGCATTTTACTCTAAGCAAGATTTTGACAAAATAGGCAAGTGGGAGCAGCAGATAGAACAAGAGGCAAAACGCCTAAATGAAATGCGCCTTAAAGACGACACGTTGATAGAGCGTACTCGTGTAGCGTTTTCAACGATGGCAGGTGACGAATAGTGAGTGCCTCAAGAAGTGAAGCTCTGCACATGCAAAATGTGTTCAAGGTATGCCTTGATGCGATGGCCAGACCGGGCTTGATAACAACACTGCCGAGTCCGTTAAGCGAAGAAGTGCGCTATCCGGGCGTGACGTTTTCTCTCGTAATGCTCATAGATGCCTTTGTTGACCAAGCAACATCGATAGCTCTGGTAACTGCATCAGCTGAGTTGGATACGATAGAAGAAAAAGACAAGCAACCCGCAAACAGTCATCTTGAGCAAGTCATAATGGCCGAAACTCACGCTAGAGTCATAACGGTGGGTCAAGCGGATTTTATAGCCGTTTTCAATAATGCGGAGGATGCCCTAGTTGCCGAGGCAGTTTTGGTAGCACGTGGCGGCACTCTTGCTTCACCGGAAACCGGAGCTACTCTGTTTATCGAATGCGACTTGCTTGCATCAAAAGTCGAAGATACAACTAATCTTTTTCGGGTGTCCGTTAAAGGTCCCGGTGTCAAAGACGAGCACTTTTTTGGAATAGACCGTATTAGCTGGTTAGAGGCACGCAATAAACGCTGCGATGAGTTTCCTTGTGGCATAGACATCATTTTGGTCGATCGCGTTGGTGGGATTGTAGCCATTCCTCGAACATCATTTATTTCGCTTACAGACAACTTATCGGAGGCAAATTAATGGCATATGTAGCTGTACGAGGTGGTCAAGAAGCCATTGAAGAAAGTTTGAAACTTCTGGAGTGGCAGAGAATAAAGTCAAAAAAAAGTGTTGAAGTTAAAGCCATACAGGTGGCTTTTCCCGATCTTATAGATCAGGTCATGGGTGAGAGCTCATTATACGCACCCGAACTTGCGGCACTTGCCNNAAGCAAACACAAGGTTCACCGGAAGAGACAGTATTTTTGCTGCGTGCATTTCGCTCCACGCTTGAACGTCCTTATGTGAGCAGGGTTGTAGAAACGGAGTCCATGTATGTTAAAAGGCGCATTTCTGCAGCATTTAAAGACATTCCCGGCGGACAGGTTTTAGGCGCAACCAGGGATTATTCGCACAGACTTATCGACTTTAGTCTCATGGCAGAAACCGATGAGACACTATGCAGTGCCAAGGAAGTATTAGAGGATAGCTGGAGAAAACAGGCTCTTGATGATGTCGCGCTAGAAAACACTGATGAAGTGCAGCAGATGGATGCCTTTGCCAGCAGCGACAACTCTGTCCACAGCAACAACTTTGCCCAAAGCGGCAAAATGCCCAAAGTTGCTGATTACCTGCGCGAAGAAGGGCTTTTGCCTCTGCACGATCACGACGACTCCAAACCTGTAGACGTAACGATGGAGCCCCTTGTGTTTCCTGCACCAAGATCGGCACGGCTGCAAACGCTTGCACGAGGCATGACACAGGCAGTAAGTGCCCTAGGTTATGCGGCAATACGTGGATTTGGCCCTGCGCACCCAACTGTAGGCGAGTTGCGCTACGGAACTGTCGAAGTTCTCATCGATTCACCGCTTGAGTCCGGAACCGAAGAAGACGCGTATTACGTTGGCGCAGTGCCTGTGACCGAGGTTGAAAGTCTATTTGAAGTTGAAGAAAAAAACGATGACGGCTCCGACAGGCTTGGTTTTAAAGTGGGATATGGCATGGTGATAGGTGGTTTAGAAACAAAAGCGATCGCCATGAGCGTGCTTGATAATTGCTTGATGTGTGGCGATAAACGTTTTCCAACACAAGATGAGGAGTTTGTGTTGTATCACGTTGACGGTATCGAAGCGACCGGGTTTATCTCTCATCTCAAGCTTCCGCATTATGTTACGTTTCAGTCCAAGCTTTCAAGTGTACGCAACACCAGAGCTGACGCTGGCAGCAAAGAAGAAGTGAGGTAAGAACCGTGGAACAACTCTATAACTTTGCTTTCTTTGACGAAGCATCAAAACGCGAAATTAGACGTGCGATCATGAAAGGCGTGGCGATTCCCGGCTATCAAGTTCCCTTTGCTTCACGTGAGATGCCTANNAACCGGTGGGTTGCAGATTACGCTTGCCATAATCGGTGAGGATGATGTTTTGAAAGTCATCGATCAGGGCTCTGATGAAAGCGTGAACGCCGTAAACATAAAGAAGCTGGTGCAAGCCACAACTGATGTTGAAACAACTACCAAAACAGAATGTGCAAGCATTATTCAGTCACGCCATCGTATACCTGAAAAACCGTTGCGTGCAGATCAGATACTTGTTTTGCAGGTACCCACTCCCGAACCGCTGCGCGAGTTTGAGCCAAGCGAGGCCAAGACGCGCACTTTGCATGCTGAGGCGGATTACACCGGTGCCTGGCTTGGTTTATTTGATCAAATCGTTCGCTTTGGAGCAACCGTAACCGGGGCAGATCATCCGGTAAAGGTCAATGAGCGCTACATCATGGCGCCGTCACCCATTCCTCGCTTCGATAACCTTAAATTGCACATGAGTGAAAACTTGACGCTACTTGGAGCAGGGCGAGAAAAAAAGATCTATGCCGTGCCACCTTACACCACTGTGCAACCGCTCGACTTTGATGATTACCCATTTTCGGTAGAAAACTTCGCCGGAAAAAACTGCGCCTTTTGTGGTGCCGGAGACGTATATCTTGACGAACTTGTGGATGAGCTGACCGGAGATGTGTATTACTGCTGCAACGACACAGCCTGGTGTGCCTCACGTGTAGCTCAGCAAGAAGAAGGGAGTCTTTAATGACTGCCACAGTACTTACAAAAGAAGATCAGAAGATATCAGCAGGCCATCGAGAAACTCCTACGATGCATGCGTGCCAGTCTGATGCAAGGCCGGAGATCTCGCTACCGGCAGAAAAACCATCACTTTTGGTAGAACATCTCTCCAAACACTTTGGATCGTGTTGTTCTTATTGCAATGATCCCAAAGCAGAGCTTGAGAGAAATATTTGCCCACAATGCGGATCGGTGCATGCGGTAAGAGATGTAAGTTTTGAAGTGTACCCCGGCGAGATCGTTGGTGTTGTTGGTGAGTCGGGTAGTGGCAAATCAACAATGATGCAGTGCCTTTATTTTGATCAAGATGCAAGTGCCGGTCAAATTAAGGTTAAACCTTATGACGGTGGTGAGCAAAATATCTTAGAGCTCTCGTCCCAAGAAAAAAGGCGCATTAGAAATACAGTCTTTGGCATGGTCTATCAAAACCCTTACCTGGGACTTAGGATGAACTACTCCTCGCTGTCAAACATCGCCGAGCAACTTATCGCGTCAGGAGATCGCAATGTTTTGAATATGTGTGATCGCGGCAAAAATCTGCTTAAACGCGTAAATATACCGGATCGCAGGAGTATCGAGCCGCCCAAGAACTTCTCAGGTGGCATGCAACAGCGTGTGCAGATCGCAAAAGCGCTATCAAATAATCCGCCTATCTTGCTGCTTGACGAAGTGACGACCGGGCTTGATCTTTCGGTGCAAGCAAATGTGCTCGATCTGATATTGCAAATCCGCCGAGATTTAAAGGTGAGCATGCTTGTAGTAAGTCACGACCTGGCTGTTGTGCGCATGCTTGCCGATCGCACGGTTGTGATGCTTGACGGACGCATTATCGAACACGGATTGACCGATCAGATTCTCGAAGATCCTCAACACGCTTACACGCAGCAACTAGTTTATTCGTTGCTTTAGGGCATTTAAGAAAGAAGGACAATAAGTTGAACGACACAACAATCATCATTGCCGGTGGTACAGTTATCTGCGAAGATGCTGTATTGCCAAATCACGATGCACATATAAATAATGACCGCATTGTGGCAATCAGACCTAGCTCGCAGCGCCTTGAGCAAAACCCGTCTGACATCTTGAAGCCAACGATTATCGATGCTCAAGGTGCATTTGTGGCACCCGGAATGATCGATGTGCACTCTGACTATATTGAAAACGTTGCTAGTCCTCGCCCCAGCGTTGTGATGGACATGCAATCCTCGCTTATTGAAGCCGATCGAGAGCTTGCTACACATGGGATTACGACAATGTTTCACTCGTTGTCGGTCTACCAAGCTTTGGTCTTCGACAGCAAGCCGATTCGAAATTTTGAGAATGTTACCAAGCTTATCAACGAGGTATTACGCGCAAAAAATGTTGAGGAAAAAGCTCATCTTATTCGCCATCGCTTACACCTTCGTGTTGAGATAGATTCAGTCAATCGCTACGAGGAGATCAAAAGTCTTGTTGAAAGAGGCAGCGTAGATATGCTGTCATTTATGGATCACACACCCGGACAAGGGCAGTATGGAGATACGGACTTATTCGGTCAGACGCTCAAGGGTTATCGCGAGCTCAGTGACAAGCAAGTTGCTGATATTATCAAAACACAGCAAACAAGCAAAAAGCTTTCGCTTGAACAGATGCTGACACTTTCTGAGCTTGCCCACTCTCGAGGTATTGCCGTGGCATCTCATGATGATGATTCGCTTGAAAAATTGGACTCCATGGAACGTCTTGAGGTGGCTATCTCTGAGTTTCCGATCACGCTTGATGTTGCCAAAAGTGCACGATCACGCGGAATGCACACACTAGCCGGAGCTCCAAATGTATTAATGGGGCGTTCACATTCGGGAAATCTTTCGGCTAGAGAAGCGGTCAGTGAAGGTGCGATCGATATTCTGTGCAGTGATTACTATCCCGCCGCCCTTTTAAGTGCGGTGTTCATTCTCCACCATGAAGTAGGACTGCCGCTCCATAAGGCTTTTGCGCTGGTCACATCAAAACCGGCACAAGCTGCCGGCATTGCCGACAAGGTTGGTTCAATTGCTATAGGCAAACGTGCCGACATTATTGTGGTCAGAGAGCTCCCTGCAAATGAAGGCGGTCTGGCAAAAACAATCCCGGTTGTTACAGATGTATTAGTTGGCGGTAATTGCGTCCATCAAAGTCGCTATCCAGTCATAGCTTCAAGTGGGGCTAACGCATCTATAGAGCAAAATCACAACGCACTGTCTCCAAGCTTCATATACGATGAAAAAGATCAGTTATTTAGTGAGAATGTGCAGGTAGCTTAAATGTCAGTAACGGCAAGTACGCTTATATCTGAGGCAGAACAAGTAATGCAAAAAACACAAGTTCCAACTTCAGCTTCTCCACTGCTTGAGATAAAAGGTCTGACAAAGTCTTTTACCATCCATACAATTAATCGCCATATCACAGGTTGCACAGATATAAACATCACTCTTATGCCCGGCGAGTTTGTGGGTATTACCGGAAAAAGCGGTAGCGGTAAATCGACAATACTTCGCTCAATATATCGAACCAACCTGCCTGAATCCGGGTCAATCTTTTACGATTCCAAAGCTTTTGGCAGACTAGATTTGTCAAAAGCAACACAAAGGCAAATGGTCTATTTGCGCACCAATGAGATTGGTTACGTTTCGCAGTTTTTAAACATTTTACCTAGGCGTAGCGCTTACGACATCGTCATGCAAAGCGCTCTTGAGGCTTATGGCTGCGATGCGGTGGAGATGTGCCATCAACAAACCAAGTTCATGTTGCATCACTTTGCTATCAACGAAGACCTCTGGGATGTGCATCCGCGCACATTTTCGGGTGGTGAGAAGTTGAGGCTGAACATTGCTGCGGCGATGATCAAAAAACCGCGCTTGCTGCTACTTGATGAACCTACTGCTTCGCTGGATAATGCATCAAAGATAAAAGTACGCGATCTCATTGAACAGCTCAAAGACGGAGGCACCACCATGTTGGGAATATTCCACGACCTAGAGTTCATGGAGGGTCTTTGCGATAAGGAGTTTAACATGCAGGAGGGTGCAATAGTATGAGCGATGGTGCGCGCGCCGCTACATCTGAAGAATTGCTTGAACGACTTGCACGTGCAAATCTGCAATCTCAGCGCTGTGACCTTCATATACACACGACAATGTCCGATGGATCGGACACCTTTGCCGAAGTGCTCGTGCAAGCAGCAAAAAGCGACATTGAACTTATTGCTTTTACCAACCATGACACCACTGCCGGATTAGATGAAGCAATCGATATGGCCTCTACTTACAAAGTTGAGGTCATAGGCGGCATTGAAATAAGTGCTTGGGATTATTTACGTGAGCGTAAAGTGCACATACTCGGGTATGGTCTCACAAGCAAATCACCCGCCATTGAAGCTTTTTGCGCTCAGTTACTAAAACGTCGAAACTATAACTCGCAGTGGCAGCTAGATCAGTTGATCCAAGCCGGATATGCTATCGATATCGATTTGGTTCAAGCGTATACTAAAGCCGGAACCGCTCTATACAAACAGCATATTATGGCAGCGCTTATTGATGAGCCTTACGACTCAGATGCCTACCAACAGCTTTACCACTCGTTATTCAAGGGCTCAGGAATATGTGTGCAAGATATAAGCTACGTTGATGCACGTGATGCGGTTCGCGCCATTACCAAAGATAACGGAGTAGCCGTACTCGCACACCCCGGACAACAAGGCAACTACGACCTAGTTGAAGAGCTCGTAAGCTACGGTTTGCGTGGCATCGAAAAATACCACCATGACCACGGATCAAATGACTGGGAAACATGCGATCACCTTGCAGAAAGATACAACCTAATCTGCACAGGCGGCTCAGACTACCACGGTCGTTTTGGGCGAGTGAAAAGACTAGGTTTTGAGATCGCAGAATAGCGTTTAGTAGGTTAAACACTAATTTAATGTTCGTAGATGATTTTTATGCAGAAGCGTGCGTTTTGTTTACTCGCTCGATATTAGTGCTTTTGCCTTTTTGCTTAGCGACGAAAACATTACATCGTATGAAGCGGATACTATATCTTCTAGCAGTGTCTTGGGCACTTCTCCATCAAGATAAACTGAGCTCCAGTGCGTTTTGTTCATGTAGTATCCAGGTACAATGTCTTCGTACTGGTTGCGTAGTGTGTTACTAAAAAATGGATCTAGCTTGAGTGTTATTATTGGTCTGCCGTTTTGGTCATTGATACCAATGTAAGCATACATTTTTTCACCAAGTAAGTACCTGTAAGCCTGCCAGGCAGGCTGAAAGACTTTTTTCGTACCTTGCTTGCTTAGCAAGCATTCATCCAGCCATTGATAATTCTTCATAAAGTCTTCCGACCAAGGTGTAGCTGTCATATAGATATGCGAGGTGTGATTCCGGCCTCGCATATCATCCTTTCTGTGATCTTGGCAATCTGATCCGCATCTAACGGATCAACTAAAAGCACTGCACTGCACTTGTTTTTGTCGCTGCCAAACCCTACAGTTATTTGAGACACTCCGATGTCCATTGAATGCAGGCGTATCCCGTCGCGCCCAAACTTGTATACTTTGCCGCCTATCAGTAGTCCAAAAGGAGATAAAACACACTCTACCGGTTGGCGCACAGAGTTGCTGTTGGAGTTCCCGGCGCTGATCGTTACAGGACAGATATCAAGCAAGCGGTTCTCGATGATCAATTTTGCAGACTCTCGATATTGCAAACCTAAAAATAAAGAAACGAGACCTGCTAAAGTTGCAAAAACAGCTATAACTGCCAACAAAAACTCTTCATGAATGATGAACATGAGTAAAAGAAGAAGCGCAACTATTATTGTAATGCCGCTAAGCCACAGTCGTCTTTGTATCACTTTCATGATATCCTTCTCCCAATTTTATTTTACATCCCGCACGAGCATCATAGTGAAAGGTGTAGAGCCTTCGGTGTATTCAAATAACGCATACTGCTTATTGCCGTTTTCCCAAAAGACCAGCGTATAGGAAATGTTTTGAATTTTAAAAGACAATGAGTTGCCTATCGACATGCATGATGCAGTTGCCACCAGCTCTCCGTCTTGCTCAGTCCAACCATCCACGCCAAAATATCCCTTCTCGTATAAATATATTGCCGCGTCATAGTTTCCATCACTTGGATAACCTATGTCACAGCTGTAGGTGGATGGCTGCAGCTCGTACCCATACTTTGCCAGGATCATGCCTTTCCAGGTGCCAAAAAGAGCCTTGGGGTCGTTCTCGATATATTTTGCTCCGGCAGGCAAGTTGTTGATGCCCGAAAAATTGTCATACCAGCTAAAGTCGTCAACAGATACCTTGACATCCTTTGGCGCAGTATACACCGGGTCTTGTGAAGCCAGCGCCGGGTCATCGTCGGTAGGTGCAGTTATGGAGCTTGGTGGGATAGTACTTGACTGGTCAGGTGGTTGTGTTGTTGAGTCTGCGGAGTCTTTAGCAGGTAGCTGTGTTGCGTCTTGCGATTCCTGATCAGATGCATCTCCACCTTGTGTCTGGGTAGACTCCGATGCCACGCTTGTGGAGTTTTCCGGTACATATATTCGCGGCTGGGCGTTCATGAGAAAAAAGACTGTGACGCCAAAGCCAATTGAGATTACAGCCACGATCACAATGGCGATAATCATTGCGGTCTTCTTTTTTGGAGGAGCCTGCATTGAGGTTGCGCTTGGCACATAACCCTGCTGCATAGGCGTAGGGTTTGGCACATAACCTTGATTGGCAGTCGCAGCGTCAGGTGTGTAATAAGGTGATGCAAACTCAGTTGTTGCAGCTACTTGTGTTCCCACAACAGGGCTACCGCAGATATCGCAAAAATTAGCGCCCTCCATGATGTTTGAGCCGCATTGTTTGCAGGTATTTGATATTTGCGCAGAGTTTGTTGTCAAAGGCATACCGCAGCTTTCGCAAAACTTACTACCCTCGATATTGATCGTACCGCAATTCTCACAAAACATAAGTCTCCTCCACACGCTGTCCGAAAAGTCTCATTATGTCATTCTCACGCATCCCCCTGTCATTCTCACGCATCCCCCTGTCATTCCCGCGCAGGCGGGAATCTAGTTTTACATAAAGAATAAACCGTTTGTTATGGGTTCCCGCTTTCGCGGGAATGACAATCTGGGCTAGATGCATAGTTTTCAGGCAGTCTGTCCATAATTGAAATGGTTTTCTACTTAAGCACTGTTGCGTATAGGGCAATCAATTTTCACTTCTGTCTTTGATAACATCGATAATCTGTGCCACAGTAGCAATCGTGCAGCGTTGTTTGGCAAAACTTTGCTACTATGTCTCCTTCTTGTCATCTCCACACACGATCCACGCCGCAAATTATCGAAGCATCGACAAAAACGCTCCAAGGCCAAGGAGCATGAAAATTGCAGTTAGCACACCGACAATTACGGCAAATATCAACACCGCACGAGCAAAATTGCGCTTGAATTCCGGTGCATTGCTGCCAAACGCCCACATAAACAGCATGACAATACCAACAACAGGTATACACATAAGGAACAATGTCAGCATCCATGCACCTACAGACATGTCTTTGCCGGCAGCCATATCGTTAAAAGACGGCGAATACGATCTGGCGTTACTGTGAGACCTGGTGTAAGGTTGAGAATTAACATGCCCCGAGTTATAAGCTGCCGGATTACCCGAAGGGGGAGTGTGTGTAGACCTACTGCGCTGTGGCGAATAAACGGGAGCTACGGTAGGCATCGATGTGTTGGCAGAGTGCTGATGAGTCGGCGAATACCCCGCTACTGCATCGGCTACTGTACTTGCTTTGGATGCGCTATCTAAAGTAGCTCCACAGTTAGGGCAAAACTTGGAGTTTTCTCTCATTTGGCTTCCGCAATTGTCACAAAACATAGTCATCCTTTCTTTGTGTGCTCGCTATTTTTGAGCCATCAGAGGACATATCCTCAAGCGTGATGTCTGTTGGGTAAGAAAAGGTTATTTCTCCAGGTCGCCGGTCTTTATCCGCAAACTACCAGGCTAAAGTTTAAAACCAAAGCAGCGATCAGAGCGAGTAGCTTTTTCATAATTATTGTCTCTCCTTTAATGGTTGGATGTTGTTGATCTTCTTGCTAATCATTTCTAAACATTAGCAAGTAGAGGAACACTTGAAATCATCCATACGAATGAACTTTGCCAAGAAGTCGCTTCACCCAAAAGGATGAGAGAAAAATTAGGTGTTTGGGCATAGAGTATTGTTGTCTGTTAGTCTATTAATAAACCTGAACAATCGCAGGTTACACAGTTATTGACAAAAAACAAATCGCATATTGCATCGAAAATATCCACATGCACAAGCTTTGAAACACGGTACCTGCTATTGATCTAAAATAGCATTAAATTGGTGCTTCCTTTGGAGCAAGACCGTAAATAAGAATATTATTCTGACCAATTTTTGCTGATAGCCATGCATTACGGGAAGGGTTTATTTTGATTTCGCAAAGATCAACAATCGACCTATTTGGTTTTGCAATATTTAGAGCATGGATTGCGCTGATATTAATAGGGCCAATAGTTCCGTTTGATCAGTATTCTTCTGATCATAATCTGCACCTACATCGATTTTTAATGTATGCAGTGCTCATTGTGTCGTTTTTATTTGTCAGGATAGTCGCAAAACAGCTAATAAACTGCAAGCCAAACCTGTTGGCAGGAATTGCCTTGATGCTTTCAATATACTGTGCCTTGCCGATCTTTTTTAATGTTGTTTCCATGTTTATGCTCACCATCTCATTTTGGGTTGCTGCCGGCGTTATCGATGCGACGCTATTCATGCTGTGGTACAAAGCGCAATCTAAGATCGAGTATAACTCGAAAAACATTTTTCCCGAACTGTCTTATATTGTTGCGGGTTTGCTATACATGGCGATCTCTTTTTTAGTCACACAGATTCAGGTTTTTGTAATCAGCTCTTTACCGGTGTTATCGATAGTATTGTTCTCGGTAAACAACAACGCCACAAATAACAGATACCTCGATGTTGGCTTAACGGACAAAACAGATCTTAGAAATACTAAATCAAGTAAAACGATATATGACATTCAGCATAACGGACTGTTTCTTGTTGTTTATAGTATCAGTTTTGGACTTGCAGGTAGTTTTATTACGATTCGTCCAATGCCTGTCATCGCAATACTCATTGTTGGAATTTCGCATATAACAGCAGGTCTTATTGTGATATCAATTCTTTCGAAGAGCCATGCAAAAAGCTTTAGACTTCTCGTGAACTGCTTTCTTCCATGCGTTACAGTGTGTATATTCATGCTTGGGTTTCTCAGTGGCGAAGCCAGATATGTTTGCCTTTTCTTTATGCTTTTGTGCTTCTTTCTTTATGACAACGTTTGCTGGGAAGCAACTTCTTTTATTGAGACAAATAGAAGTGCAAATGATATCAAACATTATGCAAGCAAACGACTATGCAACTTATCAGGACATTTTTTTGGGTGGGGAGTAGGTACTCTAACAGCTTTTTATATTGACCAAAAAGATTCCTTGTTCGTGCTATTCTGTCTGGTTGTCCTGATCATCACATTTACTTCGATCAGTTTTTATATTACGTCTTTAGCTGATGCAGATTACATGAACACAGAAGATAGACACATGGCAAAACGCGAAGGTACGTGGGTAGTACATTGCAAGAGTATTGCCGATGAGTGCGGGTTGTCTGAGCGGCAAAAGCAAGTTTTTTATTATCTTGCTAAAGGGAGAAACGTCAAATATATATCGGAAAAACTCTTCGTAAGCGATCACACAATAAAAAGCCATGTCTATGCGATTTACAAAAAGGCAAATATAAAATCTCAGCAAGAATTAATCAATCTTGTTGAGGAGAGATACCATAATTCAGAGTCGCACACCTCAGAGTCGCACT
>DBCW01000162.1:0-843 GCA_002293265.1 Eggerthellales bacterium UBA948
TGCCTCTGACGTGCCTGCTATCTTAAAGCACACCAACAAAGTTTATTACATGGAAGACAAAGAGATCGCTGTGCTTAAAGGCGACAGTGTGGAGTTTTTTAACTTTGATGGTGAGCCTATCCAAAAAGAACTAGAGACCATTACCTGGAGCTTAGATAGTGCAGAAAAGGGCGGTCATCCTCACTTCATGTTCAAAGAGATCATGGAGCAACCCCAAGCACTTGAGGATACGATCCAATCGACACTTTACGATAGCGAGAACAAACGCGTTCTCGAAAGTCTTGATTTTAGCAACTTTAACAAGGTGGTAATCACCGCTTGTGGATCGGCTTATAATGCCGGAGTTGTTGGCAAATACGTGATTGAGCGCTTATGCAGAGTTACTGTAGAAGTTGAACTTGCCAGCGAGTTTCGTTATAAAGACCCCATCGTTGATGACAAGACCCTGGTGATCTTGATCAGTCAATCCGGTGAGACCGCTGACACCATTGCAGCTATGCGTGAAGCTAAAACGCGCGGTGCGTATACTCTCTCCATCGTAAATGTGGTTGGCAGCACCATTTCTAAAGAAGCTGATGCTTGCCTGTTTACCGCTGCCGGCCCTGAAATTGCCGTAGCTACAACAAAAGCTTTCTCAACACAACTTGTGCTTTTATATCTGCTGGCTTTTCAGCTTGCCGAGAAGCTTGGCTCACAGACACCGGAGGTCTTAAGCGAGCTGCGATCTGAAGTTGCTGCATTGCCCGGAAAAGTTCAAGAAATACTGGATCAAGTTGATACCGTGCAAAAATATGCAGCTTCCTGTGTAAACTGCAAGAGCATATTCTTTATTGGCAGAAACAT
>DBCW01000162.1:856-13999 GCA_002293265.1 Eggerthellales bacterium UBA948
CCTACATCCACTCTGAAGCATATGCTGCAGGCGAGCTTAAGCATGGCACCATCTCGCTTATCGAAGACGACACGCTGGTGGTTGCTATTTCAACCAGCCAGAAACTATTTGATAAAACCATGAGTAATGTTGAGCAGGTAATTAGCAGAGGAGCCAAGGTACTGCTGATTGGTAATTGCCCCTGTGGCAATACCAGCGATAAGCTTTCTTGCATAGCCCTACCGCAGTGCTCAGAGTTGATATCGCCCTCGCTTTCGGTAATTATTTTGCAGCTTTTTGGCTATTATGCAGCCGCAAATAAGGGCTTAGATATTGATAAGCCGCGTAATTTGGCTAAAAGCGTAACGGTTGAATAGTTTTAATAGTTCTTTTCTTATGCTTCAGTTTGTATCCCTGTCATTCCAGTAGCCCGCTGTCACTGTCGTAGCCCCCTGTCATTCCCGTAGCCCCCTGTCATTCCCGCGAAAGCGNNCTACGCAGGAATGACGGTAGAGCGTAAGAATTACGTTGGAGCGCAGGAATGGAAATGGACGTCGGAATGACAGTTAAGGCGTGGGAACAACAAAAAAATACTTATGCGTGATTTTTAGTAAATTTGCCATATTTATAATCTTGACTATCTATATCGGTTTAGTATGTATTAAAACTGCTGGTTAGAGTAAGAATTTATCAGTTTTATATATAAAATGTCGTTTTTCAATCCTTAATTATTTCTTAACACCTAGGTTACAGGTCGTTTTCAGAACGGTATTGCTCGTTATGATGAATATTCGCGATAGTGGATAAAGCATTGGAGTATCTATTTATGAATAACACTACACGAACAACCAGAGCCCGTAAGATTGTAAGATTTATTAGCATTGCACTTTTGGTTATTTTAGCCATGCTAATGTTTACAAGTGCAAATGCGAAGCAGGCACTAGCCATAACGGCCGCAGAAAAACAAGCTGAAGCCGATGCAGCCAGTGCTCGCCTGGCAGAAACCGAGCAAGTTAAGGCTAAGGACGACGAAGACTTTAATACCGCGATTATGACTCACGGTGAAGCCGAAGCAGCATTAAACGATGCAAAAGAGCGCGCCAAAGCAGCTGAGGAAAAGATTGCCCAAGCTAAGGAACGCCTAGAAAACAGCACTAGCCAAACTAAAAGTGACGGCGAGATTGCTTTTCTGGAGACCCTGTTTGGCGGCACAAGTCTCAAACCACTTGATGCCAAGCGCAGCTTTAGTGAAGCAGTGATCAAAGAGAACGAGAAAATCATTCAGGATAATAAAGCTGAAGATTTTAAAGCAGAAATTGAACGTATAGAACATACACTGCAAGAAATGACCGCCCACGAACGTGAAGCTAACGCTGAAGCTGTTAAGATCAAAGACGAAGAGCTTGTTTCTCAACAAAAAGCTGAAGCTGATGCTTTAAGTACTGAAGCAGCCGATCTTGCCAAAGTAGAAGCTGCAGGAATGGCTGTAGTTAATGCCGCCGCTTCCAAGCTTGGAGTTCCTTATGTATGGGGAGCAACAGGTCCGAATACTTTTGATTGCTCAGGACTGACCTCTTGGAGTTATCAGCAAGCCGGACGTGGTTGGATTGGCCGCACCGATGCTGACCAGTATGCCAACGCCAAAGAGCGCTTCCCCTATTCCAGCGGTAAGGCTCAGCCGGGTGACATACTTTGGTGGCCCGGGCACGTAGGTATCTATGCCGGAAACGGGCAGTACATCAACGCCCCTCAGACAGGTGATGTTGTTAAGTACTCTAACTACAGGATCGACACTGCAACCGTACTTCGCTTCTAAAAGCTTAACCTCACTAGGAAGTGTCGGTTTAATGCTTGCACGCCATCTTCAGCTCAGTTTGCCCCAGCTATGTCTGAGCAGAATCTGACGCACAAGCAATGAACCGACACTTCCTCAGTCCTTGGTATCACTCCAACACATTACTTGCAATAGCTTTTGCTATCGAACAAGCAAACTCCTCTACAACTCTTTGAGCCCAGGAATCAATTCGCAAGCTAAATGCCGTAGTTACAACGGGATCAAGTTCACGTAGCCACGCATCAAGAAAGGCCTCTGTTCCGTTTGATACTACGATTAAATCTGGCTTATCATTATCAACAGAGACCCCTAAAGAAAAGAACCAGCTCAATGTATCCGACTTATTGGGATTAAACCTGCCGTTTATATCAAAACCTGTTCCCGAGCTTCCAACTCTATAGCCACTAGGAATGATTTCTGGTCGTGAAGTATAGTTAAAAACCTTTGCTTGCATCCATGATGGAAAACCAAAATCACTTACTTTCTCACTCAAAGCTGTCATTGCGCTCTCGCTTAGACGCTCTGCAGCTAGAAGTAGTTGCCTGGACGGCTCGCTTTTTTGCACTTTTGATATATATTCCAGCGTTTCACCTGCTCCCCCTTTGCGGCAAGAGCTGTTTCCCAAAACTCTGATTGTGAGGCTATGGTTCGCGTAAACCCCCTATCGGTTACGTAAAGCCCCTCAAGCGCCCCAGTATCTACAGCATGGGAACAAATCGCCGCAAAAAACGCTGATGGAAGCGAGGATTACATGCCAGGAAAGCCCTACACCGGCGGTACCATTGTCAAATTCAACGGCAAAAACTACAAAGCCAAGTGGTGGACAACATCCAAGCCCGGTTCAGATAGTTCTTGGGCAGCAGCCTAAAACATAAGCGCTTCCGCCAACTGACACCAAATAGGAGCGACTGCTATTAATGTAGTCGCTCCCTTGGCAAGTGTCTATTAATTTATTTCGCCTGCCAAACTACAATTCTCATTNNCACCGATCCTTACGTCATTAATAGTGCAGTTAGCCATATTCTGAAATACGTGTCAGTTCTGTTTCACCCCTTGAGACCTATTTTGGTATATAATGTATGCCTTGGGGGTATATTTATGCAGTTTGAGTATGACCGGATTAAGAGTGAATCAAATCTGGATAAACATGGAATCGACTTTGAAGTCATTAAAGAAATATGGGATGGTGCGTATTGCGAGATTGGCACTGTTGGTGTCAGCGGTGAGCGCAGGAGAATCATTGTCGGCAAAGTATTTGGTGAGTACTGGACTGCGGTTGTTACAAATAGAGAACAAGCAATTCGCATAATATCAGCAAGGAGATCCACGGCAAAGGAGTGCAGTGCATATGAAAAGAGCAATTACCGCAGAAGAATTTGATCGAAAATTTGATGCCGGAGAGGATGTCTCTGAGTATCTTGATTTTGATAATGCAATTAAAGTGGACGGCCGTAGTGATGTCAGAAGAATCAACGTTGACATGCCAGAATGGATGATTGTTGAACTAGATAAAGAAGCAAAACGTTTAGCAGTTCCTCGTCAGGCAGTCATAAAAAGATTCGTTGACGACGGCCTTGCTCACAGAAACGTTTAGGAACTAAGTTCTCTGCTTCTGACCATTTCTGGCAAAATATTTGACTACTGGCAGAAAAAGTACCCTACAGCCAGCAGTGCTATGGTGTTTTCTGATGCCTCAACTTGTTTGGTCAAGACAGTTGTGGGATAAGCGTCAGACGTTTTGGGTCATAGTGGTGGGCGCATGAGGTGGCTTGAGATATTATTAAATTGGTCAATTTAATTGGGTGCCGATAATGGCAGTTAGGGAGTTTATGGGTATGGTAAATATTGATATAAATCGTTGCACCGGGTGTGGGAATTGTGTGGATGATTGTGTAGCCGGAAATATTCGCCTTGAAAACGGCGTAGCAACTTGCATTAATTCTTGCATCCTTTGCGGTCATTGTGTAGCTATCTGTCCATCAGAAGCCGTCTCAATTCTCCAATATGATATGGCAGATATTGAAGCTTTTGACAAGAATCGTTTTAAGCTCGATCCTGACAATTTGCTTCATTCAATAAAGTTACGACGCAGTATTCGTCAGTATGCATATAGACCGCTTGAACGTGAAAAGCTACAGCAAATTGCGCAAGCAGGACGTTACACCGCCACTGCCGTAAATCGACAGGAGTGTCGATTTATTATGGTGCAAGATAACCTCACTGAATTTAAAGCATTAATTTGGGGCGGTATTGAACGTTCACTGAAGTCCACAAGCGCTGAGTCAACAGGAGCACTCGCCAGGTTTAAAGAATTTGTAGACTTGCGATCCACAGGCACAGATTATCTCTTTCGCGATGCCCCGGTGGTGCTATATATTGCAGCCAATAACGCAGTTGATGCGGCTTTGGCGGCACAGAATATGGAGCTGATGGCATTATCACTTGGCATTGGCGCGTTATACAACGGCTTTTTGGTGTACGCTGCCAATGAAAGCCCCGAAGCTCAAGCATGGCTGGGCACACAAGATAAGCCCATTCAGATATGCATGCTTATGGGATATCCAAGAGTAAGCTACCGGCGTAGCGCACCACGCAAACCGGCAGATGTAAGTTGGAGATGATGGGCAGAGCCTGTCTACCAGGTCTTCAAACTTAAGGGAAGCACCGATTTATTGCTTATGTAACTTATACTAAATTGCATCGCGCGCCATAGTAATAAGAGGGTGCTCTTTTGCTTGCACCACCACACTTTGTTATTTCCATATATCGTGTTACAATTTGTATGACGTAATTGGAAAGGAGCGTACGGATGGATGAGGTGTATGTGCACCCACACGCTCTGGAGCACGGGCTTACGGAGGATGAGATTCTGCGAGCTTGGTCAAACTTCGTGAAGAGCCAGCAACGGAAATGCCCACGCAACGACCAGTGCGTGCGTATAGGGTATGGAAGAACCTCGACTGATGCAATCCAGATGATTGGCATCACAAAACCGTACGGGACGCTGATAGTACATGCACTAACCCCACCACAGACAAAGACGCTAGATGAGCTTGGAATACCTAGGAGATAGCGATGAAGACTGCAAGAGAACTTGAAAAAATGTTTGACATAACCCCTGATGAGATAGCCAAGATTGATTCGGACGCGCTTAAGGGCAAACTACAAGGTCGCGCTATCAAAACTGTGACGGGACCGGGTAGACCTCCTATTTACGATGAACCTATGCGCCAGGTGACGTTCAAAGAGCCTGACCACAGACTAAAAGCCATCGATCGCCGAGCAGAACAGCTTGGCTTGCGCCGGTCAGATTACTTACGACAACTCGTAGAAAATGACCTCGAGTGCTCAGGCATGACTTGATCCCATTGTAAGTAAACTTCGAGAAACGAAAAAGTTGAGCATTTGAATATTCTGCGATTTTAACCTCACTTTTATTTATGAGGCAACGAATAGCAGTTCGGGTACTTTTTGTTTTGAATCAATACGGTATATCCATTTTATTAAACAATAGGATTACTTTATATCTTTACAATAAGATTGTGATTTTAGCCCCTACGCAAATGCTATAGATTTTCCCAGCTCGTAGGCTTTTTCACAATCCCTTGGAAATACTTCCTCACGTCGGTTTTTTCTATCATTTTCGTTAAAAGCAGCCATGTGGTATTTGCTGTAGTCGTTTACTTGTAAGGTTTCAGTTGATGTCATGGTGACCGCACTGCCAAAGTACGACTTTAACAGCATTTCATATCTTGCAAAAGTATTGTCATAACCAATTTGGGCAAACATAGCTTCCGGCGCATTCATTGTGTAGATCAATGCAGTTTTCTTTTCTCCCTCAACGAAAGGTTTTGAATAGTCATCGTAAGATAGATACTGAAAGATAAGCCTTTCCAAAAACGCACGCATCATAGCCGTAACATCGCCAAAATAGATTGGCGAACCCAAGATAAGCCCGTCGCATTTATCAACCGCATCAAGCACGGGCTTTAAGTCGTCATTTGCAGCACAATGCCCCAAGTTCTTGCCGCCTTTTACCTTACAAGCCATACAACTAATGCAACCCTTGTAGGTCAGGTCATATAGACTAATGAGTTCTGTTTGTGCGCCTGCCGCATTGGCTCCTTCAAGAGCCTTTTCTAAAAGCGTATGTGTGTTCCAGCCTTTGCGCGGGCTGCCGTTAATCGCAATTATATTCATCGTAGCGTCTCCCTATTCACTATTTTGCATAAGCTATCTTAGCACTGTAAGAAGTATGTGCCAATTCTGATTGGCTGGACAACATCTATATCAATCCAAAGGAAAGCGCCAACTTATTCATAGCTTTACAGATGCAATTAGGTAAAATCAGATGAGGGTCTTCAAAAAAATAGTCAACGGTATAATATGTAAGTTGTTGGATGTTGACCGAGCGGTCAATGCCTTGTTTGCGCAAACGAACCACCGGCTCGGCGTGTGAGACTTAAGCGATGACAAGCAAAGGGCATGTTTATGGAGAAGTTGATTGATAGAGCTGACAGCGATCAGTTTGAAAAATTTGAGAACCTGCCCCAAGAGCGGCAAGAGCTTATTTTGGGTGCAGCTACAGAAGCGTTTGGGCAAAACAGTTACAAAGGCGCATCAACAGAAGACATAGCACGAAAAGCCGGCATCTCAAAAGGGCTCTTATTCTTCTACTTCAAAAACAAGCGGCAACTATATCTCTATCTCATGGATAGTTTGGCAGAAAAGATTACCAACCTTGTTGTGGACGATGCCTTCTATGAGATCGACGATTTCTTTGAACTGCTGTTATATACGTCAACTAAAAAGCGAAGTGTTCTGGAACGCTTCCCTCACATATTAGAGTACTCGATCAGAGCCTTTTATCCGGATCATAAAGATATTAAAGACACTATGAATGGTTGGACACAGCGACAAATCGACGCAATGTTCAAGCTGTATTTCAAAAACGTGGACTTTAGCAAATTTCGCGACGGTGTTGACCCACGATATGTGATTGATCTACTTATCTGGATGGCCGATGGCTATATGCACCAACAGCGATCAACACGACAGCGCATCAGTTTGGACGCAATGATGGAGGAGATGTATCGCTGGTGCGATGTGCTTAAAGCGTACGCCTACAAGGAGGAATACCAATGAGTGACACAAACATAAAAACTATTGTAGTTTCTGAGCTCACTAAAGACTATGGCAATGGACGCGGTGTTTTCGATGTAACTTTTAGTGTTGAACAAGGCGAAGTGTTTGGATTTTTGGGTCCTAATGGTGCAGGCAAAACCGTTACTATGCGAAACCTCATGGGATTCATCAAGCCCGACCGTGGCACAGCTACCATCAACAACATGGGATGCTTTACCAAACGAGAAGACATACAAAACACCCTTGGATATTTACCCGGTGAAATATCCATTATGGATGACATGACAGGTGCAGCATTTTTAGAGTTTATGGCTCGTATGAAACGCCTGCGAGATCGTCAGCGCATGCAAGAACTCACCCGGTACTTTGAATTAGATACTTCACGCAAGATAAGAAAAATGTCCAAAGGCACAAAGCAAAAAGTTGGCTTGGTATGCGCATTTATGGCAAGCCCCAACATACTTTTACTGGATGAACCAACAAGCGGTCTTGACCCACTGATGCAAAACCGTTTCATAGAATTGATTTTGGAGGAAAAGCGGCGAGGAACTACAGTATTTTTGTCCTCTCATTTGTTTGAGGAGGTAGAAAAGACCTGCGATCGTGTGGCGTTTATTAGAGCCGGTAAGCTTGCAGCGATAGAGCGAATGGACGATGTACGCAAATCGAGAAAGCGCGTCTTCTCGGTTACCTTTGCCGATGAGTCTGATAGCCGCAGGTATCTCACAGAGCACCCCACTGCTCGCAAAACCGGCTCCGGTGTAGAAATCTTAGTATCCGGCAGTATAGATGGATTTGTTAAGGAACTGGCGGGGTATTCTTTATCGGACATGACCATGCAAGAACAGTCTCTTGAAGAACTGTTTCTCCATATGTATGGCATGGCAGAAAAGCAAAGTGCAACAAGTGTGCCAAAAGACGACAACCAAGGAAAGGCGGTGGATCATGAATAAGACGCTATTTGCTAAGGAAATCAGATCAAACCTTTTTGTTTCGACTGTCATAACCATAGTGCTAATTATGTATGTCGTTGTTGTTGTGGGCATGTTTGACCCAGAGCTTGGTAAGAGTCTGGACATAATGATGGCCAGTATGCCCGAAGTCTTTGCAGCGTTTGGTATGGCTAATCAATCCTCAACACTGCTGGACTTTCTCATTAACTATTTATATGGCTTCCTGCTCACGCTTTTTCCATTTGTCCTTGTGCTCATTTTGGCAAACAAGTTGATGGTGCGCTATGTGGACCGCGGAACTATGGCATATCTGCTGGCAACTCCAAACAGTCGCGTTAAGATTGCGACAACACTGGCTTTGGTGTTTGTAGTTTTGCTTGCTTTGGTTTTAGCCATAAATGCAATTGTAGCGTTCATTACAGCAGAGATGATGTTTCCCGGCGAGCTTGATGGTATTGCATTTTTGCAGTTAAATGTGGGTCTGTTTGGGTTATGGCTGTTTTTGGCCGGTCTGTGTTTTTGCTCAGCATGTATCTTTTCTAACGCCGGACGCGCGCTTTGGGTAGGCGGCGGACTTGGTATTGGATTTTTCTTGCTACAAATGGTCACTCAAATCAGCGATGAACTGGAGTTTTTAAACAACATCAACCCGGTAATGCTTTTTGATCCATATGGACTTGCATCCGGAGAAGGACAGGCAATTTTGGGCGCAGTTGCTCTAGCCGCCATGGGTGTGATACTGCTTGTTATAGGCATTGTGACATTTAGCAGACGTGACTTGTCTATATAACTGTGCAGAGCTTTGTTTGGTACGCCCAATTTAACTGTATGCTGTATGGGAGTAGATGACAAAGTTTGGTACTGTTCACATACGAAAAATGGTCTACCGGCAAGTGAAGCTGTTATCAAGTTTCATCAAGCACATCAGGGTAAAACCAGAATGGACTTTTCTCCACCGGTTATGCATTTTCCGCCAGTAGGGGTAACTACATAGGTGTCTTCTACGCCAACAATACCGGCACCAACAATGCCCACTTTGGGCTCAAGGGCAAGTGCCATGTTTTCTTCGAGGGGATCGTTGAATCCTTTGGCAATCACGGGATATTCATCAACTTGAAGTCCAATGCCGTGACCAAGAAACTTGACCTTGTCACTTGTAGCTCCCATGAAACCGCGTAAAAAATCTTCATCAAGATCTTTCATAACATCAGCATAAATCTCGCTGGGAATAGCCCCGGGCTTAAGTTTAGCGGCAAGCTCTTTTTGAATTTGCAAACACTGCTCATGAAATTGTGTGGCTTTTTGAGCGGGCGGCACAGCAAAACTATAGATCTGCGTGCGATCGGTGTGATATCCCTGATATCCGTAACCAACATCAACAAAAACCAGATCGCCTACCTTGAGCAACCTGTTCTTGTCACCCACCAGCGGAACAGCGGCAGACATACCCTTCATGCCACCGGGACCGTCAAAACTGGTTGGGTAGATGGAGTTTTCGCCAAAGCCCATTTGCCCCACCATGATCTCAGTTTGGAAAGCACCAAAGCGAGACACGCCATGATAACCCAGAGCAATCATCTTCTCATACATTTTTGCACACAGCTCCGCCTCATTCATGCCCACATAAAGCAAAGACGGAACAATATCTTCGAGTAATATCTTATGCTGCCTGCCGGATTCTTCCATGCATTGTAGCTCGTAGGAACTTTTTACTGCGCGCACTTTTTGTATTGTGTTGTCGATAGAAGCAAGTTGCTCGAGCGAAACATCAAAGTATTTGCCCATACGTTCAAGTGTTGAATAGGTGGTAGCATCTGCCTCAATATAGATCTTGCGAGTGTTTTTTGGCAGCATGTTTACTATGTCTTTGTAGCTTTGCATAGGGTATATGTGGTCTTTAAAAGGACACTCAAGCATAGCTCTCTCAAGACTGCGACGCACAAAATAGTAGAAATCGCCCGCATTGGTTATAACAAGTACTCCACTTTGCATCGTTGAGGTGAAGTAGTATTGATTTACTTTGCTGGAAATAAAAATGTAGTCCCAATTGTCGTCATAAGCTTTTAGTTTTTGGTAAAGCTTGTTGATTCTTGACTGCAATTCTTGCGTTTGTAGTTGCTCTGCCGGTTGGCTTAGAGTCTGATTCATTGAGTGCGGGTCTCCTATTTGCTAATAACTGCCTGGTAAACATCTTAATAAGGGTACACTTCGACATGGGGTTGTGGCTGCTTTAAGTTTAACTTGCAGAACAATTCTATACAAAACATCTGCAATGTCTAGAAGAGACAAGCATGTTTGCATTTCTTTCATATGAGACATTACATCTCCTCTGCTTGAGAATAATGGAACTGTTTGTCTTAGAAAAGCATAACTGTTCACTTTTTTGGGGCGATCCACCTAGGTACACTAACGCTCGCCAACTTCCCTCAGTAGTTCCTCTGCTGGAATTCCGTACAGCTTTGCTAGTGCTATTAGATTGCTTGTGCTTGGGTCTGAGATTCCACTCTCCCATTTAGAAACGGCTTGCCGGCTTACTCCTAGTGTTTCGGCAACAAACTCCTGCGTCATTTTACAGTGTGTTCGATGTTCCCTGATTGCCTCTCCTAAAGTTTTTCTGGTTTCAGCCTTTGCCTGTCTGACTTCGTTTGACTTTAGATACTTCAAAAGAGCGCGGACAATGAGGGTGATCAGGAATACAAATCCACCGAGTAAGATAACGCCAAGCGCAAGCATAATAATACTAGTATTCATAATTACTTACCTCCTTTTTTGATGGATTAAATCTACCCTCAAAAGACAGGTTGCGCTACCAACTATTCCGCAAATATTGGTTGCACTCGAGTTGCTAAAAAAGCTCACGAGCTATCGTCGCTGTGCTCCTAGTCTTGTAGACCTCGTTCGCTTTGCTCTCTCGGGGTTCAATCCCCCACCTATATGCACACACCCAAGATAGCTAGCAAGCTATCTTGGGTGTGTGGTGGAGCTAAGGGGGATCGAACCCCTGGCCTCGGCATTGCGAATTTTCCCCGGAGACAAATCTGGATTTGGCACTTTACCTGCGAAAACTCAACAAGCCATCTACCAGCGGTTTTGCAAACACCTTAACAAGCTTCAACAACTTTCAACATCCAAAAACAACCAAAAACTTTTTCGCCATACCCATTTCATACCCATTTTTGATTTTCTCATTCCTTGATCCTGTATGTTGAAATGTAGAGATCGTGGGTTCGATTTTGCGTAGGACGAAGACTATCGTAACCAATGCCCCGCATAGTCGCAACTCTGCGGGGCACAGAAAGCTTATGTGTCCGATTCGCGACGGGATGCAAAGCTACCTTCGTGCATTTTCATTCTTGCCATCATTTGCTCGACGGCACTTGTAACGGCATCCCATCCAACACCTTCTGCGTAGTTAAAATCTTGTTGGTACTTACCCCACAGATGCTTCATTGTTTCACTTTCCCCGATCTCTACTAGAATAAGATCAACGGTTTCATCACTGATGTCGGTGTTTCTTTTTCTGCTGGTGTTGTCAAAGGCCTCTTCAAGCAGTCGGTAATCAATTGCGTCTCCTTCAGCAATGTCAAGCGCATAGATGTCGTAGAAGTCACGCATTCGGGTATTAAAAATACCTCTCGAAACTATGGTCTCCAGTTTTTCGGCAAGTACCGTTTCGGTGTTATAGGCAAGTAGCGGTATCGTTCGATCTTCAAACATAAGTGGCAGGGGGAACAGCACCGCATGAGGTGTGATCACATCATCAGTTGAAAAGTCAATCTTTATCGGAATAAGCGTTTTACCCATCGATGCATCCATCATGATACGTATACCGGGATAGTCGGACTCCTCCATTATGGTTTTCACGGACTTTATGCGAAAAGCAATACCATCCTCAAGGGTAATCGCTGTTATCTCACCCACTATCTTGAGTGTCTCATCCTCGGAGAGCGGGATACCCTTTAAGGTTGCATCTAAATCCATGGTTGAGCGATGCTCCAAGCCAATCTTTGCTGCTACGAGGGTGCCTCCCTTGATCACGAAGTTATCCCGGTAAGGAGATGCTGCAAGTCTTATCAGAAATCTCTCAACACCATAGTGGCGCAAAAGTATTTGAGATTTGGCGCTATCTCCTTTTGCCAGGTTGCGAATACGGGCTTTGAGTTGATCTATGGAACCCGCCATTAGAGCAACACCTCCAAGTATTGACCGATAATCCTGTCAACGGAAAACGCCTTTGCAATACGCATCAAGAGAGGCAGGTTTTTACCTTTTGAGACAACGTATTCTTTCAATGCGGTTTGCATGGTCTGAGTTTCGATATTGCTCCGACTTCGGATGATGTCGCAGATTGTCCTTTCTGCATTATAGACGCGAAGCGGGTGTCCGAATTGGGATTGCGCATGTGCCAGCCCAAGCTCGAACAATTCCTCCCTTACCTTGTAGACCTTGACACCCTCCTTCAAAAGTTGTGTTGTGTATGCGCCTGATTTCATTGTGACGGAGTATTTAAGCGGTTCGCGATCAGTGAGATCGTGCAAAAAGAGAGCCGATTCGTGTGAGAAGACTGCTTTGGGGTAACGCGTTTGGATAATATACATCTCATCTTTCCACGCATCAGGTGCCAGATATAAGCCTTGAGCTACACGCTCAAGTCCTTTCTCCTCTACGTATTTTCGCAGATAAGTTTTTGAAACACCAGCATCGATGGCATCTGCTGTCTTCAGATATCCAAGGTTCTCAACCAGAATGTCATCGAGAGCCTCTGACTTTTTCATATGGCACCTCACTTTCGCTCTCTAATCATAAGTGAATAGCGAGTGAAAGTAAACATTATGCTTGCGAAAAGGAGTGCCGTCACTTGAGGATGATCCATCTGCCTGTTTTATCCGAACCACTTCGCTGTATGTATCCCTCTTGCTTCAAACGTTGAATCTGCCTTGCAACCTGAGCACAGCTTAGACCTGTTGCCTGCATTATCTCGCTATAGGTTGCCTGAGTGTTGCTCTTAATAACGGAAAATACAGTCTCATTTACAGTCTCATTTACAGGCTCAACCTTGTCTTGACCCACAAAGAGGGCAGCAGCATCCGGCGCGATGAACTCAATCGATAGATCCCTGCCCACTTCTTTAAACGCAGGGTTTGGCGCAGCGATAACTCTGAATCGCCCCGAGTTGCATAGCGAGTTATGCTTTTCGCTTTTTTGAACCCTTTCGGGCATCTATGTCACTAC
>DBCW01000055.1 GCA_002293265.1 Eggerthellales bacterium UBA948
GGCAGTATAAAAATCTGTGCTTGAGTTTTTACTCACTCGCTCATAAAGTGTGGGCAGCCATTTGCTTAAATGATTCCGTGCAAAGTTTTCCCTTGTACTGTTAATTCTTGTCAAAAGAGAATCACCGTCTAATTGCCGGTTGTTATTTGCAAGCTCTTTGGCAATTAACCCATATAGGTGTCCCATAAACTCAATTTCAAGTGCAATATGATCTGCAAAATCATTAAATTCTGCTGCCGGAACAAACCCCACTTCAGCNNTCTCGCTTTATTTCTGACGCGTAAATTGAATCAATCGTCATCTTCTCATTTATTCCTGAATTACTTAGTGTTCTACTGCTTAGATACACAGACTCATACGGTGGTGCCAGTAGCTTTTCCGGCCCAACAAACAAACGGTTGTAGTCAAGTTCCAGAAAGAGTCTCAAGTCCTCAGCATTGTTATGCTTGCCGGATATGTCTGCCAGCTTCATCAAAGCGCTCTCACATTGCTGAGACTTAGAATCAGCAAAGGCTTCCTCAAATGCTGTTTGCAAGCGTTTATCCAGAAGCTTTTCAGCTAATTCTGATGTAGGGCGGGACAAGCATTGCGCCAAAAGTAAGTATAACGACCCTACTAACTCTGCATAGCTCGCTTCCTCTTTAGCATTCATGGTCATCCCGCTCCGTTCATTTATCCTGCATTCTTATGTTTTTGCTATTCTCTAAGGAAGTGCCAATTCAATCGGTTCTTCCTAAATACTTATCAAATATAGTAAGTATTTGGCTCTGTGCCTTTTTCAATCAAACGCTGTGTTGTCTCTGCTACTTTTATCTTTTTTGAGAGCTCAGAATTAGTATCGTTCAGATCCCCTATTGTAATAGCTTGCACCGGACAACAGAATGAGCACATGGGTGTTAGCCCTTCGTCCAAACGATGCATGCACATGGTGCACTTTATCTCTGTGCCGGTATCCTTATTAAGAGAACGGGCATCATATGGACAAGCAGATTCACAGGTTCTACAGCCAATACACATATCCTGATCTATAAAGACGATCCCATCTTCTCGTTGCTGCGCAGCTCCGGTTGGACATACCTCATTGCACGCAGGCGTGGTGCAATGCTGACACATCGAGGTAGTAAACACCATACTTACATTTGGGAAAACTCCTTCGTATGCATCTCCTTCAAGTGTTCCTTTGCTGTTTAGAACCTTTACTCTAAAAGCACCTACAGGAACGGTGTTCTCCATCTTGCATGAGACGGCGCAAGTGCGACAACCGATGCAACGCTTAGTATTTATAGCCATGCCATAACGTATTGCCATTTATATCAGCTCCCTATGCCTTCTCGACTTCGACCAAATTGTCACAAGCAGCCCAATTGCTTTCATAAAACGATGCCTGCATCGGGTTTACTTTATAGTGAGTAACGTTTCCGTGGTGTCCCTCTGCATAGTGCTCAGGCCACCAACCTTGATAGTTGTTCAAGCATCCCGGCTTTATACCTTCGTTAACGTACAGCTTAACTTTAAAGCTGCCTCGATCATTAAATACTCGCACCATATCGCCATCTTTAAGCCCTCGTGCAGATGCATCTATCGGGTTCATATCTAAAGTAGGTTCCGGTACAAACTCACGAATCCAAGGAAGTGTAACGTTTTGCCCATGTGTGGAGAAGTACGGGTGAGCTGTCATAAATGTAAGTGGGTACTTTTGCGCAAGCTCTGTGCGGTTGCTCTCGATAGGCTCACTGTGACATGGAAGTTGCTGGTCAAACTCCACAAACTCCTCGAAGTAAATATGTGCACGCCCTGTGCTTGTTGGGAAGTTTTTATCCTCAAGCGCAACCCAAGGCTGCTTCATGTTTAGTCTGCTTACGCCTTTTTCACGCCACTCAGTCCAATCTGTTGCTTGGATTTCCGGGGCGGTATTGTTGGCTAAACTCCACTCCATGTTTTCTTCTACAGTGCTGCCGTATTTATCCCAAAGATCCAGCAAACCAAGTTTATCTGCGAATGCACGACCAATATCCCAGTCACTCTTTGCTTCCCAAAGCGGAGGTATTACCTGCTGGGAACGTTGAAGTAACTTGTGCGCATCATACCCGCACACCATGTCACCGGTTGGGCATTCGTAATATGAGACGACCGGAAGCACGATATCGGCAAACTTTGCGCCATAGTTCATCAACGTGTCGGATACAACTATAAAGTCGAGCTTTGATAAGGTGCTTTCAAATAAATTCTCGGTCTCCGGCGCCTGACTTCCAATACCATATTGCGATATCCACAATGCTTTAATTGGATAAGGATTTCCTGTTCGGATGGCTTCAAAGCCTACATCCCCGGGTATTTGATCAGGGATTTCTACTTTTGTGTTTACTTTAATCCACTCATCCCAACCTGTTGGCAAGTTTCCGCCAAAGATATCAAATGATCCGGATTCCCAACTTACGCCGGCATGCTTGGTGCCAATATTGCCGCAGATCAACGCCAATACAACAGCATTTAGAGGAGATAGGTGTCCGTTGTAATAGCGCGTTGATCCCTGCCCCACGCGAATGGTTGATGGGCCTTTGTTAGCGTACCTGTCCGCAAGATCTTTGATCTTATCTGCTGATATCTCTGTTATATCTGCTGCTTGTTCTGGAGTATATGTACTGTTTAAGCTGTCAACAAACAGCTTCCAAGCAGTTGAACACTTAACCTGTGCTCCGTCAATGGTGGCTGTATACTCTCCGTACAATGTACAGTCAACATCCGCCGAAGGTTCCGCTGTGGCATCTCCTGTAGCATTAAGTACAACATAGGCCTCGCCGGTGTTTCCTAAATCGGTCTGTTTTAGCATCATGCCACTATCAGACCTGATTAAAAATGGTGCATTTGTATACGCCTTGAGGTATTTTTCATCGTGCCAGTTATTGGCAATAATATGCTGCATCATACCCAGAAGCAAGGCAGGATCTGTGCCGGGACGTACCAGCACCCACTCATCTGCCTTTGATACTCCTCGCGAGAAACGAGGATCAAACGCCGCATAATACATGCCGCGCTCTTGAGCATCTAAAACATAGCGCATGTAACCATTTTTTACTGCAGGAATGTTTTGTCCTACAGTAATCAAGAAGTTGCTGCCATCCAACATATCATCCCAACCGTTTGCCACATCACTGGTTCCCAGCGGGATCATGAAACCATATGCCTGCGCACCGTCACTCATAAGCCCGATAAATGAGATCCATGTTCCGCCAACCAAATTCATCATTCTTTGCGGTGCATTATAAGCAATGATCGAGAGGTTTCCGGTCATTTGTACGCCCGCAACAGATTTTGGGCCGTATTCTTCCTTTACCTTGTTAAACTTATCGACAATTTCAGTCATTGCCTCATCCCAAGATATCCGCTCCCAGTCTCCTGCGCCACGTTCTCCAACACGTCTCATTGGATACTTGATTCTGTCTGCAGAAGTAACTTGCTGCATAGCATAGGTTATCCCTTTAAGACAGATGTTTCGCTGATAATAGTCATCACCCATATCTGCCGGCTCAACTTTTGTTATGCTGCCATCTTTAACATACACATTCTGACCACAGGTTCCGGTGCAGTTCCATTGCCCGCAGGCAAAACGAACGACACTCGTTTTTGGCTCCTCGGTCTTTACTTCCTCTTCGGTTTTTTGAAGAGTGCACCCACTTCCTAAGGCAGCAGTTACTGCTGCTGCAGATGATAAAGCTACAAACTTTCGTCTACTGAATGGTTGGTTCATATAGATCTCCTTTCCTTTCTTTGCAGGTACTTCCATTTTGAAAGCAGGAAAACCCTTATCCACACTCTAGAAAGGTGCAGACTTAATTACAATGCATAGGTTATAAAGTTTGGATAAAGCAAATATTAATGCGATATTAACTTGCTGGTTGCAAAGTAAGTGCCATCAAGTGTTAATTACTTCTTTCAGTGTGATTAAAACTATCAGTCATTTTATAACCCACACGCTGCACGGTTAATAAATATTTTGGCTCTGATGGATTATCTTCTATCTTTTCGCGAATCTTACGCACAAACACAGTAATACTATTTGAGTCTTTGCCTTCTGCTTGCCCCCAAATGTATTCTGATATTTGGTCTCTTGTAAAAACCTTTCCGGGATTTGCCGCTAAAAAGGCTACAATCTCAAATTCCTTTGTCGTTAGTGCAACCGGCTCGCCCTTCACAAGCACCAAATATTTGTCAAAATGAATCTCTAAAGAGCCTATCGCTGCAATGCCCCCTCTGTTTAAACAATGAGCAAACTCCACAGTGTCTTTGTGCCTGCGAATGTTAGCTTCAATTCGTAGCATCAACTCGGTTGAATTAAATGGCTTAGTAACATAGTCATCGCCACCGGCTTTAAAGCCAATGCTTTTGTCAACGATGTCATTTTTTGCCGAAAGAAATATGATCGGTATTCTTCTGCCCTGTTCGCGAATTTCTTTGCAGAGATCAAAACCGTTTATCCCGGGCAACATAACGTCAAGTAAAAGCAGATCAGGCTTTTCATCCGACAATATTCTCATGCCCTCTTCGCCATCGGTAGCACCACAATACGAATAGTTTTTTGAGAGCAAAAGTTTTTCAATAGCTCGATGTATTATTTCTTCATCATCGATCAGCATTACCTTGAACAATGCCTTACTCCTTAACTATCGCTTTTTTGGGGATTATTATAGTAAAAGTAGAACCTTTTCCAAGCGTGCTTTCTACAGCAATTGAATAATTTTGCAAAGCAGCATATTCTTTTACAAGAGATAAACCTAAGCCACTTCCACCATAATGCCGTGTCGACGTGGAATCCACTTGCTCAAATCTTTCAAATATCCTCTCCATGTCCTCCTGAGCTATACCGATACCTGAATCACTTACCAAGATCAATACGGTATTGTTTATGGCATCGTAACTGATTTTTAACTCGATGCAACCTTCTTCTGAAGTGAACTTTATAGCGTTTCCTATGAGGTTTTCCAACATACGCAATATTTTCTCATAGTCTCCGTATATGAGCGGGACGTCTGAATCAATACTTGCTTTAAACGTAATACGCTTTTTTGTAATCAGAGAAACTACGGTTGCTTTTACAGAAGAAACTATGTCTCCAAGATCTATGACCTCGACAATTGTTTTAATGCTACCAGCGTCAGAACGCGCTATGTCCAGCATAGTGTTAATCATTGCAAGCAGTGCTTGGCCATTAGCTTCCACTTCCTCCCAAGACTGTCGATCAGCCGCACTGGCACTTTTAGTCTTTGATATCTCTGCAAACGTAATGATTGAAGTGAGTGGCGTTCTCAATTCATGATTTACCATTGAGAGCAAGTCGTCCTTTGACTTTGTTTTTTGCTCAAGCTCAATATTTAAGCGCTGAAGAATGTCTCGCTGCTTTTTAAGAAGCTCGTTTGCCTCTCTGAGCTCTATGGTTCGATCTGCCACTTCGCTTTCCAGTTTTGAATAGACTGTCTTTATTTCTCTTGCCATCTCGTTAAAGTTTTTTGCTAAGTCACTTATTTCTTTTGTGAGGTGACTCTCTTCCATAGTCACATGCAGATCTCCGCCTTGTATATCCGAAAAAGCAACTTTCATTTTGTCCAGAGGATAAAAAACGAATCTTGCGGTAATAAAATAGATCACTCCCCCAATTACTATCGTGATAAGTAAAAAGAAACCAACATCACGTGTGACATTTGAAACAACAACTTCCTGATATATGTCGACAGGAATTACGATGCTTATGGCACCGCCAACAGAACTTAAAGTCCAGCCCTCTCTTGGATAGCCCACAATATCCAATTCTCCGGCAGGCTCACCATGGCACTCCAAGCAACTGGAATCAACTTCCAATGCTCTTGCATATCTAAATGATCTCTCTTTGTTAAACTCGCTGTATTCGTAAAACTCTTTTTGTGAGCGGTCGTCATTAAATAGCGTCAATGCTTTTTCTTCAAATCCATCCGGAAGCCCTTGCACGCTTCTCGGATTGAAGTTTGTATATCTGATCTTATAGTCGTTATTTGCTGAAAAAAGAATACCTACGCTTTTTCCAACTATCGCACAATGGAGTCCCTTAAACTCATAAGCGCCATCTGATGTATAGTTAATTCGCTTTTGTGTATTTTGAATAAACTCCCATACTGCATCCATCTCTGCTGCAAATACACGAGCTTCTTCTGCAAGCATCTCTTTGTTTTGAGCTTCTTGCACCTGTACATCAACCGTAAAAAACACAATTAATGCCAACCCAAAAACAACGGTCATTACTATCAGGTAAAGAACCTTAAGACTAAGCTTTTTCATTTTTCTCCGACTGAACCCTGAGCGTAAAACTAGCAAAAGCAAGCAATTATGCAAAAACTTGAGTAGAGCCTCTTGCTTTGACCATTGTACAACCTGAACAAACTGGGTGGGCCCCACGGCCGGTCTGGACGGGTGCGAAAAATCTCGCTTTCNNGACCATTGTACAACCTGAACAAAAGGTTTTTTACACGATAAGACGTATTTTATGTGCTCTATTATCTAAGTGTTTATATGCCTAAGGAAGCATATCCTAAAACAACCTCACTTCGCCCAATAGAAATTTTTCTATTGGGTTATTGACATCTCCAACAAGCATTAGTCTCGCATCAGGATACTGTTTTTTAAAAGCCATTTGCCCTTTTAGATTTTTTATGCGCCCGCTTTTTACCTCAATAGCAGTAACCTTATCGCCGGAAACAACAATAAAGTCAACTTCGCAGTTACCTTCAGNNATTACGTTTCGTCTTTAAAGGTTAACTGATCCACGGATTTGAATCTCGAAAGACAGCCTGGATATCCTGACTTGAGATATTTCTAAGCCCCGCCACCAAAATACTTCAAAGTTTTCGATTTTTGAGCGTGAGAGCAAGTACGCGCCTACCGCACTTTCAACCAAGTGCCCCCGCAGTTCCGGAGCAATCAAACTACTTTGAATGTCTCCCCTCTGAACGGCAGTGATTAATCCGGTATTGTGCGCAATAAGCCTCGGAGTGCTTGAGCGGGATCTTAAAGCTTTAGTATCATATTTTTGTATTCCCGAAATAAGACCGGCATTTCCAAGTAACTGTAAGTAGTGGGCAAGCGTTGTGGTATTTCCCGCATCATCAAGCTGCCCTTGGATTTTTCTATAAGAAATCTCACGCCCCGAATACATGAGTCCCAAAATAAGCAATGACCTCATTAGTGCGGGCTTTCTCACACTCTCAAGACCAATGACATCTCTTTGGAGAGTTGGCTCGATAATACTATTACTCATATAGTCAAGCCACCTAGAGCGATCATCTATCAGTTTTGCCGCTCCGGGATATCCGCCATACACTAAGAAATCCTCCAAGGAGTAATCAAACGCTTCTTTTACTTCTTTGAAACCCCAATGTGTATTATGGATAATTTCAAAACGCCCCATCAACGATTCGGCAAGCCCTGATTGCAGCAACAAAGGGGCTGATCCGGAAATGATGACACGGAGGTCTCGTTCTTGCCAAGTATCCTCATCCCAATACGCTTTCACAATTGTTGACCATTGTAAGATGTTTTGAATCTCATCAATAACCAACAAAGCGGTTTTGTTGGTGTCAGTAATCAATGAACGGGCATATTGCCATTGTGATCGAAGCCAATCCTGCTTGGATATCATTACATCGTCAGCACTAACATAATGAGCAGGAATCTTTATTTGTTCCATAACTTGTTTAATCGCAGTTGTTTTCCCGGTTTGTCTAGGACCAACCAGTGCCTGGAGAAATCTTCTGGGCTCACTAGCACGATCTGAAAGCGTCTGCACAACTGCTCGTTTAAATGCATTTACCATTGACTACAACCTCTCAATGCTTTAGTTTTGCTCAATAAGTATAGCATTTTTGCTCAATAGCTGCATCAATTTTGCTCAATACGCAAGGCATTCATTAATACAATATACCATTGTGGAACTACAGAGATTTGTCAACTTCTTAGTTAACTACATCTTCTTGCCTATGTAAAAAGCATATCCATAATACTGCCTGTACTTTAAGTAGAGCTCAATTTCTTGTCTGGAGCCGGCAATGTAATCGTCTAAAGTCTTACTGCCTGCGTACTTCTTCATCAGCTTTTCTTCTACTACATCTCGTGGGGCAAAGTAGTCGTTTATCCAGCAAGATTCGGGCAATGCAAATGCAGCAACAAAGCTATAGCCGCATTTTTGCAGGATCGCAATGTTGTCTTCAATTGAATCTAAGCAACTTCCGGCATCGATCCAAAATCTCTCAACTTCCTCTGGACGTTTTGAGCTAAACCAAGACGGCGATGTTACTGCAACATGGCCACCTTCCTTCAAGAAGCTGTGCCAGTAGCTCAACCCTTTCTCAAAACCAATACTGTCTATAGCACCCTCTGACCAAATGAGATCAAATTGCTCCGGCTCAAACGGCAGATCATCCATCGAACCAACGATCCCTTTAACCTTGTCCTCTAAATTCATGCCTTTAGCTTGCGCGTTTAACACATCGATAAATGCCGAGAACTGATCCAGCCCAATGACTCTTCCTCGTATCTGCTCTGCCAGCTGTATCGTTTGACTACCGGTTCCACAGCCCATATCCACTACAGATGAAACAGCATCTAAATCACCAAGAAAACTCAAAGCCTTCAAAGTCATCTCGTCACTACCAGGCCCCTGTCGCTTAAGCTCAACATGAGTTTCAATCAGCAGATCCACCATTGTTAATTCTTCGTGTTTCATTATTCGCCCCCAGTAAATAGACTGATTATTGTTATGCCGTTTATCTGTTGTGCCACATTAAGATCTTCCGTGTAAAGTACTGAACAACCACTGTGCTCAGCTGCAGATACGATGAGGGCATCAACTATAGAATTATGAAAGCCGCCAACAATATGACGGCTTTCATAATTTAGCATATCAGACAGAAAATCAAGTTTCCGGGCTTTGCACATGTATTAGATCACACGGTAATTACTTAAGACAATCTCTTTGTGACCGTCTTTGCTATAGGAACAAACTTGTATTCCGGGTATAGGTTGTTCGCAAATTCCGGCAGAGTTAGTGTGATCTCAACTTGCGTTGTAGTTGTAAATCCACTGATACCGGTAAACCTATTTGAGGCTTTGTTTGGAATACTATTTGTGCCGTTCAAGCTGAACTCTACCGCTTTGTTCTGGATCAAATACTTCCCAACATTGCCGCCGGCAGTAGATTTAATCGAGCAAATCAATTTGTTTGAGCTACTATCTATGATCCCAATCTGTGGCAAAGGCTTGCCCGAAGAATCTACGAGAATATTCTGCGCACTAGTCACCGTAAGATTGTTCCTTGACGAAGCGGCTGCGCTGAACCAATTGCCACCATCTCCGGTTGACCCGGCCATTAGCTGAAGCTTGCTTGTGTCAATAGTGTAATTTATGACTCCTTGCTGTTTTGTAAGCCTGTAAGTCTTGGCAGTTGGAGCTGCGTAAGGTGCATCGAGTCGATTTCTTATCTGCTCGGACACGTTTACGTCATAGTCCTTCCAGTCTCCGGAACCAAGTGTCCATGTAAAACTGGACACACCTTGAGCATCCGTGTTTACAGTTTCGTTTTGGATATATCCGCCCGTGCGTCCAACCTCATCAAAAGTCCAAACGATCGGAACACCGGCTACGGGCTGACCTTTTGTTGGTCCCTCAGAATAAACTACTTTGGTCGTAAAGGTCTTTTGCCCGGTATGACCATCCCACACAGGCGCCACTGAGAACTCGGTCTTGGGCTTGGGCACTTTTACTTTAATACTCTTAGATTCAGAAATGCAATATTTCTTCGCTTGCCCTGTAAAGTAGGCAACCACGCTAAGCGCTCTATATTCGTCAGAAGCATGCTTTACTGTTTTAAACTTGGCGTTTACTTTAGCTACACCTTTTTTGTTAGTTTTCGCAGAAACTATAATGGGCTTGTCATTCTTGGTAGCTCCATCCACATTTACCTGGAACTTAACAGTTTTGCCGACAACTGCCTTGCCTTTTGCATCTTTTAATGTAGCGGTAAGTGGAATTGTTTTTTCCGAAGACAAGATTGTTTTAGGGGAAGTAATAGTTAGTTTTGTTTCTGCTCCACGCGTTACTTTGAGATTAGGTTTGGATACTTTAACGGTCTTCAAGTTCTTATACTTGGTGCTGATAATGTTGGTTGGTGGATTCCATTTACCCCACGGATCCCAATAACCGGGTCTTACACCAACATTTTTTTGTGTACGCTTAGCTGCACTTACAGAAATGACTTTCCAAGTTCCAATATGCTTTTTTGTAGGCTGCAGCATAAAGTACACTGACCCACCGTTCTTATTAGCATGTTCAGTCATTTTTACTTTAGTCTTAGTGTTTTGAATAGTAACCGCAACACAGTTAGAGCCCGCCATGCTGTTCTTCACTTTTACCGTAAGTTTTGCTTGCAGATAAGCATTTTTGGCAATAAGTGTTGTATCCAGCGAAGATTTAGCCCATTTAAGACTATTTACCTTAAGTGTTCCACTTGCTTTCGCTGCTACTTCGCCTGTTTCCGGAGCTGCACTAGCCACGCTTGGCGCAGCTATAGAAACCATGGTGAACGCAAGACACATCGCCATGAAAAGAGCTGCAACTCTTGTCAGAACATGTTTATTCACGAACTTGTTTTGGATTTTCATACACATACCTCCTAGAAATCAATACATTCCGGAAAGAAGTACTCGCTTTTCGGCTTATAGCACGAGCCAAAAATAGCAGTCCTCACCCATAGCCTAATAATTTATTCAGTGTACTCTGCGCTCTGAGCTTTGTAAATAGCAATGTAAAGCTAAACACTGTTGCTGTTAACAGACAACCTGAGCACCGATTAATTCACGCATCGCTATCAATCTATATCAATTAATATATTCCAGGTACAAATTATCGAGAAAAGGACACGCTACGCCCAAATCACTTAAATATGCACTAATGGTCTTTGCCGGTGGAGTTTGTTACGGCTCCATGTTGCCGCTGCTTCCTATTGCGTATAGCCTCGGTTTTAACCCGGCTAGCAGCATGTTGATTCAAAACCTCTTTGCAGCCATCATTCTCGCTTTAATCTCAATCATATTCGTACGCAAAAAGATCGCACTTCAACAAGCTCTCGGTCTTATGGGCATCGGCGTTTTTGCCTACATCATGAGTGCCACGTACTTCTTTGCCCTAAAGTATGTCTCGGCAACTGTCACTATCATTTTGATGTTTCAATATGTGTGGATGGGCATTGCCATTCAAGCTATTGTAGAGCGCCAAAGACCACGACTGATTACGCTTGCTTCCGGAGCAATTGTGATCTTTGGAACCGTTCTCACCACCGGAGTTTTCGAAGAAGAGATTTCACTCAACATCATTGGCGTCGTCTTGGGATTGGTATCCGCACTTGCCTATGCAATCTTCTTGTTCTTAAGCGGTAGAGTGGCAACCGATGTTCCAACCATTAACCGCACCGCAATAGTGGCCCTTGCCCGCCTCATTCTGGCAATAGCGTTAGTGCCGATATTTACCGACTCCTTATCAATGCCTCCGGCTCCGATCTTGTTTGGATTTGGACTGCTTATCGCTTTAGGTGGAATAATAGTGCCACTTTTACTAATACAAGGAGCTGCTCCCCACTTGCCGAACAGCGTAACCACGATCATGTCTACAAGTGAACTACCCAGCGCGGTTATTTTAGCCTCCCTGCTCTTAGGCGAAGTCATCACACCTCTCGCCTGGCTGGGAATTGTGTTGGTGCTAGGCGGCATAGTTCTCTCGCAGGCCTCAGAACTAATAACCTTGGCGAAGCGAATACATAAATAAGTGAGAACTAGTTGCCTCCTGTTAACTTTACTTAAAGTTCTTCGTTATGTCGTTTATCGCTTTAAAACTTTTTGACGCACCGCCGTTAGAAAGCAGCGATCCTGACACTACGTTATCATTTGCACCGGTAATTGTGGATGAGCTTTGCCTGGTGAGGTGCTTGATAAAGTTGTTGTATTGCTGCAAATTGTTCATCTCGGCAGGTGTTTCAATCTCATGCCTGTGTCGCTTGTCGGTATTTCTGTACCTCATGTATGTAAACATAAAAAACGCCGGCCCACCGAGCAATAGAAGAAGAACCGCACCTACTCCATCTTCATCGGAGCTTGCAAATACTGCTAAGACCTGTGTCAGATCAACACTGTCAAGTAGTTGTGCAAATAACGCTTCCATAATTAACTATCCTTATCTCTATGCAAAGCTTTCTGTGTGAGACTGTATCAAAAGTTTTATGGCGAAAAGATTCCTTTAGTATTTCACATAGCACTAACTCTGTTCGTTATGGATTCCCGCCTGCGCGTAAATGACAGGAGGAATTGCAAAAATGACAATCTGGGCTATGCCTATGCTTTTGATACAACCCCTTTCTGCTCTAAACCTAAAATACCAAAAACAAAAAGAAAATAATAACTAAAAACAGCAACCCGACCTCAATGAGTGACGAGACAAACAGCAAACGACCAATACTCACCGGAACCGAACCCATAGTCTCTCCGGTTCGCGCATTTACGGCAATATAGTGCAGTAGCTTTTGGCCGTTTCCCTTGACCTGCATGTAGGAGTATAGCCAAACCGGCAAGTACGCCGACAGCCATTGAGAACCTTTTGTATCCATATCTTGGCTCTCCCACTTGATGCCTCCGTCGTACTTTGTTGCGGTGCTGTTTGCCTTAAACCTGGCCACATCTCTTACTTGCGCGTCTACAAGACCTCTCAGATCGTTGATATTTGTATCTCTTCTTTCTGAGTTGAATCCCTTTAAATAGTTGCCGTTATAGTGAACCGCGTTCTCAAGATCAAATGGCAGTATGGAGTTGATGATGTTGTTGGTGTTCATTTTGTTGTTCACATTTAGCTTATCAGTGCTGGCCTCTACGGTAAGATTGTCTATTGCCAGATCAAAGTCTCGACCAATATCGTAGAGGTCAATGTCATAGTAAGTTTTTTTGTTGTCGCCGCTTCCTACGGTGTATTTGCGAACAACATCACCGGCCTTGCCACGTATGTCGCAATGGACATTTGCGTCAACTACCATGTATGGCAAATAAACTCCGATAATGTTTTCGGTAGTAAACTCACGCTTAAAATGTGAGTTTGCATAAAATGTGCGCTTTTTAGCAAACGCCTCTATGTGCTGCTTAGCGGTCTCTCTGCTGAGCAAAAACGGCAACAATACATCCGGAACCGCACCGTTTGGCATCTGGTTTTCAAGCGAAAGAACTTGACGACACCAATGGCACCTAGAAGTCATACTGCCCTCAATATTTACTACTACTTCGGCGCCACAACCTTGGCATTTGATAGTTACCTGCGTTTCATCGATAGTAATATCGCCCGCACCGGTACCAATCGCCTCACCAATCAGCTCTTTTGGGTCTTTAAATACCGCAACAGCCACCTCAAAAACATAACGACAATGGTGACAAACGAGCATGCCTGTGCCGGGCTGCGTTGAAATCTCGGTGGAACCGCAGCGAGGACATTTGTTAAGACCATCGTTTTTGTTGTTTGAAGTGTTAATGACCTTAGGTGCTACAGCTTTTTCGAGCGCATCTTGAATATTTTGTGCGTTAACTTGGTTTCCTGCTGCAGGTGGAGGAAAAGCTTGTTGGTTTGCATTAGGAGGTGGAAAATCGGTTCTGTTTGTCATGCTTACTCCCAAAGTTAATACACGGGCAAGTTGCTTTCTTGAGCAACTTGCCCACCTCTAAACTTATGAACTCTCCCCGTTTGGTTTTACAACCCCAATAACTGAGCCTTCTTGGTGTCAAAGTCCGCTTGTGTAATTATACCTGCATCCAGCAGACCTTTTAGTTTGGTGAGCTCCTCATATGGGTCAGCCGCCACAGGTGCAGCCGCCACCGGAATCGGTGCTTGTGCTGCTTGTGCTGCCGCTGCCGCAGCTGCCTGCTGCTCTGCCACAAATGGATTACCGGTTGCAGGAGTATTAGGCTGCTGAATGCCTCCACCAACACCTGTAGCCGCTCCAATACCCATGCCCATCATACCAAGCCCAATAGCGCCACCTTCGCTGGAGCCGGCAGCTTCGATACCGCGCGCCACAGATTGCTGCAAGAAAGCATTTCCGCGTGATCCGGCCAAAGCATCGGCTTTTTGCACATCGGCCAAAAGTGCACGCGTAGTCTCATCGTATTCAACGGCCTGCAGGGCAGTCTTTACGATCTCTAATCCACGTGATGTTTTCCACTGGTAGTTTTCTTCTACAGCCGAAGACAGCGATTGTGCAAAACCAACACTGTCACTTTGTATATTAGTAATGCGATGATTTTGATTTGGGTCATTAGTGTATTTAGAAAATGCTGCCGATAAAGACTGCACAACTTCGTTGAATAATTGCTCCGCCGCCGGATTGTCAAAATCTGCAAAATCAAATGGTACGGCGTTTTGCACTATATACTGTGCTGGTACGTATCCCTTAACAAACAAAATAGGATCGGAAATGTATAAAGTATAAGTTCCTCTGGTAACAGCACCGGCCTGTGCGCCCAGATATGAGTCATCCCAATATATTGGGCTTTGGGTGCCAAATCTATTGTTTGGTATCTCCTTGAGATTTACATAAAATGCCAACTGTTGATCTCCGGGGATTCCGCCAAATTTAAAGCGCTCCCATGAATTAGTGATTACACTGTCAATTAGACCGCCGCCGGTAAAAAAGGATTGCGCGTGTACCGAGGTGTCATTGGTGTAGATATAGCCACCAGGCTGAGCAATAAATCCTGTGATGGCACCGTTTTCAAATGTGACAACTGCAAAACCTTCGGGAACAACGATCTTTGATCCATTGGTGATGATGTTTTCGCTTGCTTTTGTGTTGGAACCACGACCTGCATTTGTTTGCTGCTTGACTGCCGGACAAATACCTGCCGTAGCAGAAACCCCTGATGGAACAGTGTAGAAGTCTACCCATTGATCAGCAAAACTTCCCCCAAGTGCACCTGTAAAAGCCTCAATAAAACCCATATTGTGCCCTTTCTCTTCATCTCTCCTAAGTTTAGATATAACGATCCATTAGCCCTTGCCCAAAGAAGCGTCGACTTATTCATTACACGCCACTTCTCTATGAGAACGTCTTGCTTTAAGCACTATCTGAACCTTAGCGGCAACAGCTTATTTGAACATAATAGCATCTAGTTATCAGATCGTGCTTCATCCATTTGGATGAGTTTTCACATTGTTTAAGGTCTGTGGACATTTGAACAAATACAATAGAGATTAATTGAATCGTTTTCTTTGAATTCTTTGACTCGAGCCGTCTCTTTCATCTCGCAGAATTCTCGCGAACTTTTAAAGCGTCTATCTTTTATAATGTTTACCTGGTTAGCAGGAGGCAGAATCTTGTACTTGCATGGGGGATTACATCGTAGTCTATTAATTTTGACGAAAAGGGCGCTATAAGTTGAATTTAGTCTGGTATGGCTTAGCATTCGCAATAGCCTTGGTGGTTACACTTGTAGCAACGCCAATGGCTATTAAGCTTGCGAACAGATTCAATGCTATAGATTACCCCGATGGTCGGCGAATAAATGAATACCCTACTCCTCGTCTTGGTGGAGTAGCAATCATGGTGGGCATCTTATTCTCGCTTGGAGTACTAACACTTCTGTTTAGTCCAATATTTGCCGATATAGACCTCGGACTTACATACAACATCAACTATATTGGTGTGCTGCTCGCTGTCCTTTTGATATTTGCAGTTGGTCTTTTTGACGACTTTAAGAACCTGCGTGTAAGGTATAAGTTAGTTGGACAAATCGCAGCTGCAACCATTGCCTGTTTTTCCGGCGTTTTGTTTGACACATTTACAAACCCCCTTACCGGGGATATCATCCACATTGGACTGTTTGCTTATCCGTTGACAATATTTTATCTGGTGGCATTTGCAAACATCATCAACCTCATCGACGGACTTGATGGTTTGGCATCAGGTATCGTTGCAATATCGGCAATAACACTTTTTATTATCTCTACATGGAAGAGTTATAGCGATGTTAGTTTGATTACTCTGGCGCTTGCGGGGTCTTGCATTGCTTTTCTTAAATACAACTTTCATCCGGCTAAAGTTTTCATGGGTGATTCCGGAGCTCTGTCGCTTGGATTCATTCTTGGGTTGGTGTCGCTTTTTGGTGCCACCCGCACTCCTGTTATCATCACGCTGTTGGTGCCGATAGTGATTGCGGGCATCCCGGCACTGGATACACTAACTTCGATAATTAGGCGGATAAGATCGGGCAAGTCTGTTGTGGCAGCCGATACATCACATATTCACCACCGCCTGATGAAAATCGGCTATGACCAAAAGACCACAGCATATATTCTGTATGTGCTTACCGGACTGCTATCTGTAGTTGCGCTGCTGATTATTGGGCGTGGGGATTGGGTGCGCGTAGTTGCACTCGTTGTGCTCGTAGGAGTGGTTGCAGCATTGGTGTTCGCCTTAAAGCTGACCGAACCAATCTTGAAACACCACTTTGTAAAGCGCCCACGGAAGAGAGGCTCAAAATCTAATAACGACAAATCATCTGATCCCAGCCGAGACGAATCTTAAGAAGGAAATATAACAGTGCTCTCGACACTTAAAGAGATAATCTTATCCAACCTCAGTCGCTTACCAATGCTTTGGCAGTTTGGCCTTCTCGATCTGGAAAAACAAAGGCGTGACACTATCTTGGGGTGGTTTTGGGTCTTTGCACATCCTTTGCTCTACATGCTTATTTTTGGTGGAGCAGTATGGCTGGGAATGCGTGGTGGACTTGGCTTTGAAAGCTCAAAGCCGTATCTACTGTGGGTAGCTTCAGGGCTTTTCCCTTGGTTTTTTATACAAGCGATATTCTCTAAGTCGGCAAACGCCATTAAAAAGCAATCGCGAGCATTAAAGCTAAACGCGTTTTCTCCATCTGTTGCTCCAAGCATCTCTTTGATGTCAGGCTTTATAATCTTTCTCATCTGTTACGGAGCAATGCTGATTGTTGCTTTGCCCTTTGGCGCAATGCCTACTCTCTATTGGATCCAAATACCCTTACTCGCAGTGCTGATGGTATTGTTTTGTTATTGCTTCTCGCTTTTCGCATCTTGTTTGTCTGCCATAAGTAAAGATTTCTGCAATCTTGTAGGCGCGATGAGCTTGCCATTCTTTTGGTTCTCAGACATTATTATTCCTATCAGCAACAGTTCTAATGAGATAGTACAAACATGGCTAACGTTTAATCCGATTGCTTTTATAGTGATGTCTTTTAGAGATGCGGTTTACTTTGATGAGTGGATCTTTAATGACCCATATCGATGCTTGGTGTTTCTTGGTATTTTAATTGTGACCGGTCTATTGGCATGGTTTAACTATCATAGATTAAAATCTGAGGTTCTTGATGCAGCTGGATAGAATGAAAATAACATCGGGCTCAAAAGGCTTTTCGATCATACGCAACGAGAGCTCTGACTCGGACATTGCCGTAGAGTTTTTTGGTGTCACCAAACGATTCAGAACTTATACGAGCCAAAAAGAACGTCTTTTATCGCTTTTTTCTAAGCGATATCGTAGAGCAATTAAAACCAACCTGGTATTAGACAACCTTAGCTTCACAGTAAATAAAGGTCAGGCAGTAAATGTTGTTGGTTTAAGCAATTCCGGAAAAACTACACTTCTTAATTTGATATCCGGACTTGCTCTTCCAAGCAACGGAAAGATCGTCATCAATGGCGGAGTTGATGTTTTTTCCACCACTATGTCCGGCCTAGACCCAAACTTGACCGCACGCAAAAGCCTGTTTGTTCGCGCGCGAATGATAGGCTTGTCTAAAACGCAGATAAAAGAAGTTATCCCAAAAGCTATTGAGTTTTCCGAGCTTGGTTCACTTATCGATAAGCCAATAAAGCAGCTCACAAAGCAGCAAAAATTTAGAATTGTGCCGTCTTTGATACTCAATCTTGATTACAACATCTTGCTTATCGATACATGGGTAGTTGGTGTAGATGAGGAGTTCAAAGCTAAGTGTGCAGATCGCTTAAAAGAGCTCATCCGTGATGATACAACCACTATCCTCTTTTGCTCCATGTATGAAGCGGCTAAGACATGGGGCTTTGATCATACTTTGGCACTTAAAAATGGACGCATTGTATACGATGGAAAGACCTCGGAAACAAAAGGCGCTTTTAAGAAAAAAAGTACGGACAAAGAAGATCGCAAAAAGAAATACAAACACTNNAGCTCGCATCAAAATCAAACACTTCACCAAATGATTAAACTTCAGTAAATAACCACTTACAGTATGTATACAAAAGTGTATTTGCAACTATATAAATATTCTTCTAATTTTATACATCTAAGCTTTTATTATATATCTCAATATCTTTTTGTGCTAACATGTTAAGAGTATGGGTCTAGAGGGAATTCTAGGCAAGTCTAAATAAGTGGTGGGAGAAAACCATGAAAAAACCACATAATGTAAAGAGTTGGCGAAAAGTTGCTGCCTGGATGCTGGCTATAACTTTAGCCTTTGGTTTAATGCCAACTGCAGCATTTGCCATCAACGAGAAAGCAAGTTTTCCGGAACTTAAAGCAGAAACTGTAGAGCCAAAAGTAGCCGCTGAGCCGGAAGCTGCAATAGATGATATTAAAGCAAGAGACCTCGATAAGCTAAAACTTGGCGACACTTTTGGTGCTATAAGCCCTCTCTCAGGTGAAAATACTATTCCAAAATCTACCATTGATGCCACGAAGCCAAAATCCCTGCCTCTTAATGGCAAAACATATATCAATGGTCAGGAGGATACTCTAAAGTATTACAGAATAACTCTTACAAAAGCCGCTCGCCTGAACATGAGTTTTACAGAGCTTAATACTGATGACGGAACCGCAGCCACAATCAGACCTAGACTTACCTTATACGGTTTAGATCAAAAAGCAAAGAAAGCACTAATGTTTGATCTATACATGAATTTTGATAATGAAAAAACTTCAGCTCTGGATAAGTCTTGGTTTTTGCCCAAAGGAACATATTATTTACAAGTAGATTCTTGGGCGAACACAGATAATTTTTACATAACCACAAAAACCACTCAATACAACGAGACCATAAAAGAAGCTATACCCGGCACAAATGAAACTTACGCTAAGGCGAGACTTATAAAACTTGATAAAACCTATACCGGCTTAGTTGCAACTTTAAATCACGCTCGCATTGATGAATATGATTGGTTTAAGTTTACTATTCCATACCCAACATCAATCAACATCAAAACATCAGCTGATGCAGGTCTTAAGGGTAACAGCATTAATGTTTATCATAAAGACGGTAGCAAAACCGGTGCCTACATAGACTCAGCTGTAATGGGTAAAACATCAAATATTGAATTACTCAAAAAAGGTACCTATGTGATTCGCATTGTTGACTCAAGCGATCCATACAATGGCGGCAAATATACGCTCAATATCACCAAAGGACCTAAACTTACTGTTGCAAAAAATACTCACAGGTTAAAGTGGGCTGCAGTTAAGGGCGCAGACAAATATGAAGTTTGGCGCTCAACCGGTTATGGTGAAAAGTTCAAAAGAGTAAAGATCTTAAACTCAAAAGCTCGTAGCTACACCGCAAAAGTTCCTCGATATGATACCCACTATTACAAAATCCGTGCTATTGACGGAAGTAAAAAAGGTCCTTGGAGTATAACCTACAGGCTCTACAGCACTATCCGATAATTTGGCACTTCCCTAACAGATCTTATTGGCGCTCCTGCATTAGCAGGAGCGTTTTTTTTATATTTATGAATAAGTGTGGTTATTTACAAGTGTTTAATATATTTTTAGCAGTTTATTAGTTGTGTCTTATTTATATCTATTATCTTATGCTACAATTACCTCCAAGTATTTACATGCGATTTTAGGTCGTATCAAAACTGCTTTACCAAATGGGAGGGTAAACATGAAGAATCCACACTCTGTAAAAGGTGCGCGCAAAGTGGTTGCTTGGACTTTAGCAACTGCTTTGGCGTTTGGCTTAATGCCAACTTCGGCGCTAGCAAATCCTAATGCCGATCAAGATGGAGGTATCAAACACGAAGTGTTTATACCTGAGCAAGCACTTCAACCCAGCGCAACAGCCACACTGAATAGTGCTGAAGAGTTTAACCGAGTAAACCCACTTTATGATGAGCCAACAATATCAAAAAACAAAATAGACGCCACGAAGCCTATTTCGCTTCCTCCGGCAGGAAAAAGAACAGTAGAATCTACGGCAGCCAGCGTTAAGTACTACAAGGTTACACTTGTTAAAGCCAGCAAATTTACCATCAGCGTAACCGGGCTGAACAATGGTCTTGAAGAAAACTACAGATCGGCTATAAGTTTATACGCCCTAAACAAATCCAAGAACGTAGCTCTTGCTTTTGATACTCACCTACAAGACCTTGCTCGTCTTGGCACAACCACATTTAACAAAACTTGGTACCTACCAAGAGGCACATACTATGTGCAGGTTAATAACCCCCACATAGCAACCAATGATACTTTTGTTATTACCACAAAAAGAATTTCATATGACGAGACTTTTTCTGAAGCAATACCCGGAACCAACGAGATAAAAATGAATGCCAGAAATATCACGCTTGGAAAAAAATACACCGGCGTAATTGCGACCAGTAATAAAAGTAACATTGATCAAAAAGACATGTATATGATCCGTATCTCTTACGCAACAAGCATAAGAATCAAAACGACAGCCGCTGCCGGGTTAAAGGGAAACCACTTCTTCATCCGTGACAAAAAAGGTAATCCTTTGTTGTCCGGCATAATGGGAAACACTATTAACTTCCCTATAGCAAAAGGTACTTACTATTTAGACATAGATGATTACACTGCTCCTCAAAACGGTGGTCAGTACACATTTAGCGTGACAAGAGGTCCTAAACTCGCTACGAGAGGAATCAAACAAGTCACCTTAAAATGGGCACCGGTGCCGGGTGCAGATAATTATGAGATTTGGGAGTCTTATGATACCCACAACTTTAAAAGGATCAAAACTGTTAGTGGTTCAGCGACAAACTACACGGTGGGCATCCCTCCACACACCACTCACTATTACAAGATACGCTACACGGACGGAGCCACAAAAAGTCCGTGGAGTACTATCTGGAAAGCAAGCAGGCTTGACTAACAACATCAACAAATAAGATATCAACAAGGAGCTGTATCAAAAGCACAGACATTACCCCGATTGTCATTTCCGCGAAGACGGGAATCCA
>DBCW01000025.1:0-5329 GCA_002293265.1 Eggerthellales bacterium UBA948
TCAATGCCGTCATAGCGATACAGGTCGCTGGTGTAGACAAAGCCAATCTGACAGTCGCCTGTTGCTACATAATTTGCTGCGGTGCCCACTTTATCGGCGATTACTACTTTACCATCGATAGATGCATCGTATGCACCATCTTTTCCGGTATCGCTGGTGTATAGACCGATACTGTTAAGTGCTTGATTTGCATATTGACCGGCCGGAACAGTTGCAGCATCGCCAATCGCGATCCTTGCAAAAGCACTGGTCTTCACATCTTCAAGTGAACTAAAGTTAACTGTTGCTCCCTTGGCTTTCACTACAACCAAGTCATTGGCGAACATGTCTAAGCGTATGCTTTCATCCACAGACTTATTGGTAACAGCAGTGTCCATGCTGCCTTTTGAAGCCGTAATCAAGAGGTCTCCCGTTGCACCGGCATTGATCTGTTCCACCAAATCACCCGATGCCTTAAACTGCGATGCAGCAAATGTAACTTCCGGATGTTTGGCAGTGTATAAAGCCTGCACTTCAGGTAGAGCCTTCTCCAGTGAATTAGCGGCAAATATCTGCAACGTCACCGGATTAGACTCTGTCGTAGCAACTGTATCGTCCTGATCAGCAGCAGCTGTTGGTGTTGAGGTCGCTTGTTGTTGCGCCGGTTGCGCGCAACCCACTGCTGCAAATGCAAGAACAAAAACTGTGATAATAGAAATAACCCCTCTGAGCAAAAAACTCTTCCCTTTCATAAGAAACTCCTTATCTCCATTTTAGTTTATTCTTACTACCATATAATTCTCTTTTAAGCATAATATCCTTGCTCATTTTCTTTGTCAATAACATATTAAGACTAGTTCTGAGTTGAGATACAGACAAATAGATTAAAGACGGTTTAAGCTCTATGGCGTTTATCGAGCATTTTACCAAGGGGATGCCAATTTAATGACGCTCTGCGGCTATTGCTATCGCAAGCTTTAGGCGGCTTAGCTGATTAATCTGTGAAGCTCCCGGATCGTATTCTAAAAAAGTTATGTTGATGTCTTTGAATGTTTCTTTGATCGACGGCATCAAGCCACGTGCATCAACATGACTACGTAAACAACTAAAACTTTGAACATATATGAAATCTCTTATGCCTTGTTTGTAAAGGTAGGGAAGCAAATCTGCAAGCGGATTATCAGCTTCTGATACTAGGCGCTCATCGGGTACTGCGGAGGACGCCGCCTGCGGCGTTCCTTGCGGATCGCTCGCATGAAAGGCACATCTGTGCGTCAAACCNNCCCTTCCTTAATGATACGGCTCAGCAGCCCATCGTTAAAAGCCGATGTAAACAACATGGCAGAGTTGCCAATTACACCTATCTTTAGTTTGCCACCTGCAGTCATGATAGCCGTATTATCTCTGTCGAGTTGGGCTTTGCGCTTACCCATATTTACTACATCTGCATTTTCACATGTAATTCTGCAAATAGAATTCACAGTACTGATCACAACCGCACTATCGTTTTGCATATGTAAGTTAAGCACTTTCTCCAACAATTCTCCGCGACAGTTTTTGCATAGCCTCGGTAGCTCCACACTGTATTTACCCGGATTCATATTTACATGCCTAAGTATCTGCCCTCCCCACGCAAGCATCGGATAGCATAGATCATTATTAAGCGTTGCCAAACCATACTCGATGTCTTTTTGAGTAACTTCGGTCAATACTAAGGTTTGATAAGAATTGGTTTTGCAATTATTGCTCAAAGAGGATAATTTGTTTGATTCGCAAGACTTATTTGCCTGTACATTTGTTGAATTATTTCCTGCCTTTAAAGCGTAATCGAGCGAACGTATACGGATCCTCAGTGACGCCGGATCTACCATTTCATCCAGTTTTATAGCTGTATATGGCTTGTTGGCATTCCTGATAATTGCTTTTATTGCAGGAGCAATAGTCGCATCAATACCGCAACCAAAAGAATGCAGATGCACAAGATGAAGCCGAGGATGCTTGGCGACAAAATGTGCAACCTTGTACAGCCGTTTTACCTGAGGCCACATGGCACCCGGCAGATTATCTGCGACCACATCTTTTAACTTAAAGTGCAATTCAATTGCTTGCTCAACGTCAAACGCACTAATAACCGTATATCCAAGTTTAATGAACATTCCATCAATACCATGGTTGATCCCGGGATCACTGTGATATGGGTGCCCCAGCAAAACTATACCCAGACAGCCATCTGTCTCAATCTTTTTTAAAGCTTTTGCTGCCCTATCGGCAGCTAAAGTATTGTTGCGTTTTTGTGCCTTCGTAGCTGCAGCAAGCGCTTTTTCTATCAGTTGGATATCCGGTACCTTAGTTGTTTGTTTTATCAGATCACATACTTCATCAACTGTTGGCAGGTTGTCTTTAAGTTCGATACTAAGTAGAGTTGCGTTCTCTTTGCTGCTAGCTCTAATGCCATTCGATGTTAGCCGCATTAATGTTCTGTCTTTTGACAATAACCTCATGTCATGCTTGGCAATTTGTCCATACCTTAAGGCAACAGGGCATGCCTGATTTACATCGCGGACAAATGTTGGCATGAAAATGAACTCAGCACCATCAATGCATAGTTGACTTATNNATCAGCTTTGCCGGATAACATACGCTTTCTGACAATACATGTTTGGCTCCAAGCCTATAAATATCAGCCGTAGATCTGTTTTTGGGCAGCACGTCAAAGCCCAACTCCAAAAAAAGTGTCTGCCAAAATGGATAGTACTCATAGAGATTTAAAACCGGCACGATACCAAGAGAAGCGCTGGCTGATTGCTTGCGTGTTAAATGTATGCTGTCTGTGCTGTGCGTCAGTATTGCTTGTTTTGGCAGTTCCCTTCTTTTTAGAACACCCTTGGCCCACAAATTACCGCGCTCACAGCGATTTCCACTCACAAAAAGAGCCTTGCGTGCTTCATGCTGTCCTGCCTCCTGCACAGCTCTTTTTCTTGCAGCAGTATATGGCTGCTTGCTTTCGGTCTCGCAGTCCAACTCAAATCTGACTAATGACAAACTACACCCATTAGCGCAAGCCTCGCATTTGATACTCTGCTGATGCTGTTTTAACGCTGCTACCTCATAGGCATCCAGAATGCTTGAGTTTAAATGATCGTTATTAAATCGGTGCTTCTCTAAGTATTCATCGCGTGCTAATAACGCTGCTCCATATGCGCCCATTAGATTAGCGATGTCCGGGCGTGTAACCTCTAAATCACTTTCCAACTCAAATGCGCGCAATACCGCATCGTTCATAAACGCACCACCTTGCGCTACAACCTTCTTGCCCAATTGCGACAAACTATTGAGCCCCATAACTTTATATAAAGCGTTACGCACAACGCTGTAGGCCAGGCCGGCACTTATATTTGCGGTGCTGACACCTTCTTTTTGCGCGTGTCTAACTCTGGATGTCATAAATACCGTACAACGTGTGCCAAGGTCAACGGGATTATCCGCGCTAATTGCTTCAGCCGCAAACGTCCATTTAGTCATGCCAAATGAACGCGCAAATCCTTGAAGCAAAGCTCCACAGCCGCTAGAACAAGCCTCGTTGAGCATAATAGTATCAATCTGACCGTCGCTTAAACCCAAGCACTTGATGTCTTGACCGCCAATATCTAAAACAAAGCTAACGTCCGGGCAAAACTCTTTTGCTGCACGTAGATGTGCTACCGTCTCAACCTCACCGGAGTCCAGACAAAATGCTTCCTTGAGCAAATCTTCTCCATAACCACACACCTTGCTTCGCTTAACTCCGATTAGCTGAGTACCATCGTACTCGTGTGGACAAGATCTATAAAACTCTTGCAGAGCTAAGCGTGTTGTCTCAACAACATCGCCTTTGTTATTCTCATATGTGCTATAAACCAGATCGCCTTGTGTGTTGATAACAGCCAGTTTAAACGTAGTAGAACCTGCATCAATACCGATGAACACATCTCCTTCATAACCCATTAGGGGAAGTCTGCTCACCTTGCTTTTGGCATGTCGTTTTTTAAATGTCTGATAGTCGTCATTATCGTTAAAAAGCGGTGAAAGCCTATTTGCACTCCCCTCCTGCTCAATGGACAGCTTGTCGATGCAATTCTTTATATCTTGCAAAAAAAGTTTTGACCCGGGCATCAAAGCCGCTCCTGACGCTACAAAAAGATGTGCGTCTTTGGGCTTAAGAGTTTGCGCGTGACTAAGCGACAAGGTTTTACGAAAACACTGTACCAACTCAGAATAAACTTCTATCGGTCCGCCCAAAAATGCCACTTTACCTTCAATTGGTCGACCGCAAGCCAAGCCGGAGATAGTTTGAGTAACAACTGCCTGCAACACAGAGGCTGCAATGTCGCTTTTTCGCGCTCCGGCGTTAAGCAGCGGTCTAACATCATTTTGCGCGAACACCGCACAACGCGAAGCAATTGGATAAATATGCTTGTAACCAAGCGCCAAAGCGTTAAACTGCCTGGCGTTAACACCGAGCATCGAACCCATCACATCAATAAACCCACCGGTACCTCCGGCACAACTACCATTCATACGTTCTTCTACGCTGTCGCGCATAAAAAGTATCTTGGCATCTTCTCCACCAAGCTCGATGGCTACATCAGCTTGAGGTAGAAAAGTCTGAAGCGCCCTGCGCGTAGCGATGACCTCTTGCACATAAGGAAGATCGAGATCTTGCGCAAAACGCATGCCGGCAGAACCGGTTATGCAGACCTCAACTTCGTGATCGCCAAAGCGCCAAATAGTATTAGCCAATAACTCGCTAATAGTCTTACGTGCGTTTGAACGATGCAAACTATATTGAGAATGAACAATGCTGTTCTTGTCATCCAAGACGACAAGCTTCGCAGTCTTTGACCCTATGTCAATGCCCATCCGGTAGTGCACGCATCTCCCCTGTAGCTTACCTATCGCAGTTGCCTGCATTGCAAGTACTTAAAATAGCACAATCACACTGTTGAGGGCATCATGTGATAAGTATTAATTTCTTATGCCGCCCTAAGCGCCTCCACCGGATTCTTGCGCGCTGCTTTGCTTGCCGGATAGCTGCCAAACACTATGCCAACAAAGGCCGAGAAAGCCACGGCAATGCCAATTATGCCAAGTGACAAGCTAAAGCTGTAATCCGTAAGCACTAAGCCGATTGCAGCAACGATAGCCCATGACAAAGCAATGCCTATAAAACAACCTATAAGGCTTATCAAAGTGGCCTCGATCAAAAACTGCAACATAATGCTGCCATAGCTGGCACCTACCGCCTTTCTGATACCTATCTCTCTGGTGCGTTCGGTCACCGATACCAACATGATGTTCATGATGCCTATGC
>DBCW01000025.1:5363-9510 GCA_002293265.1 Eggerthellales bacterium UBA948
CTGAGATATTCATGATGCTAAAAGCTTCGCTGTCATAACCCAAGCGAGCAAGCATCAAAGAAGTAAGCGCGGCTTCGGCCGAGTCAAGCGACTCCGCGCTATTTGCAGACACGGTAACACTGGTCACCGCCCTAACATTACTTGATATACGCATCAAAGTGGTATAAGGAATGTAGGCCTCCATAGACTCATTATTAAAGCCCAAAGAAGACTCTTCTTCCTCCTCAAGCACTCCAATGATCATGGTTTTTATACCATCCAGACAGATGGTCTCGCCCACTGCATTGTATCCGGAAAACCCAAATAAAGTCTCCACAGTATAAGCATTTACCACGGCAACATAATTGTGATTATTAAGATCGGCAATGTTTAGGAATCTACCCTGTGATAAGGTAAGTCCTTCGACGGACTGATAACCGGGAGTGGTTCCGGTTATGCTCATCGAATCGCTATTGGTACCCAGCTTGGCGGTAACATTTCCCGATGCGGTGGGTGCAACTTCTGCAAACTGCTCTTCTTCTGCCCACGTAAGCACTTCATCCACCGTTAATGGATCGCCCTTATCGTCAGAAATGTTAACTGTGAGTGTATTGTTGCTCAAATTGGAAATAGTGTCGGTCACTGACGATGTGGCACCATTTACAATAGACACCAAGACCACCAAGGACGTAACACCAATAATGATACCCAACATAGTCAAAAACGAGCGCATCTTATTTGTATAGATTGCCTTCCAAGCCATCTTAAATGACTGAAGTATCATGCGCCCACCTCTATTCCGGTTTTGGACTGTGGAGTAGCTGCGTCCTCGTAAACCTTGCCATCGCGAATGCGCACCTTACGATCTGCCTGATCAGCTATTTGCTCGTCGTGTGTGATGACCATGATCGTGTTACCTTGCTCATGTAGCTCATGAAACAAGCGCATGATTTCCGCTCCCGTTTTAGAATCTAACGCACCCGTTGGCTCATCGGCCAAAAACAATGCCGGTGAAGTAACCAGAGCTCTGGCAATGGCCACACGCTGTTGCTGTCCGCCGGAAAGCTCTGTGGGTTTGTGCCCGCTGCGACCACTAAGACCCACTCGCTTTAACACATCAGCAACCATGCCGCGCCTTTTTGCCGCCGGAATCTTTTGGTATATCAAGGGAAGCTCAACGTTTTCAGTAGCGGTAAGCTGTGGCAATAAATTAAAATCCTGAAAGATAAACCCAATTTTCTTGCTCCTAACTGCCGCCAGCTCTGAGCTTGAATACTCTCCTACCGATTGACCGTCAAGTTGATACTCGCCCTCATCGGCAATATCCAGGCAACCAACAATATTCATCAGTGTTGATTTACCGCTGCCGGAAGGCCCAATGATGCTCACAAACTCACCTTTGGCAACATGCAAGCTCGCATGATCCAAAGCGTGTATTTCCTCATCACCCATATGATAGAGTTTCGAAATATTCGAAAGGTAGATCATTACTGGCCACCGCCGGAAGAATTCGATGATCTTTGTCCACCCGAAGAACCACCAAAAGATCCCCCTTGTGGCATTTGTCCGCCACTAGGCATTTGTCCGCCACTAGGCATCTGACCGCTGTCAAACTGCATATTTCCGCCGCCGCCCGGCATCTGACCTGTGCCGCCAAAGAACATACCGCCATTTGCACTCGAAGATTCGACCACCTCATAATAGATAGTGTCGCCCTCTGAAAGTCCACTCACAACCTCAACCATCGAGCCGTCTGAGTTGCCAATCTCGATATCCACTTGTCCGGAAAGCTCTGAAGTCTCCGGGTCTTGCGACGTATATACAAAGGTGCGTGCGCCAAATTGCTGCAGCGCGGCAGAAGGGATCATCAACACATCGGCGCTTTGGTTAATGATGATCGAAACAGATGCATTCATCCCGGCCAGCATCGACTCGTTTTTAGCCAACGTCACATCCACCGAGTACTTGGTCACGCCGCCACTTGATGTACCGGTCTTGTCGATGCGCGATATTGTACCCTCAAATGTCTGTCCGTCGATCGCGTCAAGTGTGATCGAAGCGCTTTGATCTTTGGCAACAGAGAGAATGTCCAGCTCATCCACACTTACCGTAAGCGTCATAACGTCTCCGGCTGCGATGCTAAAGGCTGACATCAACTCTGAGTTATCGCTACTAGATGCCGAGCTGCTTGCACTAGAAGAAGACGAGGCAACCGCACCTGAGCTATAGCTGCCTGTAGCACCACTAGATCCGGTCGTAGGTGTTTTAGAAGTTGTATCTGTGGAGTCTCCCAAGTTGTTGTTCTGATTGCCGGGGGTGTTTCCTGTATTGGACGCATCCGTTAGGGTTGCAAACTTTAAGGTCACAACTAAGGTTCCGTTTGATTTAAGCTCATATGACACTTGCTCGGCACCCATCTGCGTAATCTTTACCGATGATGCAAATTGAAAACCGCTTGCAGGCGTGAGAATGATTTTTGCGGTATATGTCACATTAGCTTTAAAAGCCGAAGCCTTTGGGGACCAACTTACTTTACCGGTATATTCCTGCGCTTGCACCGTAGTTGCAGGTTTTCCGCCCACAGCAGGAGTAATCATAGCCATGCTTAAATCTATCGCGCTGATGCTTTTTGTCTGCTGTGAGTTGCCTCCGTTTGCAGGAGTCTCTTCACCTTGCCCGCCATCGGTTGGGGTCTCTGTAGGAGTTTCCGCGGGGGTTTCAGTTGGAGTTTCTGTTGGAGTTTCCGTGGGGGTTTCAACAGGAGTATCAGTTGGAGTTTCCGCGGGATTTTCAGTTGGAGTATTGGCTGGTTTTTCATTTTGATCTGCCAAGGTATCGCTGTTATCATTTGCAGCCGTCTTGATATAGTTGGCAGTGTTTGTGGAGGAATTACGCGCTTTATACACAGCAGTAGTAGTTGCCCAAGAGCTGCTGTTATCCGATTCATTCCTCACGCTGTCATTTGAAGAATAGCTTGCCTGCCCATAACCTGATGGTGTAGAAGAGCTACTGGATGAGCTGGTGCTGATGCTTGCATCTTCACCAGCAGATACGTTTACTCCGCTAATAGTTCCGGCTTTAGTAGCCTTGATGGTGTTGTCTGTGGCGATGCCCTGGAGCACAGTATATTTTTCTTGAACATCTTTTTGCTCTTTAAGCAGCTGATAGTACTCAGCCGTATCACTATCGGCATCATCGATCTCATCATCTAACTCATCAAGTCGCTCTGAAGCTGTATATAAGGCAAGATTTAGCGAGATGGGTTCAACAGTTGCCAAAGCCGCACCTTCAGCGACCTCGTCTCCTGCGGACACTAACACATCAACTATCTCCACACCGGTAGGAACATACACGTCCACCTCTCCGGAGGCAGCCAAAGTACCGGTTCCCTCAATGGTGCTGGACACATCTCCTTTCGTCACTGTGGCTTGTTGTATAGATGTGGTGTCTTCAGCCGCAACCGGCCGCAACACAAACAAGAATAAGATTGCAGCGACAATGGCTAACAAAACCACCACACCAACAATAATTATCGCTTTCCTTAGTTTCTTCTTGCGCTTTTTAGGACTATTTTGCCTAACCTCAGCAGGCTTTACTATCTCACCGGCAACTTCCATCGATTATTCCCTTCAACTCCTCTTTTTGACATATTTATGCAAATAACAGAGTACGCAACCAAACTGAAAGTAAGCTGAAACCAAAAAAGCCCGGGTGCGTTTCCCGGGCTTTTGAAGATTTGCTTTATGCGTAAATCTAGGCGGCAGCAAGCGCCTTTTTGGCAACTTCGGTAAGCTTAGTAAAAGCAGCTGCATCATTAACTGCAATGTCAGCTAATACCTTACGATCCAGCATCACACCGGCTTTCTTGAGACCATTCATGAACACCGAGTAAGACATGCCGTTAAGATGAGCAGCGGCATTGATACGAGTGATCCATAGCCTGCGAATTACGCGCTTCTTGTTGCGACGATCTCTGTGTGCATATTGCAGCGAATGTTGCACCTGCTCTTTAGCTGCGCGATAAGAGCGTGATTTTGCTCCGTAATAACCTTTAGCACGCGCTAATACAACGCGACGTTTTTTCTTGGCTGCGACTGAACGTTTTACACGAGACATTTCAGATCACTCCTTTATCTTAGTCCTAGATTACGGGCTATGGCCTTGTAAT
>DBCW01000088.1:0-3257 GCA_002293265.1 Eggerthellales bacterium UBA948
GCCTTCGCGGGAATGACAAAGCAGTTCTCCTATCACCTATTAGTTTTACCATGTAAGCACCTTGTTTAGCAATGCAATATAGTCCTCTGTGGAATGGCAATCGTTTACTGATCTACGCACGTCTGCAGCATGTGGCATACCTTTGAAGTACCATGCAATGTGTTTGCGCATGCTGGGCAGGCGGTTAGGTAGTAACCTAGCTAAGCCTTTTGTGTGTTCGATCGCGATGTTAACTCGTTGCTCTATCGTTGGTTCTATTCCTGCAAATATCCAGGGGTTTCCGCGTGCTCCGCGAGCTACCATTACCGCATCTACTCCGCAATTATCTAAGTAGTAATCAATGTCTTTTTGAGAAAAGACGTCTCCGCTGGCTATTACCGGTATGCTTACAGCTTGCTTGACACGCGCGGCTGTCTCGCGATCGCTTTCGCCGTGATAAAACTGTTTGGCGGTTCTGCCGTGTACGGCTACAGCAGCAACGCCGCATTGTTCAGCCATTTTTGCGAAATCTAGTGCTATATCATCGTCCAGCTCAAAGCCTTTGCGGAACTTTACTGTCACCGGAAGTGTTACTGACTTTACCACATTGCTTAGAATAGTTTGAGCCAGCTTTTGGTCTTTCATCAATGCTGCGCCTTCGCCTTTGCCGGCGATCTTTCTTACCGGACAGCCCATGTTTATGTCGATGAGCGCTATGTCTTCGCTGTATTGACTTTCTATGGCTGCAGCTTGTTCGGCTAAGGATTTTGGGTCTTTGCCAAACAGCTGTACTGCTACAGGCTTTTCTTCTTCTGCAATCATCAGCATGTCGGCGCTTTTTTTGTTGCCGTATTCTAAGCCCTTGACTGAGACCATTTCTGTGTAGGTTAGGTCTGCACCCATGCGTTTGCATATGGCTCTGAATATTGGGTCATTTACGCCTGCCATTGGGGCGAGGAGTACGGTTTTGTTGAAGAGACTATTGTTCATGGGCTATAGCGATGGATTCCGGCCGTAGCGACAGTGACAGGGAGGACGCGGGAATGACAGAGGGTTGCGAGAGTGACTTGGGTAATGTAGAAATGACTTGGTGCAACTTTTATTCATCTACTTTTAGTATTGCCATGAAGGCTTCTTGCGGTACCTCTACGCTGCCTATGCTTTTCATGCGTTTTTTGCCGGCTTTTTGCTTTTCCAGTAGTTTGCGTTTGCGGGTGATGTCGCCTCCGTAGCATTTTGCCAGTACGTCTTTGCGTTTGGCTTTTACTGTGGTGCGTGCTAATACTCGCCCACCGATAGCTGCCTGGATGGGTACTTCAAACATTTGTCGCGGGATTATTTCTTTTAGCTTTTGCGTCAATACGTTGCCAACATTGTAAGCTTTGTCTTTATGCACGATAAAGCTTAAAGCATCTACCGGTTTTCCGGACAGCAATATATCCAGACGTACCAGATCGCTTTGACGGTATTCGGAGAACTCATAGTCTAAAGATGCGTAACCTTTGGTACGGCTTTTTAGTTGGTCAAAGTAGTCCATAATCAACTCTGACAGCGGCATTTGCCACTTCATCTCAACGGTGGTTGTAGACAGGTAATGCATGGTGTCAAAGATGCCGCGTCTGGCTACACTAAGCTCCATTACCGCGCCAACATAATCCGGCGGTATGATGACCGTGGCAGAAAGATATGGTTCTTCAATGCGATCCAGAGAACCCGGGTCGGGCATTTCTTGTGGCGAATGAATCTTTTGCATGGTGCCATTTGTAAGATAGGCGTGATACTCCACGCTTGGCGCAGTTGCTAACAAATCCAGGTCAAATTCACGCTCCAAGCGCTCTTTGATGACCTCCATGTGCAGTAGCCCTAAGAAACCAACTCTAAATCCAAAGCCAAGCGCATGGCTGGTCTCAGGTTCATAGATCAATGCCGGGTCATTCAGCTTTAGCTTATCCAATGCATCTCTGAGAACCGGATATTGATCACCATCTAAAGGAAACAGCCCGGTAAAGACCATCGGTTTTATCTCGCGATAGCCCTCAAGCGGTTTTTCAACACCGCCACGCTCCAGTGTGACCGTATCGCCAACGCGTACATCCGCAGGGTCTTTGAGTCCGGTGATAAGGTATCCAACTTCGCCTACCCCAAGAGAGTCAACAGGCATGTTGGCCGGGCGACGAACGCCTACTTCTTCTACTAAGGTCACAACGTCTGTCGCCATCAAGCGCACCTTCATGCCCGATGATATCTTTCCGTTTATTATGCGGATCAAAGCAACAACACCGCGATATGGATCAAAATAAGAGTCAAATATCAGAGCCGACAAAGGTTCGTCTGCCTCTCCTACCGGAGCCGGCACACGCTTTACGATAGCTTCAAGAAGCTCCTTGATGCCTTGACCGGTTTTTCCGGATGCCGTTAATGCATCATCGGCAAGTATCGCCAAGCCTTCTTCGATCTCATGTTTAACTCTGTCCACGTCTGCTGCCGGAAGATCAATCTTGTTTATTATGGGGATGATCTCGAGGTTTGCGTTAATTGCCATAAGTGCGTTTGCCACTGTTTGTGCTTCGACACCTTGTGTGGAATCCACTACTAGCACTGCACCTTCACACGCTGCCAGTGAGCGCGATACCTCGTATGTGAAGTCAACGTGTCCGGGTGTATCGATCAGATTAAACTGGTAGGTGTGACCGTCGTCAGCATCGTACATTACACGCACTGCTTGTGATTTGATGGTGATTCCGCGCTCGCGTTCGATGTCCATGGAGTCCAAAACTTGGTTTACCATGTCACGCTCGGCAATGGTGTGTGTGAACTGCAACACCCTATCGGCCAAAGTTGATTTACCGTGGTCGATATGAGCGATTATCGAGAAGTTTCTTATGTAGCGCGGTTCAGTCATGTTTTAATCTTTCAGCAACATGGCGCCTTGCGGCGCCATGTTCGTTTGTTTCTGGAGCGTGTATGCAAAGAGATTACTTACGCTAGTTGCTTGTGCTATTCTTTGTCGCCTTCGGCTTCAGCTTCGTCTTCTGCCTTTNNTTTTTTACAGCTTTCTTTTTGGGAGCTTCTTCTTCGCCGGTAGCTTCTTCTGCTACAACCTCTTCAGCTACTGTTTCTTCAGCCAAAGCTTCCTCAACAGCAGCCTCTGGTGCTTCTTCGGCTTTTGCTTCTTCTACCGGTGCTTCTCCTGCTGGCTTTTCAGCAACTTCTTCTGCGGCAGCCTCCTCTACAGGAGCAGCTGTTTCAGCTACTGTTTCTTCAGCCGGAGCCTCAGC
>DBCW01000088.1:3352-7624 GCA_002293265.1 Eggerthellales bacterium UBA948
TACCCAGAGTCTCGGCTGCAGCTTTCATAGAAAGCGAAATACGGCGACGGTCTGCGTCTACTTCCATTACCTTTACTTGCACGGTATCGCCTACGTGCACAACTTGTGCCGGAAGCTCAATGTGTTTGGCTGCCATCTCTGAGATGTGCACCAGACCCTCGATGCCCTCACCTAACTCGGCAAATGCGCCAAAGCTTACAAGCTTGGTGATCTTACCCTCGATGATAGAGCCAATTGGGAAGCTCTTGACCTGCTGACGCCACGGATCTTCGGTGGTCTGCTTAAGTCCGAGAGAGATGCGCTCGCGGTCTAGCTCTACTTCGAGAATCTCAACTTCAACCTCATCGCCAACCTTTACAACTTCGGATGGATGACTTACGTGCTTCCAGGAAAGCTCGCTGATGTGTACAAGTCCGTCGATGCCGCCAAGGTCTACAAACGCACCAAAGTCGACAATCGAGGATACGGCACCTTTAAGGCGCATGCCTTTAGCCAGTTTCTCAAGGATCTCGGAGCGCTCGTTCTTGCGGCCTTCCTCAAGCACAACGCGGCGGGAGAGCACGACGTTGTTGCGGTTGCGATCCATCTCGATAACGCGTGCCTCAATCTGCTCGTTCATAAACGAATCAAGATCCTTCACACGGCGAAGATCAACCAGAGACGCCGGCAGAAAGCCGCGAAGACCGATGTCGAGGATGAGACCACCCTTAACGATCTCGATAACTTCACCAACAACATTTTCGCCGGAGTTGAATTTCTCTTCGATGTCGATCCAAGCACGCTCGTACTCAGCGCGTTTCTTGGACAGGATCAACCTGCCGTCTTTGTCCTCTTTTTGCAGCACCAATGCTTCGATCTTATCGCCTACGCTTACGATCTCGGACGGATCAACATCTTTTCTTATGGATAGTTCACGTGCCGGAATGACACCTTCGGATTTGAAACCGATGTCTAAAAGCACTTCGTCATGCTCTAGCTTAACTACGGTTCCGGTGACAAGATCTCCCTCATCAAAGTCGGTAATGGTCTTGTCGATGAGCTGGTTCATCTCTGCATCATCAAGGTCTTCTATCTCGATGACAGAGGTGTTCTTGATCTCACTCAAAAGTGGACCCCTTCCAATTAGGGGCCCCGGTCTCTTATGCTCTCCGCCGTGAACGCAATAAATGGGTCTAAACGTGAAACATCTCTCGGGGCCAACAATACAATTCCTCACAAAATTCATTGCGAAGAAACAACTATGTCAGTATAAAGATTATTGGTGCTGCTCACAAGTGAAATAAGCAACTTTATTGCAGTTGGAGAGCATGCTACCCGTTGACGGCGTAGTGTGTCATCTTACGATTACAGTGCACTTAACGCTTTTGCCGTTCCAGGTGGTGACAGTTACGGTTGCTTTACCTTTCTTGATGCCTTTTACTTTGCCGTTTTTGTCTACTGTGGCTACCTTTTTGTTGCTGGAAGTCCACGTTACGGTCTTTGGGCTTGCCTTAACTGGTGATAATTTGGCAGTCAGTTTGTATGCTGCTTTTACCTTTATGGAGATGGCTCTTTTGTTGAGCGTGACCTTTTTTGGTAATACTTTGCCTACTGTGATGATAACTTTTTGAGTCTTACCGCCAGCTTTAATCGTTATCACACTCTTGCCAAGTTTTTTAGCTGTGATTACGCCGGCTTTATCTATTGTTGCAACTGCCTTTTTACTGGAGTTAAACTTTGGCACAATCCCTGTAGCTTTTGCAGGTGTTGTCTTAACTTTCACTTGCATGGTCTTACCAACTGTTAAGCCTATTGGCTTTTGGGCAACAAGTGTTTTGACTTTAGTGGTCTTGGCTACTACATATACTGTGCACTTTGCTTTCTTCTTGCCGTCATCAGTGGTTACAGTAACTGTAGTTTTGCCTACCTTTAAGCCCTTGATCTTACCGGTAGTTTTATCTATTGAGACAATCTTGGGACTTGAGCTTTTCCACGACACTTTTTTATTCTCGACATTTGCTGGCTGTATAGATACCGGCAATGTGGCAGTCTTTCCTTTAACGATACAAATTGAAGATAATGTCTTTACAGTTTTTGGAGTCGCAGCTTCAGGGTTCTCCGGATCATCAACCGAACCATTTGGGCCATCAGAGTCGTTGTTGGGGTCATCATTTGGATTACCAACTGGATCGTCCGTCGCACCGTTATCGGGATCGTCATTTGGAGCATCAGGATCGTTGTTGGGATCGTCATTTGGATCTTGCGGATCATCAATCGGATCAGCGGGTTTAGTTACTGTTATTGTGCAAGATGCTGTAGCTTTTTCATTGTTCCATGCTGCTACCGTTATCGTTACCGTGCCCGGCTTGTATGCTGTAACTACTCCATCGCTATCAACAGTGGCTACTCCGTAGTTGTTACTTTTCCAGTTAAATCCCAGTTTTACAGTGGTATTTTCCGGGCTAAATTGCGGTTCAAGTGTAAGTGTTTCGCCAACTCTCATTGTCGCTTTACCTGGCAAGGAGATACTCGTAGCGACTACCGGGTTGTACGCGACATACACCTTAAACCATGTGCTCAGCCCGTTTTCTGCGGTAACCGTAACGGTAGCAACACCTTCTTTTTTGGGATAAAGGCTTCCGCCCAAATCTCCACCCAAAGCGCCACAGACATCAGGGTTATCACTTGTAAAGTCAAACCAAGTCATATTAATGTTTGAAGGTTCAAAGTAGGGTCTATATGATGACGTGTTAACACCAGGCGTTGCAGTGTATGCCCGTGAAACATGTATTAAGGTTGGACCAATTGGTGTTTTATGCGAGACATTAAAACGAGCATTTGCATAATCAGAATCGATACCTGATGGCTTTCCGAGAGAAAACATCATCAGTGAGATTGTGTAAGATCCTTCAGGTGCATTGCTATCAATATATACATTGTAAGATGTTGTGGTCGCAGACTCTAAAACTGTTGATATCTTCACTCCGTCCACAAGTATCGTGTCGCCGCACTCAACGTCAAGATATGCAGCCGTAACTGCAGATGGGATATTAAGGTTTATCTTTAGTTTTGTTCCCTGTTTGGTAAAGAAATTATGAACGTCTTGCTTGACAACTAAGTCGTTTGAATCCAACTGCTCAAGCTGAACAACCCCTGCAGTACTCACCCTTGCTTCTGCCTGTTGCGGTGCAAGAAGGAAAACTGTACACATCAACACAGCCACAACAAAAATATAGATGTATCGGCGTTTTAAAACAGCAGATTTCATGATACAACCTCCAACTCCTTGTAATCTGAAATTGAACGCATTATACCCCGATTTATTCTATATATCAGCATATAAATCTTTGAATATGCACAATGTTGCAAACGTTTGGTCTTAAAATCACCTTACAATAACTGAACACTTGACAGTTTTTCCGTTCCAGGTAGTGGCAGTTATAGTCGCCTTGCCTTTCTTGATGCCTTTGACTTTGCCGTTCTTGCCTACTGTGGCTACCTTCTTATTACTGGAAGTCCACTTAACTGTTTTGGGATTGGCTTTAGCTGGTGTTAGTTTGGCAGTCATTTTGTATGTGGATTTTGCCTTTATGGAGATAGATTTCTTGTTGAGGGTGACCTTTGTTGGAAGCACTTTGCCCACTGTAACGGTGACTTTTTGAGTCTTACCGCCAGCTTTAATTGTGATTACACTGGTGCCAAGTTTTTTGGCTGTGATTACACCGGCTTTGTCAATTGTTGCTACAGCTTTTTTACTAGAGCTGTATTTTGGCACTACCCCTGTTGCCTTTGCAGGTGTTGTCTTAACTTTTATTTGTGTGGTCTTACCCACTGTTAAACCTATTGGCTTTTGCGCTACAAGTGCTTTGACTTTAGTGGTCTTGGCTACTACATATACTATGCACTTTGCTTTCTTCTTGCCGNNGTAGTTTTGCCTACCTTTAAGCCTTTGATCTTGCCCGTAGTTCTGTTTACGGAAACTGTCTTTTTGTTGGTACTTGACCAAGTAACTTTTTTATTTGCGGCATTGCCTGGCTGCACAGAAGCAGGAAGTGTAGCAGTCTTGCCCTTGACAACATAGATCGATGGAATTGTCTTCACACTTTTTGCTTTAACTACTTTGTCTGCTTGATCCGGGTCATCAGGATCAGTTGGGTCTGTAGGATTGGGGTTTGGATCATCTGGGTCAGGATCCGGATTTGATGCTTTGGTAACCGTAATAACGCATTTCGCTTCTAACGGACTATCACAAGCATATGCCGAAATTGTTACAGTACCTGTTTTATGAGCCGT
>DBCW01000048.1 GCA_002293265.1 Eggerthellales bacterium UBA948
TTTCTAGAATTAAGACCTATAGCGCTGCATTATACTATATTTTTCTTATATGACATACAAGTTATTTCATCTATTATTATGCTATTTTAGATATTAATATTAGTATATGCGATTTTTTTAGTATTTTATATTTTAAATAATTCTTAACTGCAATTAGAAGCCATGCAAATACATTTATAAGAATTACATAAACAGACTTCGAGCCCCAAACATTTTGCTTGAGGCTCGAAGTGGCTAATTTTTGATAAGTACTGAGTACGGCTATTGCCTTTGGCAACACCGGTAAGCTTTTTAGTACTCCAACTCGCTTTCCTTGATACGACCACGGAATGTACGATAGATGATCACATGATAGGTAAGTACAAGGGGTAGACCAATGCATGTGATGATGGTCATAGCTAATAGACAAAGCTCAGAGTTGGCTGAGTTAAATATCGTGAGTGAGTCCGCAGGTATATCCATACCGGGAACTATCGGATATGTAACTACTCCCTTTGGATTAGCTGCCGCCGGAATTAGATTCGGGAACAGCGACGAAGCTGTGATACCGATCAAAGCAACCGGAGTAACATTTACCGCAAGGAAGCTGAGCAGGTCGTTTTTCTTGGCGATAAACAAACGAGCAACTACCCAACCCAGAGCACAGATGATTGCAAAGATATATGCAAAGACCATGCCCGGACGATCCACGAAAGTCGGAAGCACAAATACAAAGAAGAATATCGATACGATCACAAAGCATACCAGTTGGATGATGTGGAACAGTGAACGCATGCTGGTGGCACGCTGATGTACCGCACTGCCAATAGGAGCCTTCAAAGCCAGCCATGCAGCACCTTGAGTGATAAAGGCTGTAAGACCTAATACACCACACAGTAGCCCAAACGGATTAAGCAAGGCGAAGAATCCTCCCACGTAATCGCCAATTGCAAATCCTTGAGCAATATAAGCCGTATCTCCTGCGCCTACAAGTGCAACGCCTTCGATGACGTTACCTATAGCACAACCTAGCAGCAGTGCCGGCAAAAAGCTACCAACAAAGAACGCGCCGTTCCAAAAGCCTTTAAACTTTGTATCGTCACGGTCGGCATACTCAACTGCTACCGCTCTAAATATCAAACCGAATAATACCAGCATAATCGCCAGATAGAAACCGGAGAAGCTTGTAGCATATGCCGGAGCAAAAGCTGCAAACAACGCACCTCCTGCGGTTAGCAACCATACTTCGTTCCCATCCCACACCGGACCGATCGCTCTACGTACCAAGGCTCGTTCGTTCTCATTTTTTGCAACAAATGGAGAGAGCACACCGGCACCGAGGTCAAAACCATCAAGAATAAAATAACCGAGAAGCAGAACTGAGATTAATAGGAACCAAAGAATAGCCAGTCCGTCATGCATTGTTAATACTTCAGGCATTATTGATCACCACCTTTGGATCCAGAGCCGTCTCCTGCGTCAATTGCGGCTACCGCGGCAGCTTCTTCGACTACCGGACCGGTCTTAATCATCTTCATTACGATACGCAGCCAAGCGACGAACAAAATTACATAGAAGATCACGAACAGTACCAGTGTGATCAGGATTTCGAGGCCACTAACTGCCGGAGACACACCATCAGCAGTGGTGAGAAGATTGTATACAACCCAAGGCTGACGACCAACTTCGGTAACGATCCAACCGGACTGGATGCAAAGCCAAGGAATCAGTGGACCAAAGACGAGCAAATAAAGGACTGCCTTATTTGGCGCTGCGCCCTTGTTGGCTTTCTTAAGCATAAGCCCTGCAAATACCAACCACAGGATGATCAAACCATAAAAAGCGATCATTAGGTGATAAGCTTGGAAAACAAAGTTGACCGGAGGATTACCGCCCTGATAACCACCGTTTTCTTTGATCACATCTGCCTTAACTCCGTCATAAGACTCCAATTCCTCTACAGACATAGCGTTTTCTGTGGTGTTAAGACCGGGGTACACTGTGTTGAAGTCAAAACTTGCCAGGAAGCTGGTAAAACCATCGATTGGCAACTTTATACCGCTTGTAGTCCTGTTTTCTTCATCCACCCAACCAAGCAGGTACATATCGGACGGACCGTCTTCCCATTGCCCTTCCATGGCAGCAAACTTAGACGGTTGCTCTTCGGCAACTACGGTAGCTTGCATGTGAGCGGCAGGAAGCATGATTACTGTAGAGACGATACCTACAATAATACCGATCTTCATGAACTTCTTGCCGGCTTCGATCTTGGTCTTGCGCAGCAGGTAGTAAGCACCGATAGCAATAACACAAAATGATGCCAAAATGATAATGCCGTCTACAGTGTGAAGATAGCGCGCAATTGTAGATGGATTAAGTGCGGCTGCCCAGAAGTCTGTGATCTCAGCCTTTGTGCCAAGATCTTGGAAACCTGCAGGAGTCTGCATCCAAGAATTGGCAATAAGGATCCAAAGCGCACTAAGTGCGGAACCAAACCACACCAGCCAGGTTGAGACCAAATACAGTTTTGGAGAGATCTTGTTGCGACCAAATAAAACGATACCCAAAAATACTGACTCGAGGAAGAAAGCAAGAAGCGCCTCTGCCGCAAGTGGGGCACCAAAAATGTCGCCTACATATCTGGAGTAGTTGGCCCAGTTTGTACCAAAGCTGAACTCCATAGTAATACCTGTGGCGACACCGATAACAAAGGTCGTTGTGAAAATCTTTGCCCAGAACATGGTCGCGGCCCTATCCTTAGGGTCTTTAGTTCTGTAGTAACGCGTTTCGGCTAAAGCCAAGAATAAGCCTAAACCGATGGACAATGGAACGAATAGGAAGTGTACAAAAACTACGAATACAAATTGGATTCGCGCCAGTATCACAGGATCCAAAAATTCCATAGTCCCTCCTTTCTCATGACGCCAACTACCCGTTGGCAGATGCCCGAGGAGACTCCCCTTTTCGCCTCCGATATGCTACTTGTTTGGTAGCACTTTGATAGGGAACAGTTTACTCCTATTTAGGCAACATGGTAAAGACCTAATTTGCCTGTTTTTTGTAGCATATCGCCCGGCAAGCCATATAGCAGNNAGTTTTTTGTAGCATATCTCGCAACAAGCCATATAGCAGGAGTTTTACATTTTGGTGACAGGAAATTTTTTTTGCTGCATATGCTGTGTTTTTTAGATTTTTGAGTTTTTGCTATGACATTAATTTGTTATTTTTTTGTAACTATTAGTTTTGGACTGTCTTGGGAATGGGTTGCACGCCGTAGCGCTTTAAGAATCCGAGTATACATTCGAGTGCAAAAGGCACGCTTGCCTCTACCGGCTCTGTGAGTCCGATGATGTGCTTTGGCGGGTGCATGTTGAGTATTTGCACGCCCAGACAGTGCGCGTCGATCTCGTATCCAAGCAACGCGGCTGCTTGCAACACGTCTATAAATCTGGTGTCATGGGCACCATGAAAAGCTTGATAAGGGGTTATCTCTTCCGGAAGAAATGTTACTACTGTGCCGGGAGTCTCACCGGTATTGTCTACGGCATCTACCATAAGCACTATGTCAAGACGCTTGAGGTCTGCCAGCAATGCCATGCCCATAGTGCCGCTATCTAAGACTTCTACGTTATCGGGAAACTCGTAGCGCTCCTTTAGTTCTTGCGCAATTCGCGGCCCAAAGCCTTCGTCCAGCAACAAGACGTTGCCAACACAAAGAATACCTATTTTAGGCTGAGTGCTCGACAAGCCAGACTCGCTTAGACCTCATACATAAATGTGAATACGTCTTCGCGTTGCAGAGTCACCTGCATGCCGAGGTCTTTACTTGCAGCAGCAAGTCTTTCTTGCAGGTCATTAAAAGAACAGATGCTTTCATCGATAGTTACCAACATGGTCATCGAAAACATGTCACCTAGTATGGTCTGACGAATATCGTCGATATTTGCTCCGGCCTCAAACAAAGTGGTAGCGATGGTAGCTACAACACCTTTACGGTCTTTACCTAAAACAGATAATACGGTCTTTATTTCCACTTGATACCTTTCTTGTTAAAGCTATTCTTGTACGCCTTTATTGTGCCCGACTTAGGTTTAGCCGCTCAGAACATATAGTATATATTAGACTTCCTCGGACCTTTCTTTGTTTTTCGCAATAAACCGTTTTGCTATCCTTAACGCAATTAGTGCAATGCCTATGACTTCTACAGCCAGCAAGGCTTCTATTTGCCAGGCATTGATCAGACCCATTGTGTAGAGGACAGTGCTAAAGTTGAACAACGTGTGCAGTGTTATAGCCAGTACTAAATAAGCCCACTTCTTTTGGCGTACAGCGCAAAACACTATCACGCTGGCAGCTATGTGGTATGTCATAGCTATTACGCGTTCTAAAAGACCAACCGAGGTGATCCACGGGCTTGTTTGAGTGAGAGTCGCAAGGCTTTCATTTAGCGCTTGCGCTTGCGCTGGAGATGCTGCCAAAAATGAATCTAGCGAGCCTGAGTTTGCCATCATAAATATCATCAACTGGCTTACCATCGCAGTAGTAAACACCAGCAAGACTTCCATACCTCCATGACCAACACCATACATGACCGCATCGCTGGTTTTTTTGCGGTTTTTGAGGAAGAATTTAAAGGCGATAAATCTGGCAAACTCCTCTACGAGTCCGGCTCTAAGAGATAATACCAGCGCCAATACAATCGGGCTGGTTATCAGCAGCGAAGCAATCGATTGCGTGATTATCGCGATAATGAAGCAAACAAAAAAGACCGCCATACCTACCAGCAAGTTTACAATGCCGGCTTTTGTGCGACGCCACACAAAAAACCACACAGCAATGGGCAACAACACTGACAAGATGATCAAAACAACTGTAGCAACAGTATACTCTGCAGGTACCATGCTCTTTAGCCTCCTTAAAGCGCTGTCCGAAAAGTCTCGTTCTGTCATTTCCGCGAATGCGGGAATCTAGTTTACGTAAAGGAAAAACCTTCTATTATGGATTCCCGCCTGCGCGGGAATGACAAGGATGGACGCGGGGATGACAATCCGGGTTAGATACATAATTCTAAGACTGTCTGTCCATGGTTAAACCTCTACATAAGCGCTAAACAGTATCAGCTAAAGCCCCGAAAATAGCAAATGGCGGCAACCTGTGTAAAACTTCACCGGGTTGCCGCCATTAAGAGGTTTTGTCGCTCCGCTATTTTATGGTAACCTCATAGTCCAAACGGTCATCCAAATCTATTACTACACTGTC
>DBCW01000137.1 GCA_002293265.1 Eggerthellales bacterium UBA948
ATGCCAGCCTACTCATCAAGCAACAAACAAGTAGCCACAATAGACAAAGCCGGAATTATTACAGCTCACAAAAAAGGCACAGCCATAATCACAGTAAAAGCAGGTGGCAAGACCAAGACATTCAAGGTAACTGTAAGGTGATTGATCTTTCGCTGAAGTCTAGCTTGGTTCACTATAGGAGTTGCGTTTGATGAGCTTGGTCAAGGCTAGCCAAAGCAACATTGGCTTTTAATAGGAATTAAATTGGTCTCTAGTGACTAGATAAGAATATCAACATCCCAAAATGGGTATTTAAGTTATCATGTCTTGTAGTTTGTTTCCTGATTACCTGATGGGGTGGATTTTAACACCATGCAAGACTTTATATATTTCTTTGGACATGGATTTTGTCATCAGATTCCGGGGCGTACCCTTGAAGCAGGGGGGTTCTTTTTTTCGGCGTGCTCCAGAGATACCGGTATTTATTTTGGTTTTGCCTTCGCAATTTTAGCTGCGTTCATAATTTACTCAACAACGAAGCAAAAACCGGGTGATCTGCCTAAGTGGCCGTATCTGGTTATTTTGGCACTGATGATTATACCTATGGCTTTGGACGGCGTTTCATCATATATTGGCCTTAGACCCACTACTAATATTATCCGCTATATAACCGGAGCGTTTACCGGTGCCGCTGCCGGAAGTATAGTTGTGCCATTGCTGTTCTCGCTTACAAAAAACGCTGATACAAAGAAGAAGATGTATGCCAAACCGTGGCACTTTATCGTGCAATTAGTTATTACATTTGTTCTGGCAGCAGCGTTTTTCCTTATCTATCCATACCTGGGAGTTGTCTCGCCACTTGCCGCCATAGCAGCGTTTCTTGTACTGACGTGTTGCATCAATTTAATACTCATAACCCTAAGCAGGCGCTTTGCTCCAAGACATACGGTGAGGCACTGGGCATTATTGATAACGATATGCCTGGCAATGTCGTTGGTGGAGATTACTGCTTTTGGCGCAGTCCGGGAGGCTGCAGAAAGCCTCCTTTTAGGTGGTCTTAATATCTCTGACGTGCTTGGATAAGGTATAAATACACAGAATTGCAGTAATCGGCATAATTCGATCGTATATTTAAACAAGGTATGACAATTTTTTCGCTCTTGCGAGACATATTAGACGTTTCGTGGTAACCTATCTGCTGCACATTAAAGGTCTATGACTTACCTGAGATTCAAATCCTTACGGAGGTATGTAAATGTATACGACATTAGCAGTTTTCGCAGGACCGTTTTTGGGATTGGGGATTCCTGAACTTGTTGTCATTTTAGTGATAGCATTGGTCATCTTTGGCCCAAAGAATCTTCCAAAACTCGGACAAGNNAGACTGTGAAGAATGTACGCGATGGTCTGGAAAGCAAAGACGAGCTTCCCGAGGCAGACGAGGCAGATCTAGAGGTTGAAGAGGAAGAGCCGGTGGAGAAAAAGACCACCAAGACAACCAAAAAGACGGCTTCTAAGAAATAAAAACAACAGTTCAAACCGCTTAAGCGCGGTATACGCAACAAGAGTTGCGTGTGCCGCGTTGTTTTATCCAAATACGCCATGCGTGTTTAATATTGTAATGTAGAAGGCTACCTTTAAGGGGGAGTCGCCGCGTACTGGGATTAAGGAGATACGAGGCTAATGACAAAAGAAATAATGCTCACACCTGAGGGAAGAGAAAAGCTCGAACAGGAGCTTAATGAGCTCGAGACAGTTAAGCGCATTGAAATTGGCGAGCGCATAAAGGTTGCTCGTGAGTTTGGTGATATTTCTGAGAACTCAGAATACGACGATGCCAAGACCGAGCAGGCTTGGATGGAAAGCCGCATTGCTGAGATCAATCAGATACTGGCATCTGCTACCGTTGTAGAAACTCCCAAGCGCTCCAACAAAGTTTCTATCGGCAGCGTTGTTACTGTGGAGATGGATGGTGGTGCCGAGCGCACATTCACCTTAGTGGGAGCCGCTGAGGCTGATATTGCCGCCGGTCGCATATCAAATGAGTCGCCGGTAGGAGCAGCCCTATTAGGCAAGAAAAAAGGTGACACTGCCGAGGCAGAGGCACCTAACGGAAAAATGTTAAAGTTCACAATTCTAAAGATCAGCAAGTAAATTATGAGTGAGATTATCGATGATCCAATCGAGGTTCGTAAGTTAAAACGTGCCGCTTTAATTGAGCAGGGTTGTGAGCCTTATGCGCGCAACTATGATTATGACGTACACGTAGGTGAGCTGGAGGCGCGCTACAGCGATCTTGAAGATGGCGAGACCACCCAAGACACCGTAAGCGTCGCCGGTCGCATCATGGCTATTCGCAATCAGGGTAAAGTGGCATTCATCGTACTTCGCGATTCAACAGGTGATATCCAACTATTCATTCGCATAGATGCAGTAGGCGAGCAGCTTTTTGCCCTTGTAAAGGATTTGGATCTGGGAGACTGGATCGGTACTCGCGGGGTGGTACTAAGAACGCGTAGAGGTCAACTCTCCATTGCGCCCGAATCTATCGACCTTCTCACCAAATCCCTAAGACCGTTGCCGGAGAAGTTTCATGGTTTGGCAGATAAGGAGACACGTTACCGTCAGCGCTATGTTGACCTGGTTATGAATCCGGAGGTCAAAGAGGTTTTTGCCAAGCGCTTTAAAATCGTGGCTGCCATACGTCAAGCGGCTATGGAGCGTGAGTTTTTGGAAGTCGAAACTCCTATGTTACACCCCATTCCCGGTGGTGCAACTGCCAAGCCGTTTATCACACACCACAATGCCTTGGATAAAGATTTTTATCTGCGCATAGCACCGGAGTTAAATCTTAAGCGCCTTTTGGTGGGCGGCTTTGAGCGCGTATTTGAGATCAACCGCTCGTTTAGAAACGAAGGCATGGATCCTCAGCACAATCCGGAATTTACGATGCTTGAGGCTTATCAGGCATACACCGATATCCACGGCATCAAGAGATTTACTCGTGAGCTTATCCAAGAAGCGTGTATGGCAGCTCACGGTACACTACAGATAACTTATCAAGGCACCGAGATCGATCTTAGCGGTGAGTGGGAGACTCGCACGATGATCGAGCTGGTAAGCGTTGCAGTTGGCGAAGATGTGTCTTTCAACAGAACGTTAACAGAATTACAAATCTTAGCCAACCATTATCAGATTATCTTACAAGATGGTTGGGGCAAAGGTAGAATTATCACCGAATTGTACGAGAAACTTGTTGAAGGTAAGCTTGTGCAACCGACGTTTGTTACTGAACACCCGCTGGAGACTTCGCCACTGGCGAAAAAGAAGGCCGGCAGTGATGACGTCACCGACCGTTTTGAGCTTTTAATCTGCGGACGAGAGTTTGCGAATGGCTTCTCGGAGCTAAACGACCCAGTCGATCAACGCGAGCGTTTTGCGGCGCAAGTTGCGGCAAAAGATGCCGGCGATGAAGAGGCAATGGGTTATGACGAGGACTACATTCGGGCTCTGGAGTACGGTATGCCACCAGCCGGTGGTGTGGGCATCGGAATTGATCGTTTAGTCATGTTGTTAACTGACTCCTCGTCGATTCGTGATGTGCTGTTATTCCCTCACATGCGAGATGAAGCCTAAAACATCGGGCTTAGTCGTGTACGTTAGTAAATGAGGCAATGATAATTGAGGGGAAAGCTAGGCACCTCAAAGTAAGCCGCCTCGTCTACTCAAGTCTAGCATAAGGGAGTAAATAGCATGTCTTTTGAACGTTTTACCGACAAGGCACGCAACGTCTTAGCCTTGGCTCAGGAAGAAGCGCGTACATTAAAACAGCCCTACGTGGGCACCGAGCATCTGCTTTTAGGATTGCTCCGCGAAAAAGAGGGCATTGCCGCCCAGGCACTTCACAACATTAACGTTACATATGATCACGTATTAGAGCAGGTCAAGGGCATCATCGAAGTTGACCCCAATGCCCCAAGCGGACACTTAAGTTTTACTCCGCGTGTCAAACGCGTTTTGGAGTTTGCTTTACGTGAGACCATGCAACTTGGTCAAAACTACATTTCTACAGAGCACTTGTTGCTTGGCATTGTGCGTGAGGGCAATGGTGTTGCTATTCAGGCTTTGTCGCAAATGGGCATTGATGCCTCGATGGTCAAGGCTGCCGTCATTGAAATCTTGCATCAGTCAACTATGTTTGCAGGTCCTCAAGATTATATGGAGGATGACTACAGCGAAGGTGGCAACATTTTAGATGAGTTTGGCACCAATCTTACTCAGAAAGCTCAGGAGAACAAGCTTGATCCGGTGGTTGGACGTGAGCACGAGATTGAGCGTGTGATGCAGATATTGTCACGCCGCACCAAGAACAATCCGCTCCTGCTTGGAGATCCGGGTGTGGGTAAAACGGCTATTGCCGAGGGACTTGCACAGCTTATCTCACAAGAACAAGTGCCGGACATTTTGCGCCACAAGCAGATAGTCACCCTTGATGTGGCTGCTTTGGTAGCCGGCTCTAAATACCGCGGCGAATTTGAAGAGCGCATGAAACGTGTGGTCAAGGAGGTTTCAGACCGCAAAGATGTAATCCTTTTTATCGATGAGATGCATACCATAATCGGTGCCGGCTCGGCTGAGGGCTCAATTGATGCTGCCGCCATCCTAAAACCGCCACTGTCTCGAGGAGAGATTCAAGTTATCGGTGCTACCACGTCTGACGAGTACCGCAAGCACATCGAAAAAGACACTGCACTGGAGCGACGCTTCCAACCGGTAGTCATTCAAGAGCCAAGCAGTGAACAAGCTTACAAGATACTTGAGGGTCTGCGCGACCGCTATGAAGCCCACCATCGCGTGCACTTCTCCGATGAGGCCTTAGAAGCCGCTGTTTCGCTTTCTGATCGCTACGTGCAAGATCGCTTCTTGCCGGACAAGGCCATCGATGTTATCGATGAAGCCGGTGCTCGCATGCGCATCCGCAATATGACTATTCCCTCCGACGTACACGAGATGGACGAAAAGATCCGCAAAGTACGTGCCGAGAAAGAAGAGGCTATTGCTACTCAGAACTTTGAGACCGCCGCTAAACTGCGCGACAGTGAGAAGCAGCTGATAAAAGAGCGTGAAGAGCTTGAAGAAAAGTGGCGCGAAGAGAATAACAAACACGTTACCGAAGTTACCAGCAAAGAGATCGCTGATATCGTATCGATGGCTACCGGTGTTCCGGTAGCGGATCTCACCGAGGCTGAGACCGAGAAGTTGCTGCGTATGGAGCAAGTTTTACACGAGCGTATAGTTGGTCAGGAAGAAGCTGTAACGGCTATATCTAAAGCCATTCGTCGTTCACGTTCTGGGCTTAAAGATCCTAAGCGCCCGGCCGGATCGTTCATCTTCCTTGGTCCTTCCGGTGTAGGCAAGACCGAGCTTTCCAAAACGCTTGCCGAGTTCTTGTTCAGCACCGAAGACGCTTTGATTTCTTTTGATATGTCTGAGTATATGGAGAAGCACACTGTATCCAGACTCGTTGGTTCGCCTCCGGGCTACGTTGGTTACGATGAGGGTGGGCAACTCACTAAGGCTGTGCGCCAGCGCCCTTACTCCGTGGTTTTGTTTGATGAGATCGAAAAAGCACATCCGGATGTATTTAACATCTTGTTACAGATTTTGGAAGAGGGAAGGCTTACTGATGGCCAAGGTCGCAAAGTAGACTTTCGCAATACCATCATCATCATGACTTCTAATGTTGGCGCACGCGAAATCGCTCAAGGAACGCGCATTGGTTTTTCCGGCGCTGATAGCAAACAAGGATTGTCTGACAAAGAGATCAACAATCGCGTCATGACCGAGATGAAGAAACTCTTTAGACCGGAGTTCTTAAATCGTATCGATGAGATTATTGTCTTCAAGTCGCTTACCAAAGAACAAATTGGTCTTATCGTTGAGCTTATGGTTGATGATTTGCGCAATCGTCTGATAGAGCAGGGTATGTCTATTAACTTGTCGATTAAAGCTCGCGACTATATTGCCGATGAAGGCACTGATGTAGCCTTTGGAGCGCGCCCATTGCGCCGTGCCATTCAGCGCATTCTCGAAGACCCGATCTCCGAGCAGCTGCTGGAGGGCAAGTGGAAGGCCGGAGACATTATCGACGCTGATTTTAACGGCGAAGAGGTTGTGTTTGCAAAAGGCAAAGGCGATGTTCCTGCTCCACGGAAAAGGCAAAATATTGCTAAAGAGGCTGAGCTTATAACGCCGATTTTTGGTGGCGGAAAAGGCGGCGGTCGGGGTAGCGGTTCTGCCGGCGGCGGACTTACACTCGAGGGCTGATGCTTTTAGTCTGTGACATGAGTTATGCGATGAGAGGT
>DBCW01000003.1 GCA_002293265.1 Eggerthellales bacterium UBA948
GCAGCTCCTCCGGCCGCAGTTCCTCCGGCAGCCGCACCGCCACCAACTGCTCCTCCGGCAGCTGCGCCTGCGCCTTTTGCCTGCAAAATGCCTCTTGTCATAGCTTGGTTTCGCTGAACTTGAATCGCATTTTGGATATCTTTTATACTTTTTGGCGATCGATATTTTTTTTCTGCCAGTTTGCCAAGAGGAGAATTAACAGTATCGCCTCTATTCATAATGGTTGTTGATGCAGACTTGCTATTTCTTGCGCGAGCATACAAACTTTTTGCTGTCTTTATGGTGTCTTTTGTGCCCACCACAATATCTTTTGCCTGCTCAAGATCGGAGTCTTCAAACATCTCATCTCTCATCTTGCCAAGACTAGCCTTTACAAAGTTGCCGACCTCTGCACCCCCTGTGTTTTGCCCACTTGAGTCCTGGGCAGCACTGATCCGATCAGCATTAACCTGATCGATGTTGACCTGGCTGGTACCGATTTGGCTTGCACCTATTTGCTCCGCATTACTCTTCGCATTAATATAAGGATTATTGTTGTCTAACACACCCCTTGTGGTGTCTATTTCCGTAATGACCTTGTCGTCTGCTTGCCCATAAGAAATAACTGAGCCATAGTTATTTAAAGAATGCACTTTTTCGTAACTACCGTCAGCCATATTAGGCATGTCATTTGTGTAGCTCGAAGTGCCACGTGCATTGTTCATAAGTACTTGATCGATTTTTTGCATATCATCTGTGCGAACAAATCTTTCAGTTAAGTGTTCGTTTGTGTTCACATCGGGGCTGCTGCTTTTACTAAAAAGCTCGGGTTTTAACATCTCGTAACTCTTATCAGAAGAGTTCACGAGGCCAGAATTAACAGCATCTCTTGTTTCGCTGCGTAGCAAGCTTGCAGCAGCATCATTTTGCTCTGTAGATGTTTTTATTTCTTCATGGTTTTTCATTCGAATCCCCTCCCTAAGCTCTTTTCAGTTTATTAAGGTCTTTCACTTCTAACTTGCAGTTTCTTTTGCCTCTTTCACTTCGTTAGGATTTGTTGAGAAGAGCTCGTAAAGCGTATTTCCACTTGGAAATTTACCGCGCAAGGGGATTCTGGCATTGCCTGCTATAAGCAATCCATCACCAGCTTCAACGCTCTCGTCAATACAGCCTTCTTCAACATCTGAAAGGCTTAACAAACGTGTCCATTCTCTTCTGTCAATTGGAGATTGCTTTAATAGCATCAGAAAGTCTGCATTCAAAACAATGTTTTGGGCTGCTTCATTTTTAAGCATTGCTACAGCATTTTGTGTAATACCAGTAAGCAATAAGCCAAATTTTCGACCCTCATTTGCAAAACGCGAAAAATAGTTAAGAACGGTTGGATATGCAAACAACGACTGCATTTCCTCGACATAAAGCCAAGTTCGCACGTTTCGTTTGCTATTAAAATACATACGATTTCTGACTGCTTCGCAAACGTTTATTAATCCAAATACAAGCATAGAGTCTTGAAGCTCTTTAAGGTTAAAATCAATGATTCTGTTATCAAATCTTACATTTGATTGCTTGTTAAAAAATGACATCGGCCCTTTTATAAATCGCTCATAACGCGTGGCAATAAGCTTAGCTTGTTCTTCCGGTTGCTCCATCAGCACACTATAAAAGTCTTCCAAAAGAGGTGCCTTTCTTTCCTCTTCCGGTTGAGAAGCTGCTTTTTCAAAAGCCGTGTCAGCACATCTGGTGATGATAGACTGGTCGATTTCTGATAAGAACTGACCACTCTCTGCAGCACTCGCGGCAGCTTGAGCAAGCAACGCATCGATTTTGAACGCAACCTGTTCTTCTGTCGACAAATGACCAACCGACACAGTATCAAAAGGATTAAGATAAGTTTCGCTGCCAACAGAAAAAGTAAATGTTGATCCACCGTAACGATCAGCAATGCCGGTGTATTCTCCGGCGCGATCAATAATGTAAATCTCGTCGCTGGGATTAGACAGTATTGTTCCCACCATTTCAGTCTTTGTGAACATACCCTTACCAGAGCCGGTTTTACCACAAACGAAGCCCATTGGGCTGGTTAAGTTTTTGCGGTTACAGACAACCAGGTTGTTAGATTGCTTGTTTTGCCCATAATAATTACCGCCTCTTTCATCCAACTCTTGCGTGGCAAAGGGGATCAAGATACCCACTTGAGCTGTTGTGAGCATCCTTGAAATATTAATATGATTGTGACCAAGTGGTAGTATGGAGTTCAAGCCTTCACGCTGACGATACTCCAGTACTCCTATCTCAATAGAGTGCTGTCGTGCAGCAGAAATTATTTGCAGCACCTGACTGTCCAATTGCTCTTTTGTTTCAGCATAAGTGTAAATTAAGCTTGTAAAAACATAGAATCGTTGATTTTTGTTTTGCAAATGATCCAACACATCTTCTGTCTCTTCTTTTGAGTATTTAAGCTCGGTTGGAAGGATATTCATGTCATATCCTTTTCTTACAGAAGACTGCTGTGCTTCGATGATCTCCTTATTGATCCAAGCTGCGCGCTGCTTTACAAAAGCAACTGCCTTTGCCTTGTCCATTGGCTGCACCAGCCATGTTACATTCAAGGCAATTGGCAAGCTTACAATGTCTGACAGCGCATTGTCTGATAGGTCACTGCCAAACTTTTTTATAACCAGTACTTGACCCCAAACACCATCAGTCTTAAAGCAATCGCTATAACCTTCCGGTCTAAAATCTAACATACTTGGAGCAATGGCATCTTTTGTAGACTGTGCAGCACATGCAGATATGTCTTGTTCATAGCTAAAGATAAAAGGCTTAAGAGGGTTGAGTTGAGAATGTATGACCCTTAGCCTCTCTTCACCTTTTAAAAGCCTAGACCTTGAGCCAACACTCGTGAGAATTCTAGACGACTCACTTTCTATGCGTGCAAGTTTTGGAACGGATTCTTCAGCGGTATTGGCGGAAACTGCAATTGTCATAAACCTTTCACGGCGTATATTACTTACACCCTCTCGCATTTTATTATTAAGTATCTCATTGAAAACAACGGCATCTTTTGATGCATTTTCATTGTTTTGGTTCCACGGATCAAAAAAGTTTCTCGAACCTATTTCCTCGCTAAGTAGTGGTGTATTTATGATGTTCATCTGCACCAAAGTATCAGCGCCTAACTGGTCATACAGTCGATTCATTGAAGAAAAAATGCCTTTTTGCATATCATCGCGTACTGAATGATATGACGTATCTGAGAATGTGATAGTTGTTGAAAATAGACCCTCTTCTACCTCACAAATGCCGTCTTGATACATGCAGTTATATCCGATAAAAGATACAACGTCTTTTGCTTTTTTCCGCCTTTGGCGCTGTTCGCTCGTTTTATTGGAAAGCTCTTTGTCTCTTTCTTTAAGCTGTTGATTGATAGACTTATACTTCTTTTTTTGCGATGTAGATTCTTTCTTTGCTGCCGAAAGCCCTTTTCTTACTTCCTTTTTTTGCGCTCGTCTTTCTTTCTTTGATAGTCTGTTCGATTTTGGTGCACTTCTGCCCATCACATCACTGATACCAGGAACACTAGATACCAAACCAGACAGTGCAGCAACATCGATGTTTCCGCCTTGATGGACATTTTCGTAAGACGTCGTTCGATTGGTTACTCTTTCTGGAGCAACCGTGCCACCCATATAGGTACCATTATGAACTTGCGCATCGAGATGTCGTGATGTCAAAGACTGGCCGCATTGTGTACAAAAAGTGGCTTTGTCATCACATTGCATGCCGCAATTTGTGCAAAACATCAAGCTGACCATCTCCTCGTATCGCCGGAAGCGGAAGGCACCATGCCCAAGCGAGGGCTATAGGCTTCAATTCCTCGTGACCTCGTAAATTTTCTATATATGCTGTCATATTTTTGGACTTTTTTTCGAGTCCTCTTCTCCACATAACCAATCTTGATCATTGATGGGATATATGGGAGTCTGCCATCAGCGGTTTGATGTCTCCACCATAAGGATGCAAACTCCTCAAACTTCATTCCTTTAGGCTTGATAAACCCACAAAGCCAAAATGGAAGGCTTACCATATAGATTAACCAAGCATTGTCAGCCACATTTAGACCAAGAACAAAGTAAAGATAAACTCCTGCAAGAATTGATACACCTAATGCGCCAATAATACATACAAGTGTTCTACCTGTTAGCCCACCAACAATTTTTGGCTGGTATTCTGCAACGTCCTTATGAATAACCACCGATAATGGCATGCCTTTTCCCCTTCTTTATATTGATTATGTGTCTAAACTTTTTGATGGTTTATTATTGAAATTTGGTTATGGTGTATAAGTAAAGTCTAAGTTGCCAAATATGGCGGCCGCAGCAATAATTATTGCTCCTGCGACAATTCCACCAATACCTTGCGCGGTTCCAGATCCGCCACCTTCTCTTATGGCGTTTGCAAGTTGAATAACTCCCCACACAATACTTACACCACCAAGTAGCCCAACACCCCATACTATTATGCCTTTTACAGCGTCTAGGTCTATTCCACCAGTTAATAATGCAGCACTATAGTTTGTTAGTCTTATCATGCCTTGCAATATCAAATCGCTAAATCCCATCATTACTTCCCTTTCCTTTGCAGCTTCAATAAAGCACACTTACGGTAAATTCCAACCAACAGTTACATATAGCTTCCCCTAGTCTCCCTTCTAAGATTTTTAAAACTAAACGGCTCGTTATATAGGGCACCTTTATGCCCCGGGTCGATGTATTTATAGCGCGAATGTGATTCTACTGGATATTTGTCATCCATTAATGGATTTGCTCCGGCTATCAGTACTATTGCTTTTGTACGTGACATCTTTGCAATCTCTGCTGCGTCTATTAGATCGCGTCCTTGCGCCTGCATATTCCTAGATATTGACGCTTGCTGACCAGTACTTACGTTGTGAGATACTTGACTGATTGTTTCCTTGCCAATCATATCGGCAATTTCTTGGTTAGTACTATTGCTTTTTCCACCCAAAAACACCAATGTATCACAGCAGTCAATAATCGTTTTTGCCTTTTTTTCATAACGGCTTTCAAGCTGTGCTACTGATTGCAAGATTATTGTTATGCCAATATTTCGACTGCGTACAACTGCGATTTTTTCTTCTATCTCCGGTATTGCCCCAATGTTTGCAAACTCATCAAAAATAAAGTTAACCGGTGTTGGCAGGCGTCCGCCATAGACATTTAAGGCTTTACGACAGAGTTGATCTACAGCTTGCCACATCAAAATTGCAAAAAGAAATGAGAAGGTCTTGTCGGTATCGGACAATATTCCAAAAACTATTGAACGCCGTCCAATGTCACCCATCTTGTCTAATTCCATCTCATCATAAGTTAAGAGCTCACGAACTTCTCTAATTGCAAGCGGCTTAAGGCGCACATTACANNTTATTAATATGCTTTTGAGTGTTTTGCCGGCAGCCACCTTAAAAGATTTATAGTTGTCCAGAGCAAAGTCTTCGTCTGCGGTCATGCCACCGCGTTCAGCCGGCACCAATCCATCGTAATTTCTACGAAAAGTGCTTGGCTGCCAACTATATGTTGAGTCTTCGCCACTGCCATCAGAGCTCACATACTTTCTACCTTCTTCAATTTGCATGAATATCAAATCAAGCGGAGACATAAAGTCCTCATCGTCTTCTCTTGCCTCTGCCATTGAAAGAAGTGTTAGTAATCCTGACAATGAATAGTCTTCTTCAGAAAACCAATCTCTCAGCAAAGTGATCAAAGCGGTATATAGCAGTCGTTCCGCATTCTCCCAAAATGGATCTCCTTTAGTTCCCTCACCTGATGTATTTGCGATTACGCAATTAACAAACGAGAGTACATCAGCGTCAGTTTTTACGTATGCTAAAGGATTGTAGTGCAAAGACTGGTCAAAGTTTATTGTATTGAAAGACTTGATTCTATAGTTCATGTCGCGAAACATATGACCGGTTTCTTCAAGCAGTGTGCCTTTGGGATCAGTAACAAAGTAATCTGAGTTGAGTTGCATGAGATTTGGCTTTACATAGTTTCTTGTTTTTCCTGATCCGGAACCACCAACAACAACCACATTGAGATTGCGGTCAAGCTCTAGGTTAAACTTTGAGCGATTCAGTGCCATTCCAAAGTTTCTCGTAAAGATAATATTGTTATCAGGATTTTTTGTNNGAATTTTTGTCCCTCAGATTTTGTACCCCACTTAGCACTTCCGGATTCTTCGCCTTTACGGCTGTTTCCGGGAAAAGCAAAGTATCTTATCCAGAATAACCAGATAGAAAAAAACAAAACTCCACCCGTAACTAGTGGCTCGGTATCCAAACTAATGTGAAATGGATTATTAGTTATTGCTGGAATCACATTTGAGAAACTCTCAGTAATTGCAGAAGCAATGTCCTTTGAGCTAATTATTACTTGCTCTACGAGGCGATTGCCTAAATAAAATGATACTGCTGATATTATCAGAGTTATTGATGCAGATCTTAGTCTTTTTACCCCTGTTGAAGCCATCCCTCTCCTTAATTCTGTAGTTTTAGTTTTCTGCAACTCCCTACGCTTGTTTTATCTTGTAGAAGTCTTTGGCGCTATTTTTTCTTTTACCCGATCGCTAGCTGTCTTGGATTTGGTTAATTGCTTTGATGAATCGCGCATCTCTTTACCAGTTTTTTCGAGATTTTCGCCCATAGAGCCTCGACTCGCTCTGCCTTGGCTTGCACGGTTTTGGCCAATGATGTTCTCGCCATGAGTAGCAAAGCCATCAGATTGGTTATTTATATTCATATCATTAATATTTTTCTCTAATGAGTTTTGTGCACGACCCATCTCAGCCTCAGGCAATGTGACGGTTGGTCCAAAATGCATAGTACCGTTTACATTTACTCCTGCCTGTCGCATCTGGCTAACTATGAAGTCTCTCTCTGAAGTTGTTTGAACCGGAAAACTGCAAAATGCCTGCTGCTGAAACTGATTGACAGGATTTCCTTGTGCGTTCATTCTAGTTGCATCGTGAGGGCTTCCATCTATTCCCGCATGTCGCTGATACTCGCCTCGCTTCATACGCTCCAATAAACTTTTAAGCAATTCACCGCCTTTATTAACAAGCATTGCGGCAGCTTCATCGCCAAAATCAGCCATCGTACCCTAACCTCCCATTAGTGTTCTTTCTAAAAGATTGAATTATATTGATTAAGTTGGTTGTGCAATTTATTTATCAAACCGCTATAAACAGCTTTATTTGCTTTTATAAGAAATATCTTCCCCTCCCCTACTGCTGACCACACTCTATACGTAGTTTTCTGCAAACACCTCTGCCTCCCCCAAGGGCAACCACCAAACAAAATCCTGTATGATCGTATAATGTCTAGCTATTATTCATTGTGCTGTGTTTTGCTACAAGAAGATTCTAACGATTATACATTTTTGAATCTATTGTTTAATTAGTCCACAATCACAATATATGAAACTATATCACAGTTATTCCTATTATTAAACAGTTTTTATGTTGTTATTGTAAATAGTGGAATTCGCCTTTTCAGCGGTATAATTATAAATAGTTTGTACTACTGAAAGTTTGTTCATATACTCAATAAATCAACTGGTCAGCACTAGTATTACTTTCTAGCGGCATTTATGAAATCATCTTGTTTGAGGTTTTTGCTGTTTTGGCGCACTTGCTACAGGTTTTTCTTCTCTACGGCTATTCGATTGCACAGATTTTCCAAGCAAGTTATCTCTTGAAACATCAGAAAGCTTTTGCTGTCTAGGTACCTCAGCTATGTTTTTACCAGTAATTGCTCTGGTCATTTCTGGATTAGATGAAAAATCACTAAGCCTTGGAGCGGATATCGTGCCGTGGCTCTGCATATGCAATTTGTTGTATTTCTCCTCAACTATACCCATAATTACTTGCTCATAATTCTTTCCATACCTCTTATTGGCAGCCTTAATGTCTAAATCATCCCAATCCTGCCTTTCTTTACAAAATGTAAGATAAGCTGAATCATTTTTAAAATGCTGAGAAAGTGATTCGAGTTTTCTTTTTGAAAAGTCATTGGCATCAATTTCGATCGGCTGAAACCTATAATCAACAAAATCAAAACCACTGCCCAGATATGCACCACCACGCCCGGGCATGTTATGACTCCAAACCTCAACGGTGCCGATATCTGCCGCACTAGGGGTAATCTTACCTGTAACACAATCGTCTTGATAAGCATGACGACCTTCATGCGCTACTGTCTCCATTGCCCAGTAACACGAATTTTCACTAATTAATAACGTATTTATATAAATTGAATTTGGTTTATCGGAAGAGTAATAACCCATTTCGCTTTTAGGCATTTGCTCAGCTACAATCATGCGAGCAGGTCTTCCCTGCTCCATTGCCATTTCGTCTTCAAAACCCTGCAAAGCACTTATGCGCTCCTGCATTGACTTAGCCAACCAGCTTGTAGATTCAAATTGGCTGTAATCAAACATGACACTTCCACCCCCATTTATTAGTTTTTTAGTATTAATTACTTAACTGAGTCTCTAAAAAATCTCCTATTTGGATATCTTTCTGCCATATCTGGATTTTCAATAAGTGTACCCATAGTAAATATCGCGCCGATATTTGTGCCTCCTTCTTTTTCAAGGATCATGTCTAGGGTAACTTCTTTGAAACTATAGTTTATCGGCCTATCATTTAGCCAGTCTTCAACTACAGGCTCAAGTTGCGTTGGGATTTTTGTNNATTACCTGTGCCATATTAGCGTCACAGTTTTTTTCTGCGGCAATTTTTTTCGCTGCAAAGTCTAGATCCAAGTTCACGACTACCTCCCCAAATTGTTTTTAATAGAAAGCTATGCTACAAAACATTTTCATAAATGTAAAGGTTTAGAATCCAGCGATTCAAGACTTTCTGTACTTCAGAATCTGCGAATCTAGCGAGCTTTCTCTCACATACAGTTATAATACATAGTTCAAGTTATGTAGTGTTCGATCAGCAAAATCTTGCTTATCCGGCGCTTCTACGAACATGGAGGACTTGGATGCCTGTAAAAGTACCTGACGGCCTGCCGGCAATCGACATGCTTCGGGGGGAAAATGTATTTTTGATGACCGAACAAAGAGCGGAGAAGCAAGACATTCGCCCTCTTAAGATCGCCATCGTTAATCTGATGCCAACCAAAGAGGCTACCGAAGCTCAACTGCTTCGGCTGCTGTCCAATACGCCACTTCAGATAGATGTGACCTTTGTCGCTATGGGCGGACATATCTCCAAAAACACTTCTGCCAGCCATCTGGAAGCTTTTTATAAAGATTCACGAACAATTCTTAACGAACGTTTTGACGGTCTGATAGTTACCGGTGCACCGGTTGAAACTTTGCCTTTTAATGAAGTTGATTATTGGGATGAACTGGCAACCTTGCTGAACTGGGCTCATCAAAATGTTTACTCTACCCTATTTATCTGTTGGGGAGTAAATGCCGGTCTGTACCATTACCACAGTATTGACCGGCGGATGGTGGATAAGAAGATTTCGGGGATCTATCCACTTGAAATGTATGAGACTACTTCTCGACTGCTGCTTGGTTTTGACAATCCGTTTTTTATGCCTCAGTCTCGTTATACGACGGTTTTTCCTGAGGACGCCAAGACAGCCGGGCTTAGAGTACTTGCCGGGTCAGACGAGGCAGGTGCGGTAATAATGGCGGCACCGGATCACAGACAGGTCTATATAACCGGACACCTTGAATATGATGTGGATACTTTGGACAAAGAATATCGTCGTGATGTTGCTGCAGGATTAGACATTGTACCACCGATCAATTACTACAAAAACAACGACCCGGCTAATCCTCCGATTATCCGCTGGAAGACTTATGCGCATCAGTTCTTCGCAAATTGGCTTAACTACTACGTTTATCAAGAAACACCTTTTGATCTTCGCACTCTGGACAACCTATCCGGCAGTTAGGGTAAAATNNTTAGTGAAAAGGTAACCCTATGAAGGATAAGGCCGTCGGATCGGATAAACCATCATCTGACGATTTTGATCTTGACTCTTTTCTGCGGGAAAACAACTTCCTTAGCGACGAGAGTGATCATGAGGAGAGAAAAGAAGAATCGCGCGCCAACAAAACCACAAGCACAAAGCGCCCTACCAAGAACGCAAAAGCTGCATCGGCGAGCACAGGAAGCGATCCAAATGCCACAATGTCATATAAGGCAGCGGATCTGGATTACCCTGAGTTCCCATTTGTTGGTGAAGATAAACCCGCAAAACCTTCTCGCATAACTTCTTCACGTAAAAAAGCTTCGGCAGAAAAAAGCTCTGTCGCTAACGAAGATCTTGGCGCCACACAGTTAATGACAGCTTTAGATACCGGCAATATCAAATCGGATCTGCCGGCTACAAAGTCCAAGACAAAGGCGAGTAAGTCTAGTGCTGCCAGTGGTAAGAAAACTTTGACAGACACTTCTGCTGCTAATGCCAAATCAATATCAGCTGATGCAAAAAACGTGTCAGAAACCAGCTCCGGTACAGACTCCAAAACAAGTTCAGGCGTATTAAAACCTGCGAGTCGAAACGGAAAACCTGTCCCTGCCAAAACAGATGTGAAATCAAAAACCGGATCTATGCCGGCCAAAAAGACTACCACGGCAGGGAAAGGTACGGTGGCGCAAAAAAAGGGGCGCGCCAACACTGCCACAAACGCAAAGGCGGTTAAAAACAAGCCACATTTACAAACTCTGGCAAACCCAAAGGACTTTCACATTGCCGAGATAGACGGCAGTACCTATCACATAAGAGGTGGTGGTACTCGCCATAATAAACGCACGCCGATGCTTGTGATAGTAGTTGCAGCGGTAATAATAGTTGCACTTGCTGTGAGTGGTACAGTTTTAGCTAATTCATACTTTTCGATGCTTGAGAAAAACACAGTCAAGCCTGTGGTAACACTTACTTCGTCCGACACAAGGCCGGCTATCGATGCCCAAATGCCCAAATTGCTGGATCATGTTAACGGGAGCGCCCAAGAAGCATACGACAAACTTCTCGCCAGTGGTTGGCCGGTTCACATACGCAGCCGTGCCACCCAAGAAGACCCCAATAACACAGGTGGAGTCATAGCAAAAGTTAGCCCTGAACTTTCTGACGAAGCTTTAAGTGTCTATTTTGAAAAAGAATTCAATGGGTTCAACTTTGACGATCTTCAAAACAGCTTTAATGGATCGTGGCTTCTCGACATAGCACATGGCAGCGAAGGAGCACTTACTCAGCTCAAGTATCTAAACTTCGCTGTTGAGGCTACTGCTGATGCTGCAGATCCTTTGATGGCAGAACTTAAACACTTAAGAACACTTCAGGGTCTTGCGGGTGAAGGTAGTGTGGTTATCTCCGAAGGACAAGATGACTTTAATAACTCCTATATACAAGGAACAATTACCATTAATGAGACCAAGTATTACTGGAAGATCGTTGGCATCGCCTTTAAAGAGTATTATGGCGGAGACGATAATCGCGATCTACCCGCAACATCAGTCTTTGTCAGATGCTCGGTTGGAACATACAACTTCTATGGCGGCGAAGAACCCCCGGCAAATAACGGCGCAGCAACTACTTAATCCTGTTGTCCTCTACATGTTTGGCCTTACCCATAAAGCGTTCTATGCTTCCCGGCTCCAACAGTTTAACATTTGCACTCACCTGTAATACGCCTCGAAGTTTATCAGAGATATGATTGCGGAAATCTTCCATTTGAGGAACAGAGTCTGTGAATGCCTGTGGCTCCAACTCTAACATAAGCGTCAGACGATCCATGCCTGTCTCGTTATCAAGCACCAGGCGGTAATGAGGACTCGCCCCGGATATTGAAGACAACACATCTTCTACCTGACTCGGATATACATTGGTGCCTCGAATGATGAGCATGTCATCTGTACGACTGCGAACTTTATCCATACGCGCGGTTGTACGTCCGCACTCGCAAGTTTCAGTGGTTACCTTGGTGAGGTCGTGTGTGCGATAACGCAAGATAGGAACGCCTTTCTTGTTGAGTGGAGTTAAAACCAGCTCGCCAACACTTCCTTCAGGCAGTACCTCCCCGGTTTTTGGATCGATTACCTCCCAGTAAAAATGATCTTCCATGATGTGTTGTTGGTTTCGCGAAGCTAGACATTCTCCCGAAACTCCGGGGCCCATAACTTCTGTGAGACCATAGTTGTCGGTACAAAAAATATGCATACGACTTTCAATTTCTGATTTTAGCTTTGGATGGCATGGTTCTCCACCAAACAGACCCACTCTCAGTTGAGATTTTTCCCAGTCATAGCCAAGCTTCTCACCAACCTCACAAATATGCATGGCGTAAGACGGCGTTGCTATCAAAACGGTGGTTCCATAGTCTTCCATCATCATTATGTGGCGCTCGGTATTACCCGATCCGGCCGGGATCATCATGCAACCTAAGCCCTCAAGACCATAATGCAAACCAAACCCACCGGTGAACATACCGTAACCAAACGCCATTTGCGCACGATCTCCCGGCACAACTCCTGCCATCTGTAAAATGCACATGATGCAGTAACGCCACTCTTCGATATCTTCTTTGGTGTAGCCAACAACAATCGGTTTTCCTGTTGTGCCCGATGAGGAATGCAATCTGACAATCTTGTCTAGCGGCGCGGCAAAAAGTCCATACGGGTATGTATCCCTGAGTACCGATTTATCAGTAATCGGAAGGTGTTTGATATCTTCGTGACCCTTTATATCGCCCGGCTCAAGACCTTTTTCGGCAAAACGCTCCCTATACCATGCTACATTGTTGTAAGCCAGATCAATTTGCTCTTTGATCAATTTGAATTGGGTGCTACGTATGTCTTCACGCGACGCGCACTCAAAAGCTGAATTGTATATTGGTAGATCTGAAGATACAACAGATATGGGTTCAGATAATTTGTTTGGCACGGTCAGTCATCTCCATTTTTAATATAGTCTTAAGCTTGACAGCTTATTTGGTTATTATTGGTAGGTTCTCATGCAAGGTATTAGTTTAGAGGTTTTTGCAGGTCAGCTTGGGTTATCAGACGAACCGGCTTCCCAACAAGCAATTGCTTGGCCTTCTCGATATCATCGACTTTTAAGGCAATATATGTTGAGACCAGCGAGTAGGCGTACTCAACATTTAGTTCTGCTTGGGCAACAGCGTCAAATACCTGATCCAGGGCACCGGGCTTATCCGGCAATTCGATACAGAGAAGGTCGGCCGCTTTGACCAATACTCCCTCGCTCGTAAGTGCTTCGAGTGCTGCATCCGGCTTGTCTACAATTAAGCGAACGATGCCAAAATCAGCTGAATCCGCCAACGCAAAGCCACGAATGCTTACATCGGCTTTTTCTAAAATATCTGTGAGACGTTTAAACCGTCCGGGGTGATTCTCCACAAAGGCGCTAATCTGTTTGATTCCCATTGCTTCCCTCTCATAACTCTACAGACGAAAAGCTGCACCCGATCATCAATGTGCAGTAATATTTTGCTATTGCATTATATCGTGTTATTTAACTTATCTGCCTTAAGCACCGGAAAAACGCATCGAAAATGTGCCTATTTGAAGCAACGAGCCATCATAAAGCTCGGCTTGGTCTACACACTTGCCGTCAACCCAAGTGCCATTAAGTGAATCGCGATCACTTACCAGGATTTGTCCATCAATGTTTTCGATCAGCGCATGTTCACGCGACACGGTCATATTATTGAGAAAGATATCACAGCTAGGTTCTCGACCGATGCTTACCGGAAAGTCTTCCAGATAAAAGACTTCGCCTTTAAGGGGACCTTTTGTAAGCGTAAGACGAGACTTTCCCCTATCTCCGGAAACGCTTATAGAGCCGCTATCATTTTTGTCTATAATGCCGATTTTTTCCGTAGAGCCATTGAGACTATACCCACAGCGGTCACACTGTATATTCTCTTTTGCTACCTCTGCTCCACAAACGGGGCAAGACCTTACATCGCTCATGATAAAACTCCAAGTAAATCCCTCGCAAATCAATGTGATGTCTCATCATACAGGGATAAACAGAAAAAGTCATCGGCGTTGTCGTGTTGTTGTCGCTAAATGTTGCTTTTTTTGTCCGGGCGACATAAGTTTCTACTCATAAAGTGCTTGATTAAACCATTGAGTTTGTTCTTTTTGCTGCGCTTTATGATTGCGTTCTTCCTATTAAAGCATTACCGCCTACGAAATCCATTGTTGGTCTTACCAAATGCATTAACTTGGCGGTGTCCGGGTAGGTATATTCGGCGTTTTCTGCTGCCGCAAACCAAGTGTTTGCNNAGCTCCATTGGATCGATCTCCACAAAGCTCATCAGCGCGTAGATCAAACCGTTGACGCTATCCATGGGACATAACAATTCATAAGCTTCATCGGTTGTTTGATCTTTTAGTAAACCGGTTTCGATCACCATTGTTGGTACTGTATCCAACATGACCATTTTTATCTTACCGGTGCTTGGAGAGTCCTTGAGCGTGTATTTTGAAAGCTCATCCAAAATGTGAATTGCGCCTTCGCCAAAAAGCACAATATCGGNNGCTGATCTCAAGTCCTTCAAAAATTGCACCTTGATCATCTTTGATCTTTGAGTGCGACTCCAGCCATGCAAATGCCTCATCAACATTTTCTTCGCTTGCCGTGACCATATATTCATTATCGCCGGTGCGAATTATCAACACCACATCGATGACTTCCGCCTCGCCGGTTAAAAGCAGCGCAGCAGTTACGCTACCAAGTTCATCTGTAGCTGCGGTATCGGCGGTAAACATTATGCGGACAAAATCATGAGCCGAAGAACCGCTGATGCGAATCTTTCCAAGTGTAGACATGTCGCAAAATCTTATCTTGGGGAAGTGCCGATTATCTTTCATACGATCACGCTGCCTCGGCTAAATCTGTGACGCTCAAGTAGTTTATCTTGAGATCAAAGGACTGTGGGAGTGTTGTTTTGGAGGTAGCGTGCGGTTCATCACCAAAAAATCCGCCGATAAAGCGTTGCCACCAAATTACGATACCTTCCCAAAAATCGGGCGCAGCTACCGTTTGTGTGGATACCAATTCTACTTCGGCTATAACCTCACCATTTTGTGTCCAGATAATAGAACCAACTTCCTCACCTTGCATTACCGAGCCTTCTTTGTCTACAAGACGAACCTCTTGTTCGATACCGCCCGCATAATCAAAGATATTGGCGGTTACCGGCGATACAGCAGCAACCGGAACAGTCTTGTCTATCCAGCTGGTAAGAGCCATTGTCGCTACAGGTTNNTTGGGTGGCGTTAATTAACTCCACATTCCTATAGTGGGCAAAACCCCATTCAAGCAGAGCTTCACAATCTACAAAGCGCTGATTTTCTGAAGTGGAGTTTATTACCACCGCGTATAACTCAAAGCCATTTCTTTGTGCACTGGCCACCAGGCAGTACCCTGCGGCATCGGTAAAGCCGGTCTTTACACCGTTGGCTCCTTGCATGTCGCTGAGCAAATCATTTGTCGATTCATAAACGACCTCTTTGCCGGAAACCGTAGCAGCTACTTCTTTGGAGCCAACTATCTCTCTAAACAGATCATTTGACATCGCAGCTTTTGTGAGCAACACATAGTCCATCGCTGTTGTGTAGTTGTCCTTATCAGTTATGCCGGAAGCGTTGGAGTAATTTGTTCCGGTCATTCCAATAGCAGCAGCTTTAGCGTTCATTAAATCTACAAAAGCGCGCTCGGTGCCGGCAATGTTTTCTGCGATTGCAACCGAGGCATCATTGCCTGAAGGCACCATCATGCACACTAACAAATCTCTGAGCAGAGCTGTATCTCCCTCTTTTAAATCTGCCGATGAGCCTTCGGTGTTTGCGGCACCATATGTGACCGTCATCGGTGTGTCAGGCGTAGACTGTTCCAGGGCTACGAGTGCTGTCATGATCTTTGTCGTTGAGGCCATCGGAGTTCTTGATGTTGAATTACGTTCCCAAAGCACTATGTTACTGCGAGTGCAAAGCGCAGCGTATCTGCCCTCTATGCTGGGGGCGTCAGGAACTCCAACATTACCCAGACCGATCATCTGGCCATTCACAACATCGTCGGGGCGGATATCGGCGTAAGCTACATTAGGCGCGGTATTGTGTAAGGGCAACGCAAAGACACTTGCGCTGCCCAAAACAAAGGCTAATAACACCCTTGATACAATTGCTTTTACAGAAATACTGTTTTTTGCCCTATGCATACAACTCTTTCGGTTTAACAACTCTAAATCCGGCTGCAGCAATTACTTGCTCAGCCTCATCATGGTTGTCGATGCGCAATACCTCAATCGCAGCATCATTATTGGAGGCAAAACAGTAAGCATACTCCACATTTATGTCTGCTTTGTCCAATGCCTCCATTAAATTGGCTAGGCTTCCTGCGTGATCGGGGATCTCTATGGCAAAGACTTTTGTGAGTGAAGCACGAAAGCCTTTGTTGTTAAGTACCTCGTAAGCCTTTGTTGGACTGTCCGCTATGATGCGAGCTACACCGTATTGTGCGGTATCGGCAAGCGTGAGTGTGTGCATGTTAATCTGTGCATCACCAAGAGTCCTGCAAAGCGCGGCAAGACGACCTTTGTCATTTTCCAGAAAGACTGTTATCTGATCTATCATGAGATATCCTCTCGTATGTTTTACGGACGACCAATATTGATCATCCCTGTTCCTTGTATCGTTCAGTGCAAAACGGTCTGAAACCGATTCCTATTTTACTCGCTCGTCTATTACTCTGCGAGCCTTGCCTTCGCTGCGCTCTATAGACTTAGGCTCCACCACTTTAACCTCTACGCTGACTTGCAGATTGCTCTTGATCTCGGCATCGATACGTTTTTGCAAAGCCTCGATTTTTCTGATCTCGTCAAAATCAAACGAAGGCACGGTCTCCACCTTAAGTACAACATGATCGAGCGGTCCTTTGTTGCTGAGCACAATCTGATAATAAGACGTAAGCTCATCAAAACTGGCCAGAACTTCTTGGAATTGGCTCGGGAAGACATTTACACCGCGAATGATGAGCATGTCGTCAGTTCTGCCCTGTATGCGATCCATACGGCGAAGAGTTCTGCCGCATTCACATTCGCCTAGCAGTATTCTGGAGATGTCACGCGTGCGGTAGCGGATCAGTGGCGAACATTCTTTAGTAAGAGTGGTGAACACAACTTCACCGTATTCGCCATCCGGCACCGGCTCTAAAGTCTGCGGATCAAGTATCTCAATAATAAAGTGGTCTTCAGCCACGTGTAGACCGTTTTGATAACGGCACTCACACGACACACCCGGTCCCATGACCTCAGAGAGTCCATAGATATCCACCATCGTTACACCGAGTTTTTCCTCGATCTCTTTGCGCATACCCTCTGAGCACGGCTCAGCACCGCATATTGCTCCGGAGATTTTAAAGTCTTTAGCAGGGTCAAAACCAAGATCGATAGCAGTATCAGCAATGAGCAGGGCATAAGATGGTGTGCAGGCTAAGATGTCTGCACCCATGTCGCGCATCATCTGTACCTGCCTTTTTGTGTTTCCACTACTCATTGGCATGATGGCACTGCCCATGCGAATACCGCCTTCATGAGCACCTAAGCCACCGGTAAACAATCCGTAACCATAAGATACCTGAAGAACAGATTGCTCGTCGCCACCTACTTGGGCAATTGCGCGAGCAAAGGTGTCTCCCCAGTTATCGATGTCGTTTTGAGTATATCCCACCACTGTGGCGTTTCCGGTCGTGCCGGATGATGCATGAAAGCGCTGTACTCGTGCATCGGTCGCAGGTATGGCAAACAGATCAAACGGATAAGCATCACGCATATCTTGTTTGGTGGTAAATGGTAGTTTTTGCAGATCATCTAAAGTATTTATATCACCGGGAGTTATGCCCGCCTCATCAAAAGCAGCTTTGTAAAAGTCTATGTTTTCATAACAGCGAGCAACAGTTTGTTTGAGTCGCTCAAGTTGTAATGCCTCCAGCGACTCTCGATCCATCTTTTCGATCTCAGGTTGAAAATACTTCTCCGGCCCTCTCCCAGTACCTGCCGTATCCGTCACATCAGTTCCTTTCTAAGCTAAANNCTTTCTAAGCCAAAACCCATTCTAAGTTACTTCTTTGATTGAAATGCAAGTAACAATAATAAACAAAATCAAAGCTCAAGGCATGCAACACCACAGTTTTGACAACAAATTACTAAAAATCTTTTAAGTTTTTGGATTTTCTTACATAAGCCTTGTAAATACTACGACTTCGTTTGTTAGGCTAGGCACTAAGTTTCTTCCTAACGCAGTGTCAGTAAGAGCGCCAACCATAAGACAAACTCGTGCCAGGATGTTGTTTCCTAGTCTTCTGTGCCGGCATCGTCATTTTGACCGGGTTTGGTCTGCTTGTCGTCCTCATCATCTTTGTTGTCTTCTTTTTTCTTGTCCTCATCCTTATCCGGCTTATCGCTGATCTCAGTGATTTCAGTTTCCGGGGCATAGACCGACTTAAAATCGGTCTTTCTTAATAGCTGTCCGTTTTTGTCGTATACATATCTCGTAACAACTATTGTGCGACCTTTTACACCTTCTTGCTTAATGCGTTTCTCGCCGGCCTTTAGATCAGGATTCACTACTTCCTTTTTTTGAAAGTCAGTGCGATTTGTAAAGCCTGTATCTTCAACCTCTACTCTATATCCCGGATCAGTTCCCCATAACGTACATGTAAGCGCAGAGTTAGTGTAGCTCATCGTCATCAATATGTGACCACCGGTATCGTTTTCAAACTTTAAATCCGGCCATTGCCAAGAGACTGCTGCATCGCGTCCTGCCGGATAGGCTATCAGATAAAACCCGTGGTTGACACGCTCATTAATCGGAAGACCTGCGTCAAAAGCAGCGTTAAATACTGTGGTCGCTACCTGACATATTCCACCGCCTATCTCATCAACATACTCTCCGGCTACGATCGACGTGGCTTTTTTGAACCCACGTGCTTCATTGCATTCACCGGCAGTTCCATGAAATGACCAGGTGCCGCCCGGAGCGATCATCGAGTTATTTAAAAGATCTGCAGCCAGCTGGATATTGGTTACCTTATTTGCTGACGCAACCGTAAACTCTGTGGTATAGCTGGCGATCTTATCTTTAATATTCATCGCATTGGCATCTTCGGCTGTAAACTCCGGCTCAAGATCTGTTACAGCTAAAGCAATTTCTCTCTTAGCTGTGGAATGGTTTTCTCCAAATAGAATGTCGTATAGATCAGTGGATACTTTTTTGTAGTTTATACCGGTGCCATTTGTACCCGCAACAACTTGAATCCGATCACCGGATAGTTCAAAACGAGCATCAATTGGCTTTATGCCCGGATCACGATCTCCAATAATGGCTTTGAGCCCGGTCTCGAGCTTATCTGTGTCTACCCAAGGAACGAGCTTTGCGTCTGCCCCATTTCCCTCTTCGGTGACAGAGACCCAAGAACCTATGCCGGAGGAATCAACCGTCCAAGGCTCTTCGCTTCCGTAAACCAAATCTACACTTTGAGAAACTCGCTCCTCGACCATCTTGGCAACTTGCAACGCCTGATCATAGTTGATATTTAAAGACATCATTGCCATAGGCACGGCAAAAGCACGCTCTGTTCCCAAAAATGCATTGCCTAGCTGTGTAGTAAAAGCATCATGGTCAACACTGTTGCCGGCACGACCGTCTTTAGCCACAAAACTTCCATCAACATACTCAACACTGGCATTTACCATCTCCCAGCCGATGGATTTTGTGAGCATGGACTCCAAAACACCAATATGCGCCGGATCAAAACTGAGCGAGGCAGGCAGATTAACACCACCACCAAAACTTGCCTTGAATCGGTTGGCAAGGAAATCTGATCCCCGACCGATCGCGTAAGCCTCGTTAGCTAAAGCGGTTGAATCAAATGAAAGCCCTGCATTGCTTGAATTAAGCAGCCAGGAAGTACTTGCAGCACTCTCATCACTTTGATCATATTCTGAACCTTCCGGCGCGATCTCTACAGTAGATTCATTAACTCCCGCCGCCAGTGCCTCTCTGTTTGCGAAAAGCGCAACAGGAGTATTGCCAGTGACAGCTGTCAGCTCTTGGTCAATAAAAGCCGCAGCTTCCTCAGTGGTAAGCCCGCCAACATCGATACCTTGAACCGTGACACCACTATGTATTTTTCCAAGATTACCCACAATATCGCTAACAGCAATAAAAGCAATTAGAGCCACTACTACAATGACAATGCCCAAAGTTATTTTTTTGGGAGAAATTCCACCACGCATTTTGCTTGATCGTCCTGATGATCTTACAGAGCTGGATCGATCACTTCGCACGGCACTATGTACGGCTGTTTGACGAGTAAATGTTTTGTTGTTCCCACCGCTTGAATCTCCATGGCTGTTAGAGCTTGGCCTACGGCGAGGTGTTATGCTCTGTCGGCTCATAACTCGCGCACACTCCTTGCAGGTGGTGCGCCTCGCTTTTGGGGCGGTGAATTATCGTCTTCTGAATGAGACACACTTGCACAGTTTTGACCTGCGTCCTTAGCTTTATCATCGATATCTGTCGCGCTTGCCAAAACCGATTTTTGTCGATCAGCATAAGCATCACTAAGATGAGGGCGAACGCCTCGATAAATATAATAAGCTGCCGTAATAAGCGAAGCTATCGTGCCAATGTAAATCAGCCAAATGCCGAGCGGTGCCGATTCTTGTCCCCATCCGGGCAAAAGAGATGATTGAAGCACATTTACACCGCCGAGTATCGGCCACATTATAACAAGCGAACAAAAGCCTGCCATAAGCAGCGCTGTTGCAAGTTTGCCGAGGAAGATAACTTTGAAATCGCGATTGTATTTGCGCATTTGATAAATAGTGACCAACATCATGCAGGCATCACGTGCAATCAACACAACAAGAATCCACAGAGGAAGCCGTCCGACAACAAACAAAGAAACAACCGCAACCACAATAAAAATGCGATCGATCGCCGGGTCAAGCTTTTGCCCGAGCTTCGACACTGAGTTTGTGGCGCGAGCAATATGACCATCGACAAAATCCGTTAAGGCGGCAATCATCAATACCAAAAACGCTGCAAAATTGTTTTCGTACTGCACTAATAAGATGAAGAAAACGGGCAGTAACAAAAGGCGTGCTATCGAAAGCAAGTTGGGAATAGTAAATATCTTGTTTGTTGCTTCTTGTTGCACAATTACCTCTTGTGGTTATAGTTATTCCTCGCCGTTAGTATAAACGAAAACTGCCCGGTAACTAAAGCCCGAGCAGTCGCTGTTTACATGATGTTAAACAAATATTTGCTCAAAATCACTCTATTTCTTGTGTCGTTTAAACTTTAAGCAAATCACCTATATTACTAAGTTGCTTTGGTGTCTTTGGCATCTTTAGCTGCCTTGGCTTTTGCAATACGCTCAGCCTTCTCTTTTTCGGCAGCTTCCTTGGCAGCTTTTTCTTCTGCTGTAAGCTCCGGTTTTTTGATCGTTACCGTACTCATTTCGGTGGCTGCCTTTGTGTAGTCCGGCTTCATGTCCAGGCAGGTCTTAGGGCAAGCTCTTACACAGGAATAGCACTGTATACAAGCAAACCTATTGATCGTCCAAGTCTCATCCGGCTTATTTACCGTAATGGCATAAGTTGGACAACGCTTTTCGCAAATACCGCAAAGAATGCAGGTCTTGATATCGCAAGCAATATGACCCTTGGTCATTTTTGTATATGTTGGCGCAACCACCGGATACATCTTTGTAGCCGGTTTTTTTACCAGATTTTTAAACGACATTTTTGTTAGATGAAAACTACCCATAGAGCATATCCTACCTCTCTGTGCAGCTGATGCAAGGGTCGATGGTCAAGACATTTAGCGGCACATCGGCAAGATCGCAGCCTTGCAGGGTCTGAACCATACCGGCAACATTTTGCGACGTGGGCGTGCGAATGCGGAACCGCTCCAAAAACTTTGTGCCATTTCCTTTAGCAAAATAATAGCATTCACCACGAGGTTGCTCTAAGCGCGATACAGCATACGATCCTGCCTCGGGTGTACCTTTTATCTTTTGATTATATGGTCCATCAGGAATCTTATCTACCAGCTCCTTTATGATATCCACAGACTGAATTATCTCTAAAGCACGCACTTCTGAGCGAGCATAACCATCACCATCGTTTGAGGTTATCAACTTGAAATCGGCCAGATCACCATATGCCCCAAAGCCAAACATCCTAATGTCTTCTTCCAGACCGGAAGCCCTGCCAAAAGGACCTACGCAAGCAGCTTTAAAAGCATCTTCTTTAGAAATATATCCAACACCAACAAGACGGCTTTTTACCGATCTGTCTTTAAGGAACACTTTTAATAACTGCTTATACTCAACAATCATTTTATCAAGACGTTCTACGATGCCTTTAAGCTCGCTGTTTTCTATGTCTTGTTCTACTCCGCCAACATTACAAGCTGTAAGTATCACACGACCACCGGTGGTCTCCTCAAAAATGTCGAGGACGACCTCACGTAAACGCCAGCACTGCATGAATAGATTCTCATAACCAAAAGCATCAGCCAAAAGACCCAGCCAGAGCATGTGAGAGTGGATCCTGGAGAGCTCATGCCATATCACGCGCAGATACTCAGCACGCTTTGGCACTTCGATCTTCATCAAAGCTTCAATAGTCTCGGAGTACCCAAGGCTGTGTCCAAATGCGCAAATGCCGCAGATTCGCTCTGCTACCAGGACAAATTGCATGTAATCTTTTTTGGATACCAGCTTTTCAAGGCCGCGATGCACAAAACCTATTTGGGGAATCGCTTCCAATACTTTCTCGTCCTCTATTACCAGATCCAAGTGCAGTGGCTCCGGAAGCACCGGGTGTTGTGGTCCAAAGGGGATGACTGTTTTGTTTCCCATAGTTAGTTATCCCCCTTCGCGGAGCTGTCGTTGTCGTGAGTATGGATTCCTGCCTGCGCAGGAATGACAGAGGAGGGCGCGGAGCTGTCGTTGTCGTGAGTATGGATTTTTGCCTGCGCAGGGATAACAGCAGAGGGCGCAGAATTATCCACGACGTCTGAGGAGGTGGCTACAGATGCTACTATCGGTACTTCAGTTGCGTCAATGGCCACATCCAACGCAACCGGAGCACTGTCATAAGCTGCCTTACGAGCTTGAACAGAGTCAGGATTCATTGGTGTGGGTATAGACACCTTGTAGAACTTGCCGTCAAAGTCAATTGAAATGCCTGAGAAGCGCACTCCAAACAGGTCGTATGTCTCATTCTCAAAAAAGAAAGCATTGGGAAAGCGCCCGGAAACTGACGGGATAGTAGAACCGTTTTCTACAGTAAAGCGTAAGTTCTCCATCGGCAGTCCATTGGAAAAGCTATAGATCAGCTCCACACCGCCTTGAATGGCGCTGCCGCAAATGTTTACAAAGCGCCAACCGCGCGCATCGTAATCTTCTACCTTTGTCATAAGCTCATCAGCGCTTATGTCGATGAACACTTGTGGTTTTTCGTTAATCATCAGCTTTAAGCACCTCCTAGCGTGGCTTTCAAAGCTGCCTCGCGAACCGTTTGTCCATCTACGATCTTCTTGGCAGCAGTCACGTCATCTTCCAGATTTACACTCAGGTCTTGCTTGTTTGCGAGCTTGGCGCGCTTTTCTTCTAATATGCCTAATCCGGTGACAACGGCATCGATAATCGCTTCCGGTCTGACCGCGCATCCGGGAGCATACACATCCACAGGAATGGCAACATCAATGCCGCCTAAGGTGTTATAACACTCCTTAAAGATGCCGCCGGTCGTGGCACACACGCCGCAAGCAATTACAACTTTTGGCTCCAGCATCTGCTCATATATCTGCTGCACAACCTTAATGTTTTGTTCATTCACAGAGCCGGTCACCAAAAAGATGTCGGCATGTTTTGGGTTTCCGGTATTTATGATGCCAAAACGCTCAACATCATACATTGGAGTAAGGCAGGCCAAGACCTCAATGTCACACCCATTACAGCTTGAGGCATCATAGTGGACCAGCCACGGTGATTTTATCGTCGATGACATCCAGCAAACCTCCTAAAATATTACCTGGATGAGAACCATGTTTATAGCAACGCACACCAAGGTGACGATCCAGCTGCTAGCCAGCATGAACTGCCATTTGACACGCGCGAAGTTGTTATCGATAAATACTTCCAACAGATATACTAAAATCATTCCCACAATTGCTACAACAACGCCTATCCAGCTGCCCCATACGAGGAAGAGTCCTACCCAACCAAGGAAGAGCACTGTCTCATACCAGTGGATGATCTCTACAATCGCCAACGTGCGTCCGGTCATCTCAGTAGATATGCCTTTTACAAGCTCCGTATGAGCGTGATGTGAGTAGCTGAGGTCAAATGGTGACTTGCGCAGCTTGATGGTGAGAATGAACAACAACCCGATAAACACAAATGGCAGAGCAACGATCAGCGGGCGATCAAGCGCAAATACTGCTCCTACGTTGAATGTGCCTTCGCCGAGCATCGGAATCGTAGCCATATAAAAAGTCACAGCCATTAATATGACCATTGGCTCGTACGCCATGACCTGTATAATCTCACGCTCTGCACCGATCTCAGCAAATGGAGAGCGAGTTGAATACGCTGCAATAATGAAAAACAATGTTGCCAGCATCAAAATAAAGATGACGAGTAAGAAGTTGCCACCGGCAAAGAAGAATGCCCCGGCCAACACGGTAAATACCATCGATAAGAAAACATAAAACCCTTGAAAGCTATGAGTCACCGAATCGTCTTTTGCGAGCAGTTTTTTAACGTCATAAAACGGCTGCAAAATTGGCGGTCCAACCCTGCCTTGGAGCCTAGCCGTGACAATACGATCGGCACCGGCAATGACTCCGCCAATCAGTGGAGCCAAAACAGCAAAAGCCACAAAAGCGACAACAAAGGAGATAATCGTCACAGCGACCACCCCCATATGCTCAGTGTTGATAATACTAGTCCAAAAGTAATCACAGTTATGCAGCAGGTATTAGCTAAAGGCGTCATTGATTCTTCTGAAAACCATCCCGACATATACCAGTTGCGTTGCGAGGCTTGTGTTTCTACAGACAAGGAGCTTAAGTACGTGCGTTTCTCAAAATCTACACCAACACCGGAAAGATAAATTGGTGCAGTGCGGTTTTTTGTGCTTCTGGCAAATATCAAGAAGGACAAGACCACAGCAACCACGATTATGGCCATTATCAATAAATTGTCAAAACTGATCACTTCAAGCGAAGTGGATGCCCACTGAGGATTGCTTAGCAAGTAAGGAACAACTACCCACTGTGAAATAAACGGGAAGCCAACAGACAGGCCTACCACCAGTAGAGCCATCAATCCTATAGTTGACCACTCGCTGCCGTTAACCTTAGTCTCGACGTTTGTTTGGTTTCCGGCGACTGCTAAAAGCTTGCCCAGCCACTTAGCCCAAAACATAAAGGTTACAGCTGAGCCAAACGCCAGAAGTATCAGCAATACAGCGTTGTTAGTCTCTACCAGTGACACAATCGTAGCCCATTTGGAGATAAGCATGCCAAACGGAGCAATGAACATGGTTAAAATGCCCAGCGCCATTAATAACGCGAGCTTGGGCATGCGCACAAAAAGGTTGTCCATTTCCTCGATGTCGCGGCTGCCAATGTTGTGCTCTGCGGTGCCCACACAAAGAAACAGCAGAGATTTAGCAACAGCGTGAAATATCAGTAAGAATATCGCTGCCCAAACCGCCTCCGGTGTACCAACACCGGCGCAAGCCACAATTAGACCTAGGTTGGCAACAGTAGAGTACGCTAAAACCCGCTTGGCGTTTGGTTGCGAAATAGCAATCGCAGAGCAGAACAAGAAAGTAAACCCGCCGATTAGCATTATTGCAATACCGTTAACGTTCCAGCCAAACGCCGGAGCCAGTTTAATCACCATGAAAACACCGGCTTTTACCATTGTCGATGAATGAAGCAATGCCGATGTTGGTGTTGGTGCCACCATAGCGCCAAGCAACCAGCTTTGGAAAGGCACCTGCGCTGCTTTTGTTATACCGGCAAAAGCTAAAAGCATGATAGGTAAGCCGAGCAGACCAAGGCTGCCGTGTGCAATGATCACATCAAGCTCAAGTACACCTTGAAGACCCAGCAATATCAATGCAATCACAAACGCTAAGCCACCAAGTTGATTCATGACAATTTGCCTAAACGAGTTATTTATAGCCTCGTCAGTTCTGGTGTAGCCGATCAGTGCAAATGAACAGACTGTAGTTATCTCCCAAGCGCAGAACATCCAAGCCAAATTGTTGGCAAATACGATGGCAAACATCGCTGTGAGAAATAGAAACATCAGCGCAAAGAATGTTGGACGTCTGTCTTTGCAATTGGGATCTTTCTCACGCGCGTGGCACTCGTGCTCTTTCATGTACCCCAAAGCATAAATACAGATACCACTACCAATAATACCAATGACAAGCGCCATTATTACCGATAAGCCGTCGATGTATAGATCATTAGCTATATTCACGCTTGGAGCAATTAAAAACTCGAAAGCAATAATTCCTGCCATCTGAGCCACAGCCAAAGCACCGGCCAAAACCTTTTTGTGTTTTATGCTTTTGCCAAGAACGTAAACTCCGATAATGACATCAACGGCAAGCAAACAGTAATTAATGATCGGATAATGAAAAGAGCCTTGCCAGCGATCTCCAACCAAATAGCCAGCAGCCAACAGAACAGTTGCAAGCATTATTAAAATGCCAAAGCTGATTACAACAACCTTGCGACCCCCATTACCTCTTACAACAAGTAACAAACCTGCTGCTAACAGCGGCAACAACAATAGAAGGCCAATGAGTATAATTGGTTCGAAAAACAACCGCACTCCTTTCATCATTTGCTACATGAGAACCCCGTCTGTGGAGATTTAGTTATGCCATAATTGCCACACGAACCCTTGCTTTGACAAATTACATGTAGATGCAGCATAACTTCAAGTGTAAGGGAAGCACAAACAACTAATCGGCACTTCCCCAGAAGGCGGGTATAAGGTTAATAAGGTTAGTCTAACTTAAGGTTTGGTCAAGGCAAAATCACTAACATCCCGAGAACGTAAGGTATCTTTCGGCAAACGGCATTTGTGTTACGTTAACGGTAGGTTATATGTGTGAACGGTTTGTTATGGGCGTGAGCGGTCACCTAAAGCCACGCGCGCTTCTTCTCTTGCTCGTCTATCTACCTCTTCTAGCTGCTCCAGCGATTGAACCTTGACGCAATCGTGGTGCTCCAGTACCGTCTCTACGGTTTGCTCAATATCCAAAAACCCGCACTTATCCTTTAAAAATGCTGCAACTGCAATCTCGTTGGCAGCATTTAATACAGCGGGAGCGGTACCGCCCAAACGCCCTGCCTCAAGCGCCAGGCGCAACGCGCCAAATGTTTGCGTATCGGGAGCCTCAAAGCTTAAGTTAGATAATTTGCAAAAATCCAAAGGCTCAAGCGGAGCTTGCCTACGAGTTGGATATGAAAGCGCATATTGAATGGGAATACGCATGTCCGTTACACCCAGATGCGCCTTTACACTACCATCGATGTATTCGACCATCGAGTGAATACAGCTTTGAGGATGAACCATAATCTTTATTTTGTCGTATTCTTTAGCAAATAAGTGATGAGCCTCAATGGCTTCCAAACCCTTGTTCATCAAAGTTGAGCTGTCGATGGTGATCTTTGGTCCCATCTTCCATGTAGGATGAGCAAGAGCTGCACGAGCGTCAACTTGCGCCAACTGCTCACGTGTCCACCCCCTGAAAGGTCCTCCTGATGCCGTAAGCCAAATGTTTTGCACCTCATCCACATTTTCTCCGAGCAGGCACTGATAAATTGCCGAATGCTCGGAATCCACAGGCAGCAATGTTTGCGGAGAAGACAGGGGCATCATCAAGTCGCCGCCAACGACCAAAGACTCTTTGTTTGCCAGAGCAAGTCTGCGGCCTTGCTTTAAGGTCGTATAGCTAACACGCAGTCCGGCTGCGCCAACCAAGGCATTGAGAACAACATCCACATCGTCCAAAGAAGCCAGTGCCTCAACAGCACTTGCGCCAAAACCAATTTGTGCATCTGTTGGTAACTGCGAGATATCCACTGAGTCAGCCGCATCAGCATGCCCCAGAGCCAAGTGCTTTACTTTAAACTCATGCGCCTGAGCTGCCAAGGCTTTCACGTTAAAGTGAGCAGCTAATGCCACCACTTGGATCGCATCGGGGTTTTTACGCACCACATCAAGCGTCTGAAGCCCAATAGAGCCACTTGAGCCCAATAAGGCAAGTCTTATTGGTTTTTTCATGATCACATCCACCAAATAAAATTAAAGACCTCGGTCGTTGGGCTAATGCCAATGACCCTAAAGTACAGCGAAGCCACAGCTGCAACTACGATAAGCGAGTCGCAGCGATCCAAAAAACCACCATGTCCGGGAAGCAAATTGCTGGAATCCTTAAACCCGGTGCTTCTTTTAATGCGAGATTCTACAAGGTCGCCAAGCACACCTATCCATCCGCAAGCAAGTCCACCGATCACAGCCTGCCATATTTCCATATTAAGCCCGGGAATAAAGGTCATCAAACACCATACGATCACCGAAAACACGATGCCGGCTAAGAACCCTTCCCATGACTTGTTTGGTGAAATGTGTGGGGCTAAGGGGTGTTTGCCAAACTTAGAGCCAATGACATATGCAAACGTATCATTGGCCCAAACAGACAAGAATATGCCGGCCACCAAAACACCTCCCCAAATGCCGGGAAGTACCTCGCGGATCATCACTAAAGATGTAAGCAAAAGCCCTGTGTAGCAAGCGCCAAACAAGGTCACCGAGACATCCGTAATGCGCGCCGGTGGGTACGCAGAGTACCAAACTAACAAAGTGCAAGCAAATATTACTGTTAGCGAAAGCAACCCATTGAAGTGCCAAAATGCATATGCCAAAGGATATAGCGTTGCTGCCGTAATTCCGATGACCTCGTTGGGTAATTTAGCATCATGCCTAAGCATCCTAAACAGTTCAAAGGCACATATGCCGGAAAGAGCTGAGGTCATAATCACTGTGGTAACAGGACTGACCAACACCAAAGTAAGAATTGAAACCGAGAATATAAGTGCGGTTAATGCCCGCGTCTTTAGCCCACCAACACCTGCGCTCATAGTTGCTGCTCGACCACCTATACTCCACCATACCTACGCTCACGACTTTGGTAAGACAGTACTGCACGCAAAAGCTCATATTTATCAAAATCCGGCCACAGCGTTTGCGTTATGTATAACTCACTGTAAGCGATCTGAAAAAGCAAGAAGTTGGACACGCGATACTCACCGCTGGTGCGGATCAAGAGATCGGGATCGGGAATACCTGCGGTGTAGAGCCACTGCGAGAAGTCTTTTGGTGTAAGCGCTTCTATTTGCTCGGCGTTAAACTCGCCTTTTAACGCTTTTAAGGCGATACTTTTAGTTGCATGGACAATCTCCAATTGCGAGCCGTAATTAACTGCGATTATCAGTGTCATGCCGGGATTATTTTTGGTGCGCTCTGTGGCTACCTCAAATACCTCACGCGTAACATTTGGCAAAGGCGAGAGATCGCCAATAGTCATAACGCGCACTTGCTCTTCGTGTAAGCCATCTAACTCAGTAGCCAAAGTTTTAGCAAATAGAGACATCAAGGTTTTAACCTCGCTAACAGGGCGAGACCAATTCTCTGTAGAAAACGAATATATGGTGAGATAGCGAATGCCAATATCGTTACTCGTACGTATTAGCGCCCTAACGCCCTTAATGCCGGCCCTATGGCCGGCGGCTCTATTTTTTCCGTGCGCAGTAGCCCATCTGCCGTTGCCATCCATAATGACCGCAAGATGATTGGGCACACGGTTTAGATCCAGCGCAGCAAGATCGATGTCTTGAGGCACCGGAGAAAACATCTGCTCCAGCTGCTCATAATTAGTGGCTTTGCCCACTATTACTAGACCTCCATGACCTCTTCTTCTTTGCGCTTCAAAGCCTGATCTACACCTTCAACATGTTTGTCGGTTAGCTTTTGGATCTGCTCTTCTGCACGATGAACTTCATCTTTGGAAACATCTTCTTCTTTGATCATACGCTCAAGCTTGGTATTGGCATCACGTCGCTCGTTTCTGAGAGCTACCTTAGCGTCTTCAGCGATTCTTCGACATTGCTTGACTAATTCCTTACGACGTTCTTCTGTAGGTGGAGGAAAAGGCAGACGAATGATACTTCCATCGTTAGATGGAGTAATGCCCAAGTCACTGGCTTGAATAGCTTTTGCAACATCGCTGAGTATTTGCTTATCCCAAGGCTCGACCACCAGCAAGTGTGCTTCCGGTGATTTTACCGAGGCCAGCTGAGTAACGGGAGTTTGCGTGCCATAGTAGTCCACCATAATACGCTCCAACATTGCCGCTGATGCTCTACCGGTGCGAATGATAGAGAATTCGTGGCTCAAGTTGGCAACGGTCTTATCCATCTTTTCTGTGGCAGTAGCTATAACATCATCGATCATAGTATCCTCCTTGTTTGTCTAGGGAAGTGTCAATTAATACGTTTCTAAGGTTGACCAGATCTAATAAACAACGGTTCCTACAGATTCACCGCGCAATACAGCCTCCATATTTCCATCTTCCATAAGGCTAAATACTACCAACGGCAAATGATTATCCATGCACAGCGAGATCGCTGTGGTATCCATAATGTGCAGCTCCTTTGTAAGCACATCCAGATAGCTGATACGATCAAAGTGCTTGGCATCCGGATTAAGCTTTGGATCACTGTCGTAGACACCATCCACTTTCGTGGCTTTTAAGAATACATCAGCACCTATCTCGCAAGCCCTCAAAGCAGCGGTGGTGTCAGTTGTAAAGTATGGATTTCCGGTGCCGGCGGCAAATATCACCACACGATTCTTCTCCAAGTGGCGAATTGCGCGACGTCTGATATAAGTCTCGGCGACTTCTTGCATTGCTATCGCGCTTTGAACGCGAGAGTCAACACCTACTCTTTCAAGCGCTTCTTGTAAGGCAAGTGCATTCATGACCGTGGCAAGCATTCCTATGTAGTCAGCCTGGCTTCGATCCATACCTTCTGTAGACGCTGCCATTCCGCGAAAGATGTTTCCACCACCAACCGTGATGGCAAGCTGCACCTTTGCATCAAAAATGCGTTTTATCTGCTGAGCCAGGCCGGATATTACTTTCGGGTCAATGCCGTATCCCTGATCTCCCGCCAGATGCTCGCCGGAAAGCTTAAGCAGCACTCGTTTGTATTTGAATTCAGACACTTCTCTCCTTTGATCCACTGATAATATTAGTCTTTGCCTGCTATGTGACAGCGAAGACTTAAAAGGTTTTTACTCCCCTTTTACACAATGTACAACTATAGCAAATACGGCTCCATCCTATATAGGACAAAGCCGTATTCTTGTCGGTTTTGTGGTGTCGCTTCGTTTGCTTGAGGCTTAACTTAGCCCTGACCAAGTCCAAATCTGTCAAAGGCGATGATCTCGATCTTATCGGATACCGCCTTAGATACTGCATCTACTACCGCCTGGATGTTTTTCTCCGGGTCTTTAACAAATGCCTGCTCTACAAGAGTGTTCTCCTCATAGAACTTCTTGAGGTTGCCCTCGGCAATCTTTTCTTGAATAGCCTCCGGTTTACCTGATGCGGCAGCCTTGGCCTTGTAGATCTCCATCTCGTGAGCGATGATCTCATCGGTAAAGCCATCGCGTGTTACTGCACCCGGATTTGCGGCTGCAACTTGCATGGCAACATCTTTGGCGAGAGTCTTAAACTCATCGGCACTTGCTGTAGCCTCGTTGGCAAACTTGAATTGCACAAGCACACCAAGGCGACCGCCACCATGAATGTAGTTGGAGATCGCACCGTTTTCAACACTGCGACGGATAACGCGTGAAACCTGAATATTCTCACCAATGGTCTGAATGGCCTCAGTAAGAATGTCTTCGATGCTCACACCGTCAACAGTTGCAGCCTTAAATGCCTCTACGTCTGCGTAGTCTTTTTCCAGCGCTGCTGCGGTGATCTTTTTAACGTAGTCGCCAAACACATCGTTGCGAGATACGAAGTCTGTCTCACAGTTTACTTCTACGAGTGCTGCTGTCTTGCCATCCTCGGACACAATAGCTGACACCAGACCTTCGTTGGTCTCGCGTCCGGCTTTCTTGGCCACCGCTGCAAGACCACGGGTGCGAAGCAAGTCAACTGCTTTTTCCAGATTAGCCTCGGTGTCTACCAATGCTTTTTTGCATTCCATCATGCCAACTCCGGTCATCTCACGGAGCTCTTTTACTAATGCGGCTGTAATATCTGCCATTTTTATTCCTTCCCGTTACTTAAAGCGGTTTATATCATCATCTACATTACTGACAACCGTGCGTGGTCGTCCTTGTTTGGGTAAATTAAGCCTCTTCGGCTTTTTCAGCATCGCTTTCTTCGGCTGCCTCTGTAGCTTCTGAAGCTTCTGTTGCATCGGTAGTCTCTGCCACAGGCTCAGCTTCTGCTGCCTCAGCCTCTGCAGATGCCTCTGCGACAGCTTCTGCGGCTTCGCCATCTTCAGCTACCATCTCGGCATCAGATACCGCAGTGCCGGTGCTACCTGCAATAACGGCATCTGCAATTACCTCGCAAAGCAACGTGACGGAACGGATGGCATCGTCGTTTGCCGGAATACCATAATCTACTTCATCGGGATCGGCGTTGGTATCGAGTACACCAATTACCGGGATTCCCAAACGATGAGCCTCGTGAATTGCAATTTCTTCACGCTTGGTGTCGATTACAAAGATCGCCTGCGGAATGCTGGTCATATTGCGAACACCATTAAGGTTGTTTTGCAGTTTTGCCAACTCTTTGCGTAGTAGGATCTGCTCTTTTTTAGGCAGAGTTGCCATACGACCGTCAGCCTCCATGGCCTCAAGCTCCTCCATGTGGGTTACGCGAGAGCGGATAGTTGCAAAGTTGGTGACCATACCGCCAAGCCAACGAGCATTGACATAAGGCATACCACATCTGGTGGCGTTTACAGAAACAGCCTCTTGAGCTTGTTTTTTGGTACCCACAAAAAGCAGTGTGCCGCCACGTGCAGCAAGTCTGCTTACAAAGCTGTAAGCCTTATCCAGCTCAAGCAGGGTCTTTTTTAGGTCGAGGATATAGACACCGTTGCGGTCACCAAAGATATACGGTTTCATCTTTGGGTTCCATCTACGGGTCTGATGTCCAAAGTGGACAGCTGCATCAAGCAGCGACCTGATATTTACAGTCGTAGCCATTCTTTTCTCCTTTTGTTAATGCCCGGGTGCACTTTGCACCTCAAGCCCTCTGCTCGATTCAACCCCTTTGGAAGTGCCGACTTAATGCTTGTGCATCAGATTCTACTCAGTTTGTTTCGGATTTGTTTGAGTAGGCGACGACACTACCGGGAGTAATGTCGTTGTCTGCTCAGACATAGCCGGGGCAAACTGTGCAGAAGATGGTGTGCAATGATTAAATCGGTGCTTCCCTAAACTGCAACCTATTTAGGCCACTGGCAGCAAGAGTCCTCAAGCATGCGAAATAAACGAACCGAACTATTCTAGCAGAAGAGTATCAGGTGTAGCAGAAGTTTTTTTACGTTTTTCAGCGCGTTTCACGTGTTTTGTCGGCGTTTTATAACGGATTTATTTTTAAACCTTTGAGTGCAGAAAAAGGGTTGTCGGGATCTATTGCGTTGGCGCAGTCGCAACTTTCTTCATTTAAGTTAATGCCGCATTTTGGACATAGACCGGCACAATCCTCTTTGCAAAGTACAATTTGGGGCAGCTCGAAGATAATAGCCGCTACGATAGGTATGGCAAGATCAGCTTTGCCATCAGCTTCAAGGATTGTAAACTCGTCGTCTGACTCATCGTCTGCCAGACGATGTGAATCTAACACATAGTATGATTCAACATCGCCGGTAATTTCGTAGCGTGCGTCTTCTAAACATCGAGCACACTCGGTTGTCATGTTTGCTTGTGCGCTTCCGCGCAGCAAAATGCCTTCTCCGGTATTAGTGAGCTCTAAATTGTAGTCAATGCCGTTATCAAGTAAAAAGGTTTGCGAGCCTTTTTGTAACTCGGCAAGCTCTAAGTTTCCGGACAGCTGTTTATATGAACCAAAGTCTGCTAACTCCGGAATAAGTTGATAATCCATGGTTACGTTCATGGTCATGTTTTTACCTGTTTTTATCTATTGTTTGTGGTTATTAGCGTAGCGTTTTGTTATTGAGCCTCTCGCGGCAACGACGTACGTTTTCACTTAGAGAATCGAGCGTGGACTCTACATGAGAAAATACGTTATCGGCATAGTCTTCAGCACCGGCTCTGGTTTCGCGCTCCATCTCACGTGCATCTGCCAAAATATTTTCAGCTTGCTGCTGTGCGATTCTTACGATTTCCTGCTCACTGGCAATGATCAATGCCTGATTGCGTGCGTCTTCAAGGATTCTGTTGCACTCGGCTTCCGTGTCTTCTAAAAGACCTTGACGCTCTCTTACAATTTGTCTGGCTTGAGAGAACTCTACAGGAAACGATTGTCTAATTTCGTCGATAATGTCTAGTGCTACACCAACTTCTATTTGTTTTTTGTCTCTGTTGCCTAAAACAGGTTTACTGTCTTCAATGAGATCAGATAGCTCATCTAATAACGCCAATACTCCGGATTCGTCCATCATTTGTCCTCTCAGACCTTTCATTGCTACGTTTAGACTGCTGCTCACATATCGTGCTTATTTACTGTGAGTTATATAGGTCGCAAGTTTACCAGTTATCTCACTTTAACGCCACACCAAGCAGCGCATACGTACTCTGGATGTTACCGATATTCATAAATATGTTATATTATGAATATTAAGTAAGATTTATTTTGGAGGAGTTATTATGGACGAAACGATTAATTATATCAAGGA
>DBCW01000059.1 GCA_002293265.1 Eggerthellales bacterium UBA948
ACAAGTAGCAATTTGGCAGTCGATAAGCGGATATCCTCGCATCTAAAGATCAGTTTTAGTAATCTAAATGCAATAATATATTAATATAATTATCCAGTTCAAAGTAAGCCATTGCTGTCATGAATAAATGCAGAGTTCGGTCTACCAGCCAATGCAAATAAATCACCAACGTGGCAATCATAAGGTATCTTGAGGATAACTAAACAGACGAAGCCATCTGCTTATCCACAAGCTTTTCATCGAGCCATGTTTTAATGATTGCCTGTCTGGTAACACCTATACGCTTTGCCTCTTCGTCCAACGAGTCGATCATCCAGCTAGGCAAGCTTATTGATACTTTTTGTTGCTCCAAACCGGGGCGCCTAACATTATCTAAATCAAAGTATTGAAGAACATTCTCTTCGCCATCATCAAATAACTTATCCAGTTCTTCAGATTTAATCATTTTGCTCATAAACTTTCACTTCCTCCGGTCTTGATCTGCGAACCGATATTATCCTAATTGCTTCGCGTCTTAATGTAACAATCGCCGAATAATGTTTGCCATCTACAAAAGCCACGACCATTGTCCGTGGCTCATCAGGATACGATAATGGAATTTCAATCCTCCTATCATCTTTCCAGAGAGCCTTTGCATCTTCAAAATCGATGCCATGCTTCCCTTTATTAGAAACACTTTTGGCAGGATCATACTCAAAAAGAATCTGTCTTGCTGGCGATTTCCGACTGCTCTCCTGCGGCTTTCTGCCACCCGCGCTACCGAGACCTGCTCTGCCACCCATGGATTATCTCCTGTCCTTAATGAGCGCGACTCGCTTATTTCGCTGATATGGAACATGTATGACATCAACAAAATGGTACATATCCTCGAAGGGCTGGTCATAACAGATTACCACCTCGGGATCAATCGTTTTACACATCTCCTCGAAGCCCGTCATGAAACCTGTTTCGCAGTCCCTAACGCCAAGTGTGGATACGGCAACGACCGAACCTGTCTCGATGCCATCGAAACAAAACTCAAAGCTCCAATCGTCGCTCCAGCCTATAGTGGGAATCACTGTTAATCCGTGTTCTTGCCAATAAGCACCACACCATCTTGATCTAAAAGTGTTTATAAGTTGAAGCACCAGTGGCATATCATGGTACATGCTAAAATCGGGGGTCATGACCTGCTGGTATTGTTTTAGCTCATCAATATACGCTCCTGGATTCTTCCATACTTCATCAAAACGTTCATCAGGCTCAAAGAAGTGAACCGTAGCGTCCATATCTTCGGTTTCATTTTTAATAATGCTACTGAAACGAATCAGTTTCAAGTTCTCAAAACTAATACTTTGCTTTCTCACAACAGGCAAATCATACTTTCCTGCAACTTTATAGTTGTTGGAAAAATAAGATTCTATAGTATGTTCCAGAGATTTTTTCATGCTTGAATTATAGCACCCCAAGAAAATCCTCGATATACCTATGGTGTCATCATCGCTCTTTTATGCTTATAACCCTAACTGAATAGAAGTTCTCACAATATCATAGTTGCTCTAGTGTGATACTGTGAACAACATGCGACGAATCGTTAATTATTCTACATATCATGGATCAATTGTATGAATGTTCTTACAGAGCTTTTTACACGTCTGTACTGATAAAATAGATTTTGAGGTCTCAAGTCCTGAAATCTATGATGGTCGGGGTGACAGGATTCGAACCTGCGACATCCTGCTCCCAAAGCAGGCGCGCTACCAAGCTGCGCTACACCCCGATGTCAAATGCAACTTTGGTATTATAGCAGAGGTTTAGCGTTGTGTATCCACAAATTCTTACCATCCTCGTAATAGATTGCTACGTGACTTAGGACTACCCGGGAATTACCGAGAATATACCAATAATTATTACCGAAATCAGCAAACCTGTCGTAACAGTGAGCACTATGTTAAAGCAAACATCTTTGCCCCTGCCTGCTACTTCTCTGCGTTTCAACACAGCTTTAAACACAAAATAACTCAGCACCATTAGTGCAACTACTATTAATAATAAGTATTGCCTGTTTGTGTTTATGAAAAACAGGAGCATCAGCAGAGCAAAAGTAATAATTACAGTTAGAAACAGGGATGTCTTCAAGGCTTTCATCATCATTTAACCGCAATCTGCTCAAGGAAATCCAGCAGGCTTCTTTTCGTTTTATCTACGCTGTAGATCTTATTGTGGTTTACCCCAGACAACTCTACCAGTTCAACCGACGTCTTAAAACTACTTACCAGTCGCTTGGATGACAAAAATGGCACAGCTTCATCGTCGTGTGACGCTATGACCAATGTGTCACAAGTAACCTGTGGGGCATAATCAAGGGACGGAAACTTTTGCTTTACCAAACCAACAGCCGGACCCACAAAGATTGGTAACATCGCGTTATATATATCTGCGCCAGTTGCGTAAGGCGCCAGCAATACCAAGCCTGCCACCGGACGGTTTGCAGCAAGATATACCGAAGGCCCAGTTCCCAAACTATAGCCCATAACAACAATGTTACGCTCATCCACATCCGGCAAACTCTTGGCATAATCATAAACCGCCAGAGCCTCTTCATAGATATTTAAATAGTGTGGAGAGCCTGCGGTTAATCCATAACCTTCGTAATCCAAGCAAAGAACCTGATAGTTAGAGTAATTTGACCAGAAATCCGACTCTTCATTTTTGCGCATATAACTATAAGAAGTCTGACCGTTTCCGCAAAAATAAATTAACAGTGGCGACTTACCATTTTGCTCAACAGCACTTTTATCAATATCATCGTCATTTCTCACAACCGGCTTATGCAACATACCGTGATATGTCTTGCCGTTTTCAGCTTTAAATTGAACTTCATTGAAGCCGGGTTTTCCCTGTAAGTATAAATGGTTTTCCTCGTCGTAGTGCTTTTGAAATGCGATATCGTCTTGAATAATGAGCACCAAGCCAACCAAAGAGCACAGCAAAAGAAATACCGTAAGCAAAATGATTGCCAGCCGTCTCGCCTACCTTGGCACATCAAATCGCTTGCTTGCGACATTTATTAAAGCCAGAATCACTAAACTTACAATAAACACAGCAAGAGCAATGCCAGTTGCTATAGCAACCACGGATGTTAATCTTGCCCAGAGAAATATGCCGATAATTCCTATGATCCCAGCAAGCAGCGACATCAATAAAGCTAAACGATGTGTATTTTTAACCAACCGGTTCAACCCTAATCTGTATATAGTTTGTACTTTTTAGCCTTCAAGCGAGCACCATTATACTTGTTCAGCAACCTCCCCATCCATGTTAATCCGCCAAAATATTGTTGAAACTGCCTGCAAAAACGGTGCATCGTGACTTACCAACACCAAAGCACAGGGGCAGTCACCAAGCACTGCCTCCAGTGCTTCTATCGAACCAAGGTCCAGATGGTTTGTTGGCTCATCCATAATAATGAGCTGCGGTTTTTGTAAAACTCCTTTAGCAAGCATTATCTTACGTAATTCTCCGGGACTTAACAACTCGCCACTCAAAATGCGCTCAGGGTCGGAGTTTAAGCGTGCCACCAAACTTAATACCTGCCCCCTGCTAGCCGGATCCAGCAATTTAAGATCTGCCAGTATCTGCTTGCTCTGCTCGCCACTTAGCTCCTGCGGCATATAAAAATAGGGTATATCATCAGGCACTAAACTTATGAGATGTGAAACTAGTGTAGACTTACCGGCGCCATTAGGTCCGCTTACTCCAATGTGAGCAGTATTTTCTATATCCAACTTAGGAAAGCGAATTGAACGATCCTCGCCCATATGAAGCGCCCCTTCTCGAATCGAAACAATTACCCGGCGCTTTGAAGGCACACTGTTCAGCCAAAACCCTCCCTCATAAACCTTGGGCACAAAAGCACTGGCTACGCGCTGCTCCGCCGCTTTAACACGCGCGCCCATTTGCGAAGACAATTTTCCGGCTTTGCCATCTTGACCGGTAAATATCGCCAAATCGATCTTGGCCTTTGCATCTTTATCCTTGGAATTAATACTTGCTTTCGAGCGCCGTGAATCTGCCCTAGCCGCCTCATTTGCGCGCCGCACCTGCTCACTGTGTAAATGCGCCAACTCACTTTTGGCCGACTTGCGCTCGCGAGACACAGTCTTGTATTCAAGTGCTTCTTGCGCATGACCCTGTGTGTAATTTCCGTTTCGCATCACCCCTTGCCCATCGCGCATAAATAAGCACTGATCACACAACTCATCTAAGAGCTCGCGATCATGGCTTACCAGCAAACCAACCCCATCATAGGCACTGAGCGCTGCAAGCAATTTGTCGCGAGTAACTGCGTCCACATGATTGGTAGGCTCATCCAAAGCCAGCACTGATGGATTCATCCAAAGCGCCACACCTACCTGTAAGCGTTTGCGCTCACCGTGGCTTAAAGTCTCAAAACGCCACGCCCAATCATCATCAATTTCAAGTATCTGCCTGATCTTCATTGAGCTTCCACTGAAATCCACAGCAAACTCATCCAGTCTATGTGGAGGATGTTCGGTGGCTTGAGCACAGTACGATCCGGAGGTACCGGGCGCCGCTATGGGTCTGGGAACCACGCTGCCGCCAAATCCCACCAAGTCGCCACTGAGTATGCGAAGCAAAGTAGATTTTCCGCTACCGTTTGATCCAACAATGCCTGTCCAGCCCATCGGAAATGTTGCACTGATGGGACCAAGAGCACTTGTTGGTGCGTCTTCGTATGAATAAGTTAAATTTGTAGTTGTTAACTGCATAAAAGCGTCACCTTCATAAAGCAGCCCGGCTAAATCTCAGCTGCTTTTTACTCCAGAGAAGTATCTTATTTTAGTTTTGTGGTGTTTACGATGGCCAAGGCTCGGTTGCGACCTTTTCAAATTCCATGTCGCTAATCTGTTCGCGTAACCAAGCTATTGTATTGCCGTCGCTGATATATTGAAGAGCCTCCAGCTTTTCCATTGCCAGATTAACTCTGTGGATATTATATTCCGCACATCCCTTACGTACCTCCTCCAGTAAGGCTTCATCCGGCTTTTCCGCCAAAGGCTTTTCTGCCGAGCCAAAAAAACTCTTAAGAGCAGCATCAATGCTTTGAAGCAATTTGTCAATACTCTCTTCTAAAGCAGATTGACCATTTTTGACTAACTCAATTTCACCACGCTTCGCAGCAAGCTCCTGTTCTTTCGCAAGCTTGCCTACCTCGTTAGCAAAAATTCCGTAACTTGACCCTTTTATACCGTGCACTAAAACGGCATAATTCTCCAGATCCCCATCATGCAAGTTCTGTTGCAATTCTTTAACCAGTTTGTCGGTATTCGCTAAATAAGACCTTAAAACCTTAAACAGCACATTCTTGTCACCGCCAAAATTTTCCAGGCATTTTTTGACATCTATTCCCTCGATGATCAGATCAGTATCTCCTTGCTCAAAATCAGCAGGCTTATACGCAGAGTATTGATCGACACTGTGTTCTTTTTTCAACCACTGATGCACGATTTTATCAAGCCTCCCCATGTCGATTGGTTTAGGCAAAAATGCCTGAAACCCGGATCTAAGAAACATCTCTTCGCTGCCAAAAACTGCATTAGCGGTAAGTGCAATTATCGGGATATTTTGTGCATAGTCTGTTCCGATATCGCTTCGGATCAATCTAACGGCTTCTACACCATCCATACCGGGCATCATATGATCCATAAAAATTGCGTCGTAACGAGGGCTTTCCTCTGTGATGATTGCAATGGCTTCCGGGCCGCTCAACACGCAGTCGATCTGCAGTTCATAGGGCTTCAGCATGCCCTTGGCCACATCCAGGTTGGTGGCGATATCGTCCAC
>DBCW01000085.1 GCA_002293265.1 Eggerthellales bacterium UBA948
CGGCACCATACTTGAAGGCAAATACATTGTAGGTAAAGTACTTGGAGCCGGTGGCTTTGGTGTTACATACATTGGCTTTGATGCATCCCTAGAGCGCATAGTAGCAATCAAAGAATACTTACCGGGAAACTTTGCCACAAGAGCTGAAGGTCAAAGCATACTCTCAGTATTTCCCGGTGAGCCCGCAGAACAATTCGCTGCCGGACTTAAAAGCTTTATCGAAGAAGCAAAGCTCCTTGCTACAGTTGCAGATATCTCCGGCATTGTATCTGTATATGACTCTTTTACAGATAACAACACCGGATACATTGTTATGGAATACCTAAGAGGTCGTACTGTAAAAGATGCACTTAAAGCAGACGGTGTCTTTACATATGACCAAGCACTGACAATTCTAACCCCTGTACTTGATGCACTAGATAAAGTACATGGAGCAGGACTAGTGCACAGAGACATAGCACCCGATAACATCTTTTTGTGTGACGACGGAAGTGTAAGATTAATTGACTTTGGTGCTTCAAGGTATGCAACAACTATTCACTCTAAGTCTTTATCAGTAATCTTAAAGCCGGGATACGCACCGGAAGAACAATACAGGTCAAAAGGAGTTCAAGGTCCTTTTACCGATGTATATGCAGTATCTGCAACCCTATACAAGATGATTACCGGCGTAACTCCGGAAGACGCAATGGATAGATCGCTTGAAGATACACTCAAAGAGCCCTCAAAGCTTGGAGCAACGCTACCACAGTATGCAGAAAACGCCATCATGAATGCACTTAATGTGCACGCAACAGACAGATACCAAACAGCACCTGACTTTAGTGCAGCACTTCACTCAGAAGATACCTCAAGAGATAAAGTCATCATCAAGCGCCCGGATGCAGGACGTATGCCAATGGCACTTCGCATAGCTATAGGTTTTATAGCTGCAATCATCGGAGGACTAGGCATTGCTGTAGGTACAGGAATTATTGATCTATCCGGTGGGGGAATACTATCAGATCCATCCCTTGCATTTGCTGATGGATACATGAATACAACAGATGTACAAAACATGACTTCAACAGATGCTAAATCATATATCGAAAAACTGGGACTTTACTACCTAATTGTTGGCAAAGAAGACTCTGAAGACATCCCTGAAGGACGCATCATGTCTCAAGACCCACCTCCCGGAAGTCGCATTTATCAAGGAGAGCCGGTAAGTGTAGTAATAAGTGGCGGTAAAGCAGAAAAGATAGTGCTACTTACCATGCCTGATGTTGTCTACAAAAGCCAAGAAGAAGCCGAGTCTTTACTCAACGAAGCAGAGATACCCTACATCATAGACTACGCCGAAAGTGATGATGTAGCTACAGGACATGTGATCTCACAGTCCATAGAAGCCGGATCTAAAGTTGAGGGTACAGACCAAGCTACCATAGTTATCTCTCTTGGATCTGAAAAGCAAGAAGAGGCTATAAATAATATAGGATCAACTGATAGACCCGAAGACCCTCTGGCAGGAAACTCCGGTGGCAACAAGGGTGGAAACGAAGACGATAGTAAAGGCAAACCCGAGGACAACGATAACGACAACGACAACAGCGAGAACAAACCTGTAGAGAAAGTAACGGTACCAAATGTTATCGGACAAAGCGAAAGCAGCGCGATCAGCTCTCTTTCAAGTGCCGGATTGAATTACCGAGTTACTCGACAAAAAATGGTAAATGCGAGTGATGGTGTGGTCTCGCAATCCATTAGTGGCGGTTCGTCTGTTACGAAAGGCACATCGGTCAACTTGGTCGTGTGTGTTGGCACGCCGTCTTGGTCTAAATGGACGCTCAAAGCCAACATGCCAAGCTCTGTTACGGCAGCTGATTATCAGATCGAGACCAAAACCGAGCAATCTACCGAGTATCGTTTCCGTGGTAAAGAAAGCAAAGTGGAGACCACAACTAACACAACCGGAGTGACTCCTGAGGGCTACACTCAGATCAACAAGGAGCAGACCGGATGGACTCCGGGCGCTTGGGGAGACACTCAAAAGTCCAACTCAAAGCCATCTTTTTCAACTACGGGTGGGCATGAGACCGGTCGCATAACGAGCGAGGGATACGAGGGAAGCGGTTTTAGTGAATGGTCGGGCTGGACAGAGGGTAATGCTCCTGCAAATGTTACAAAGAACGGCGTGGTAACAAAAGAGTATGAACAAAAAGAAGAAGGCGTGTTCAAGACGCAATATCAATATAGCCGCTGGGTGGTTAAATATAATAGCGGCGGCTATATGGCAAGGTACGGTAATTTTGACCGACCCGGTTCTACAATAGTTCGCCATGAAGCTACGCCTTGGTTTGATAACCCGCTCAACAAAGTGAGCTGGGATAGTCAGGATAGCAAACAGGTTTACGGATCATATAACAACGGCAACGGGACATGGGGCTCAAGATTAGCAAATGCTTGGTACAACGAAGTAACCCAGCAGGTGAAAACCGGCAGCAAGAATCTCTATCGCTCACGCACCCAAGAAGCTATCAAGTACTACGAATATCAAACCAGAGAGATTAAGCCGGTCTACACATACACATACACGAAGACTGTTTATTTCTGGGGGAGCTGGTCTGATTGGTCTACTAACGCGGTAACAGCAACCGAAAACCGTCAAGTCGAGACAAGGGCGGGTGCATCTGCGGAGTACGTGCGGTTCAGAAAACTAATCGAGCCCGTTTGGTGATAAGAATGACAAAGAAGCAAGTCAAGCATGCAAGTAAGACAAGTAAGTAAAAGAATGGAGTTACATCAATGGCTGTAGTTAAATGTGATAACGGACACTTTTATGATGCGGTTAAGTACAGTAGCTGCCCACATTGTGGCGCACCCGGCGACGTACAGCCAAAGTCGCAGGTAGAAGACTCACAAACCATTGCTGTAATGCAGTCGCAAGCAGTACCCGTTGTGCTTGAGCCGCAGATGAGTTCCGTTGCAACAGGCGTGATAGAGCCGCAGACAAATATCGACATCGCATCGATAATCGCAGAAGATCCAAAAACAGTTGCCTTTACAAGCACCAGCAGTGCAAGCGGTACCGGTGGTATCAGCTCCGACTACTCAAAGGTTGGCACTGATCCTGTTACCGGTTGGCTGGTGTGCATAGAGGGTGGCTCGCGCGGACGGGATTATCGCATTCATAGCGGACAAAATTTCATCGGACGCTCGATAGCTATGGATGTTTCAATCGAAGGCGACGAAACGATAAACCGCGAGAATCACTGTGTACTCGTATACGATCCCAAAGGAAAGACCTTTTATCTCAGGGGAGAAAAGTCCAGCGTATATCTAAACGATGAATTGATGACCGGTGTTGGCAAGCTAAACGATCACGACACGATACAAATTGGTAACTCCAAGTTTGTGTTTNNTGTGCAATTTTGTACAGGAGAGTTCTCATGGTCATAAGAAAACCATCAGTACGACCATTAGTGCAACTATCAGCACTTCTGATCTCAGCTATCATCTGCTTGATGCTGGCAATACCGGTAGCTCAGGCATACGCAGAGGAAGCCGCCAGCGAAGACCAGTTGGCTGCAAGCAGGTTGCTGATAGAGCGAGCATACGCCAATATGCCCGAAGTGGATGTCTTTCTCCACCTAGATAACAATGCTGCGTTTACGGCAGACAACATCACAGCCAATTTGGGTGGTAAAACACTTACGCCGGTGTCTGTTCAAGATGCCGTAGAAGCAGGAGAAGGCACTGCATATTACATACTTGTGGATGTCTCCAAAACAATCACCGGTACGCNNCGCAAATGGATGCGATCAAGGCTGCTCTTATCAACTTTCATGCAAGCCTAGGCGAAAACGACAAGCTGATTCTCATCTCTTTTGGTCAGTACATTGACATGATGCTAGATGGCTCAGAAACTCCGGAAGTGATCCATGAAAAGATCAACAGTCTGGTTGCCAATGAAGACTTTACTCAGCTTTACGGCGCTATTGATGAAGCAGTTACTCACTCTGCGGCGAGCAGAGCAGACTTTCCCAGACGAGCCGCTGCTATAGCGATCTCTGACGGCATGAACGATGCCGATCTTGGCGAAGGCAAAACTTTAGACGAAGCGCTTAGGCGTCTGGGAGAAGGCAGACTGCCTTTGTATGCACTCGGATTTGAGGATGCACAAGGCACCGAAGAACACCGTGTAGGCATGGAGAAGTTTAGCGAGCTGGCAAACGAAAGCGACGGTTATCTCTCCACGATCACGGCAGACAACATTAGTGACAGACTTGCCGGTGTAAGAAACCATATCAACTCCGGAAAACTACTGCGCTTAAAAGCCGATACAAACCATGCTAGCGGGCAGCAAGAAACACTACTCCTAACTGTAACATTTGGTAGCAAAAGTATTCAGGCAAAAGACTTCACGCTGACGGTTGCAGAACATATTCCGGACAATGAAGCGCCAACGGTTCTTAGCGCAACGCAAGTAAATGATACCAAGATTGAGGTCACATTTAGCGAGCCGGTGATTGGCGCAACCAGCGTGTCGTCCTATGTTGTTAAAGATGAATCCGGAAAGCAGCTGGCGTTGCAAAGTGTTCAATACACTGAAGACTCCAGTCTTAAAGAAGGAAACTACAAAACAACGATAACTTTTGACGAAAAGCCTTACGAAGGCAAATACACCGTAGAGTTCTTTGGCATCACAGACTATAGCATGGAGGCTAACGCAGTCGCCGAGCCTGCAACTATCGATCTAAGTGGTGACGCGATATTTATCAAGATACTGCGCATCATCTTCTTTGATTTTTGGTGGGTCATCTTGCTGGTGGTCATATTGGTCGTAGCTTTTGTTATCTACCGAGTTATCCGCAAGCGCAAAGGCCTGATAAAGGTAAATGGTGAGATAGGTTTTGGTGATGTTGCCGAGTTTAAGCACCATTTTAAGACTCCCGATGCCAAGCCCATTTGTCTGATAGTTACCGACATGAAAGGCAAAGCTACACGTGTAGAGCTGGATGTAAGCTCCTCAATATTTGTTGGTCGCTCCAAGATAAATAACCTTTCTTTTGATGACACAAAGATGTCGCGCCAGCATTTTGTAATTGAGGCAGAGGACAACGACTTTTATATCAGCGATCTAAATACCACAAACGGCACGTTTATCAATGGTGTTGAGCTTACCGATAAACGTAGGCTTGAGGAGGGCGATGTGATCACCGCCGGACACGAGAAGTTTGTATTTAGAAACATCTCTACAGGCACAAACGGATAAATCATGGCTATCAACTACAAACATCTATGTCCAAACTGCTTTAACACCAATTACAGTGGCGGTGTGTGCCCAAACTGTAACCAAAGTGCGATTGAAACTCACGATGGCTTGTCACTACCTCCGGGCACCGTGCTTCAAGAGCGCTATTTGCTTGGACGCATTTTGGGCGTTGGTGGTTTTGGCATAACCTATTTGGCCGTAGATCTAAACAATGGCTCAAAGTGTGCTGTGAAAGAGTATTATCCAAAAACTCTATCGGTGCGCAGCGCAAACGGAAATGTGCATCCCAGCTCACAGGCAAATTATGCCGCGTTTCAGCATGGTCTTTCAGCCTTTGCCGATGAGGCGGGCACGCTCTCAAAACTTCTTGGCGAGTCACTTGTGGTACAGGTGCTTGCAGCATTTAACGCCAATCAGACCGCATATTTTGTTATGGAGTATCTGGACGGTGTAAATCTAAAAGCGCTAATGCGTTCGATGGGTGGCGCGGTTACAACTGAGCACTCGATGCTGATATTTAAAAGTGTCGCCCAAGCGTTATCGGTGGTTCACGCGCATGGTATGTTGCATAGAGACGTAAGCCCGGAAAACATCTTTATCACAAAGTCCGGGCAGGTAAAGTTAATCGATTTTGGTGCCACACGATATTTTGTTGGCGAAAAAAGCCAAAGCCTCTCCGTCATTCTAAAGCCCGGATTTGCTCCGCCGGAGCAATATACCAGTAAAAGTAATCAAGGGCCTTGGACGGATATATATGCCTTGGCGGCTACATATTATTACATGGTGACAGGTGTTTTGATTCCCGATGCCCCGGAGCGTTTGGCGGGAGCAAAGCTAAGACCACTTTGCGAGTTGACACCGCAGGTAGGTACGCATATCTCAAGCGTAATGGATCAAGCCTTAAATACAGACTACAGATTGAGATTTCAAACGGTGCGTGCTCTTAGCGATGCCTTAGAGATATCTGCGCGTCCTGCTGCTCTTGATGTGGCAAGGCGAAACGTAGCCGGAAACCCATACTTTGAGGTCGTATCCGGAAGATATAAAGGTTATAAGTGGAGTTTGCCTAAAAACATGGAGATACGCATTGGTAGATCGGCAAATGAGAGCAACATCATCTTAGATGAGCCAAGCGTTAGCCGCGTACACTGCGTGCTGGTATTCAATGCAAGCGACGGAATGTTTCTGGTAAAAGATGTTTCTTCTTATGGAACATTTTTTCCTGATGGCAAGAGGCTAAGTAAGAATAACTTTATCAGGTTATCGGCGGGAACGATTATAAGGNNTGGCATCAGAAAACGTAGCAGTGAAAGTGGGGCTAGAATAATGGCAAGTAGTACTACTCTTCCCGTTTATAAAGATGATGATGTGGCAACGCAGCGCTTTACAAAACCCGGTGCCCATTGCAGGATAACAACTGCTCAGGCCACTCATCTTGGTACGCGTAATACTCAACAAGACTCTGTGTTTGTATCGGACACTGCGCACTTTTTCCCCGATGAGCCTGCCAAGATTTTTGGTGTCATCTGTGACGGAATGGGCGGTCTGAGTGATGGGGCTGAAGCCGGTCGCATGGTAATAGACAGCATAGTGCCGGCACTTGCAGAGATTTCCGGAGAAGATAATATCAGGCAGTTTTTCCGCGAGGAAATAATCAATGCAGACAAGGATGTGGCTGACGCTTTTGGCGAGGGAGTTGCCGGTACGACTATTGTGGTGGCGTTACTATTTGGTCGTTGTTTTCATTGGTGCTCGGTAGGTGACAGCAGGATATATCTTATTAGAGATAAGGAGATCAGCCAGATATCAAGAGATCATAACTATGCACTGCAGTTGGCGCAAGATGTTGCTGACGGCAAGATTGCAGAAGAGGAAGCAAAACAACATCCTGAGAGAGAAGCATTGATCAGCTACGTAGGCTCCGGCAACGTAAGTCTGATAGATGCCAGCAGAGAGCCAATTATCCTGCACGGTGGCGACATTATACTGCTATGCAGTGACGGACTAACAAAGTCATTAAGCGACGAGGAGATCAAAGCGGTTGTCCTGGACAACTATGGTGATCTGGGTGAGACAGCACGTCTGCTTCCACTGGTTGCTTTTGATACAGGCGGGGCAAAAGACAATACGTCGATCGTACTAATTCAATACTTCGAGTAAGAAGCGGAAAGGAAAGGCTATGAATCTTACCAGGTGCAATAACGGGCATTTCTACGATGAGGACAAGCACAGTTCCTGCCCACACTGTGGCAACTTTGACCAAGGCGGCAAAGAGACGGTGGTGCTTGAGCGCAACGACAACGTAACGATCGCTGTTACTCAGCCTCAAAGTACACCGGCTGCAAATTTTGCTCCGGCTCCGGTGGCTGCGCAAACACTTAATGGAGTTGTTGAGCGAGCCAGCGCAAGCAGCGTTGTAGACGATGATTCGCCAACCATTGGCTACTACAAACGCGCCATAGGTGCCGAGCCGGTAGTAGGTTGGCTGGTCTGCATCAAGGGTAATCATTTTGGTGAGGACTTCCGCTTAAGATCCGGTAGAAACTTTATCGGTCGCTCAGCTGAGATGGATGTGTCTATCAAGGGCGACAGTTCTGTGGCAAGGGATAAGCATGCGGTCGTATTGTATGACCCAAAAAGCTCCACATTTTTGATTCAAGCCGGTGAATCCAAAGAGCTCTGCTATCTAAATGACGAGCTGGTACTGGCCGGAGAGTCGCTAAAAGCCGGAGACGTAATCTCTGTTGGCGATACCAAGCTCAGGTTTGTTCCATGTTGCGACGGTGAGTTTAACTGGGACAAATTAGAAGCACCGGATAACGATAAGTAAAGGACGGGAGGTTCATTATGCAACCCAATGGAGTATTTTCAGATTTTATTTCGTTTTGGAAGAATTATGCGAACTTTAAAGGCAGAACTCCAAGGCGCGGGTTTTGGATGGCGCAACTTTGGTTAGCTCTTATTTACATTGCCTTTGGATTGATTTCTGCAATCATATTAGCTGTCGGCTCACAGTCTTTAGAAAGTGTTTTAATTCTCCTCTTTATTGTCTATGGCATAATGTTTCTTTTCTTACTTGCGACCTTTATACCCAGCCTAGCCATATTGGTGCGTCGTCTGCACGACACAGGTAGAACTGCGCATTGGTTGTGGTTGACTTTTGGTCCGGCGATTGCACAGGTTGTGCTCTATGTAATACTTATCTTTCAGGTAGTCGGATCATTGTCAACCGCATCTCTGTTTTACATGGATCGTTATCTATCGATGTTTGCCGGCTGGATGATAATTTTTGCCATACTGGGTCTTATTCAACTTGCTGCAGGCATTGTAATGTTTGTCTTTTGTTGTCTCCCCACCAGTCCAAACGCCATTGGTGTTTGTACACACACCGGGCAAGGTGGCGCTACAACAAGAAAAGCCAACACATCTGCGCCTGCAAGAGGGAACACCGGCTACACAACTTATAGCAACACTCCCAGCCAATCCGGCGCAGCATCGATCATCTGCACCAAGGGCATGTACGCCAACGCATCATTTGCTATAAACGGTGGCGAAGAGCTCGTATTGGGTAGAGACGCAGCATATTCTCACGTTGTCATAGACAAGAATTCCGAGAAAGTAAGCCGCAAGCATGTCTCGATAACATTTGACCCCGGACGTAACTGCTACATGTGCACCGATCTATCATCAAACGGCACATACAAAAACGACGGTGTACGTCTGCTGGCAAACGTTCCCACAGCAGTAGCCCGCGGAACAGTAATAAACCTAGGCAGCGCCCAAAACAGCTTCCTACTAAAGTGATAATCATAAGGAACGGTTGTGACTGAGAACTACTCGCAAAATAACTATGGGGTCGTGCGTCTGACTATCTTTGACGAACAGCGCGATCCCATAGAAATAGATCTACGTTCATTTGGCAAAAGCGTCATCACCTTTGGGCGCGACCCAAACAACGACATCCGCCTAAACTCCGGTTATGTATCGCGTAGACACGGTCAGATCAGGCTGGAGAACGGCAGCTGCATTGTAGAGGATCTAGGCAGCAGCAACGGTCTTATCTTCAACGGAAAGCGCATTACAAGCAAGGTGCTTTCCAGTGGAGATAACGTTCGCATCGACCGCTTGGACGGTGCCACATCCGGTGGCGTATTGATGGTACTCACCTCTGAAGAGGGCGTGTCGTGGCGTGAAATAGAACTTGCAGGTCAAAGCGAAATTGTAATCGGTCGCGATAGCTCTTGCGACGTGGTGCTAGACCATGTAAGCATCTCCAGAAATCATGCCAAAGTGGTTTTGCTAAATGGCGAGTGGCACATTGTTGATAACGGCAGCACCAATGGAGTGGTGGTAAATAGGCGCAAGATCTCCGGCAGCGCAAAGCTCAAAGAGAAAGATCTCATCCTTATCACCAACTCCAAGCTCATCTTTGCCAACGGCAAGCTGGCATATTGTTGTTTTAAGAAGGGCATAAGCGTTGAAGCGCGCCACATCGTAAAGAGGGTAGACAAGGGTCAAAAAACCATCTGTGACGACGTGACCTTAAATATTGAGCCTTGCGAACTGGTAGCCATTGTTGGTGGCTCAGGCGCAGGCAAGTCTACCTTGATGAACTGTATCAGCGGCTATAGCCAGCCCACGGTAGGTGCAGTTACAGTAAATAATGTTGATCTTTACGAAAATTTTGCTGCACTAAAAAACATTATCGGCTATGTACCGCAGCAAGACATCGTCTTCGATAACCTCACCGTGGTAGACATGCTTAAATACGCAGCCAGACTGCGTCTACCCGATGACTTTACCCAGCCGGAGCGAGTAGCAGTAGTGCACAGCGTGATCGCCAGCGTAGAACTGACCGAACACAAAGACAAGCTGATCAAAAACTTAAGCGGCGGACAAAAAAAGCGCGCCAGCATAGCGGTTGAACTGCTTTCTGATCCCAACCTATTCTTCTTAGATGAGCCGGCATCCGGTCTGGATCCGGGCACCGAGCGCAATTTAATGAAGACGCTAAAAACCATGACCAGAGACGGAAAAACGGTCATATTTGTAACACACAGCACCTTAAACCTGCACCTATGCGACAAGATAGTCTTCATGGGCGCAGGCGGGCATCTCTGTTTTTGCGGATCATACCAAGAAGCTCTGCGCTTCTTTGAGGTGGACGACATAGTAGATGTCTACAACCTGATAACCGAAAGGCCGCAAGTTTATAAGGACAAATTCATCCGCAAAAACAGGCGTGGGGGAGAGCTAAATACAGGCTCATATACATCAGAAGGCATGCCCAAGCAAACAAACAAGCACTCGCGCCTCAGACAATTGCTGGTGCTATGCAAGCGCAACCTACACCTGATGATAAACGACAAAGTGCGCCTAATAATGCTTCTGGTGCAAGCCCCATTGCTGGCGTTTTTGATCTCACTGGTTGCCGACGACAAACAATTTGAACAATACGAAATAACCAAGAGTTTATTGTTCGCCGTATCATGCTCGGCATTTTGGATAGGCATGCTCAACTCCATCCAAGAAATATGCAAAGAGCGAAACATCTTAAAACGCGAATACATGACCGGACTCAGACTTAACGGCTACGTAATATCAAAGCTAATAGTAATGGCAATGATCTGCGCAGTGCAGGCATTCTTACTAACGAGCGTATTTGTGCTGACAGTAGGACAACCCGAAGAAGGCATAGTAATGCCTGCATACTGGGAGCTATTACTAACCACATTCTTAACAATGCTGGCAGCCTCAGCCACAGGCATATTCGTATCATCCCTATTCAAAAACGCCGACAGAGCAATGACAGTAGCACCAATCCTACTTATGCCCCAACTATTATTCTCCGGCTTGATCTTCAAGCTGGAAGGAGCATCAGAACTAATCTCATGGATAGCCGCATGCAGATTCTCAATGGAAGCCTACGGCACAACAGCAAACCTAAACAACCTACAAAACAGCCTACAAGAGCAAGGCTTCCTAATAGAGCGAGAAGCAGAAACATACTACACATTCACCTCAGAACACTTCGCATTCGCGCTACTGATGCTAGCCACATTCGTAGTGGTATTCTCAGTTGCAGCAACAATAGTGCTAAGAAACATAAAAAAGGAGGGAAACTAAACACAATGAAAACCCTCACTGTCATCCTGAGCAAAGCCGAAGGATCCAAACGCAGACTTTCTGAGCGACATCGGTTGTCGTCCAGAAAATGCACAGAACGAAAGAAGCCAAACAGGCAGAAAAGTCAGTAAGCAAATGGATTAACAGCGGATGTGGAGGTAAAAATGAAAAAAACAACCAAGCCGGGGAGAGAAAAACTTAGAAAGATAGCACGCAGAGCATACTGCACGCTACTAGCACTTATTCTGACAGTAAGTCTAACACCAGTAGGAGCGATCACAGCCTATGCCAATACCGACATAACCCCTAAAGCTACAGCATCAAGTATCGTGTTGGTAACCCAAGGCGCAGGTAATCTTACGATAAATAATAAATGGCAATCTAGTGTGACTGTTTCCCAGCAGGGACTTTCGACAAAAACAATTAACAGTTACGCATCACTAAGCTTGAGTGTTTCTGCAAGTCAAGTGATAGTAATAACTGAATCAATTCCGGGGGAAACATTTAGAAGCTGGAACAGCGACTACAATCCTTTGGTGACCGGTGTGAAATGTGCTATAACATCAATGCCCAGTATGTCTGCTTTCACAGTTGATGCTACGGGAAAGCAAGCTAGTCATGCTTTTTTCTATGGCTTTAACAACGGAGGAAGCTTAACATCTCTACNNATCTCTACCGGCAGGTTCTTTCAACACCTCAAACATAACAACAACAGACGGCTATTTCTTCGCCAGCTTCAACAACGAAGGAAACTTAACATCTCTACCAGCAGGGTCTTTCAACACCTCAAACATAACAAAAGTAGGCAATGCCTTCTTTTTTTGCTTCAACACCGGAGGAAGCTTAACATCTCTACCGGCAGGTTCTTTCAGCACATCAAAAATAACAGCAGTAGGAAAT
>DBCW01000170.1 GCA_002293265.1 Eggerthellales bacterium UBA948
TCATCTCAGCATTGCTTTCGGAGCGCAACATTTCGCGCGCATCTGCTAAATCCGAGCTGGCTGAGACGTATGCACGCGCAAGGCGCACTAAGTCGGCCTGAGACGAATGCTCTTTGGCCAGACGTGTATATTCTTTCTGGTCAGCCAAAACAGCAGGATCGCCAAGTTTTGCTTCCAGCTCAGAATATGTTTCGATGATGTGTAAGAGTTTTTCTAGCATAGCCGAGTAATGATACCAGATTCATGGCGATTTGGGAGATAAAATGTTTGAGGGATCCGGTCATCTCCCATCCGAATCCCTCGCTCAAAGGGGCTTGCCTGAAACCTAGCCTACTCCATAACCATAACCCGGTGTGAATTTCACCTTGAAGCTATATGTGCCTCCGGCAACTTTATTACCTGTATTGGGTGGCGTCCAATAGTTGAACATAGTTAAATAGTATGTTCCGGCAGATAAATACATTCCTGCAGTCATACCGGGATCTGCAGCGGAATCTTCAACAGCTTTACCTGTACCGTATGCAATACCCATATGAAGATCTTTTGCCCTGGATTTGGTATTAAACGTGTACTCAACCCACCCCGGCTTAGTGACAGAAAACCTATAAACATCATATGCATCAGTGTCATACTCTGAGCAATGAGCTCCAATTACGCCAAAATATGTCTTGTTGAAACCGATTTTGTTGGCTTTTGCCATCGTATTGTATTTGCTCTCGATACCGTCAGCAAAACTCGATTTAACTTTGGAATAACCTAGTCTTATCTTGAATCTATTAGCCTTCTTTGCTGAATTTGCTGCCAAAATATAATAGGTTCCTGCCTCCAGATAGTAGCTTGTAACCTTGTCGTCTTCAAAAGCCCATTCCAAAAGTATGGCACCTTTGCGTACCTTATCATATCCAAGTAGACATAAATCGGTGGACTTATTAATGCCCGAAGACTTGATAGTAAGCTTTCCCGGCTTGGCTAAAGTAAACTTATAAAAAGAATAACCGTATGCCAGTGTGGTCTTTTTGTTTGCTAATAGAGTGTAGTTCTTATTTGCTTTTATTATTTGTTTTGTGTACTTTTTTAGTTTATCAAACTTGATTATGAGTCCGTTAGAGTGCCTGGCATCAGCGTCATCAACCAATGACAGTTTTGACGTGCTTTGCACTTTGGTGAAAAGCGTGTCTGGCGCAACTTCGCTTTGTAACACCGGTGAGCTTGTCGGATATATGCTTGCAACCTCTTCTTTTTCGCCTGCAGATGCCACTGCTGGCATCAGCCCAAATGCCAGTGCAACAGCAAGCACTCCGCAAGCAACTCTCTTCTTCATTGTTTTTATCGTAGATTTCATGATCCCACCTATCTTTCATTGCTATTACGTTTTTGCATATGTACCTTCATAATATCATAACATTCTAAATATATTCAAGTTTTTATGCTGTATATTGGCTTTATTGCCCCCATAAGTTTCAAATTAACAGGATTTTTGAAAGTAGAGAGAACAAGAAGAAGGGGGCAGTACGCTGTTTTATCCGGCAGAGCCGCCATAAGGATCTTTTTTGTAGGTGATCTTAAAGTTATATGTACCACCGGCAACTCTTTTTCCATCGCTTGCCGCAGTAGAGTTATTCATCATGACCAAATACCATGTTCCCTCTGTTAAATAAACGGAGTTTGATTTACCGGGTTCTACACGTGATCCGTCAAAGTAATACCCATAAGAACTCCATATCCCCATAAAAGTGCCTTTTACTTTTGTTGAAGGTTTGTAAGTGAACTTAACTGTGCCTGATGCCGGAACCGTAAACTTATACATGTCACAACGGTCGGTATTGTAAAGCGAGCAATGTGAGCCGATAACTGCACGGTAGGTTTTATTAAAGCTTATCTTGGGAGCATTATTTGAGTCATTATACTTATTCTCTATACCGTCTTTAAAATTTGATGCAACCTTGGCATATCTCAGCCTTATCTTGAATGTGTCAGCAGCTCCTTTATTGAAAGCACGAACATAATATGTGCCGGCCTCCAAGTAGTATGAGGTCACTTTTTTTAGCTGAAAATCATACTCCATGGCTATTACCCGTTTTAGAGATTTTTCAAGACACATTAGATCCAGCGCGTTCTTATTGCTGATGCCGGAAGATTTAATAGTTAATTTACCTGGTTTTGTCAGCGTAAATTTATAAAAAGCGCGAATAACTTTTGAACTGGTTCCTTTCTTTACTTTTAGCGTGTAGTTTTTGTTCAACTTTAGCGTTTTTACAGTGTTTTGTTTTACGTAGCTGTAGTCGGAGTAATAATAATCCGCCCGAGGATTAAGGCTATCTAGGGCTGCAAGAGCGTTTATAGATCCGAGACCATCCGCTTGACTTACCTCAAATGCGCTACGCTCGATTTGCACTTGCAAATCCTTGCTTTGCTCTACAACCCCATCGTCAGCAAATGCCATTGCCGGAGTCAAACCAAAAGTCAGTGCTATAGCAAGGACTCCGCAAGCCATTCGATTTCGCAGCTTCTTAATTGTCAGTTTCATGATCCCACCTGTCTCTTATTGCCATTACGTTTTTACTAATGCAGCCTCTAATACTTGATCGTAGCATGGGATATTCGAAAAAACACTTCATCCTTTCGGGTGAATATGCATGTTTTTGCCAATTAACGTGTATTTATTTCATAATAAGCTTTGGTATTTTTAAGGAGAGTGTGATTGCGTAGCTCCTGGAGAAATGCCGATTAATTACCCTTAACTATTCGCTCCATAGCAGCACGTACATCTGGAGAAAGCCTGTCACCTAGCGTACGTTTTGAAACTTGCTTCTCGGACGCTTCCATAACTTCTTGTTCTACCACTTGCATCTCTAACGCAAATCCGGCTGCCGACATCCTGGTGACGTTTCCTCCAAGCACCGTCCATTGCGTGGCTGCATCAGATGTGACAACAAGTACTTCTCGACCTTTTGCGGCTGCTTTGCTCGCCAACTCCTCAATAACGCTATCGGCAGAGACACCGGTCGGAGAAAAGATCACATTGATCCCGGCAATCTTTTCTGCCTCCCCTGTTGATGTTGGATTACCGCCACCGTCAAAAACGATTGTTGCCTCGTACTCGCGCCCGGCATAAGTTGCTACATCAGCAATAAGTGCCTCTCGCCCGGCATTAAATGCATCATCGGTGTGATCCGGAACAGCCTTGGTCAAATGCGAGTAATATCCACTACTCCTAAGCACATTATAGCCATCAACAAGCAGCGTTTTCACAGTTGTAATACCTTTCGAACGTAAACAATTCACATGCTGATTTATAATTATAAATGCCGGCATTAAAGAAAGCTTTTGCACACTCTTGTTTTCTTTGCACAAGCCTTTGTCTGTTGTAAATCTGTAAACGCTTAAAGAGGAGTATAAATGAAAGCCCTGCTACTAAATGGAAGCCCCCAAAAGAATAAGAGTACCTACACGGCGCTGCAGCAAATTGCACGCGGTCTTGAAGACGGTGATATTAAACACGAGATCGTCTGGCTGGGTGCCTCACCCATTAAACCCTGTGTTGCTTGCGGTGTATGTGGCAAGACGCAGCGTTGTGCATTTGGTGATGAGGACGGAGTAAACGCGCTCATTGATGCCATACAGGCGGCTGATGCCTTAGTTATCGGTTCTCCCGTACACTTTGCCGGCATGAATGGGTCGCTCAAAGCAGCGTTGGATAGGATATATTTTGCCGCAGCTTCAACATTTGCATTTAAGCCTGCCGGAGTTGTTGTTTGTGCTCGTCGTGGCGGCACCACGTCAGCATTAGATCAGATTCTCAAGTATCCACTATACGCACAGATGCCGGTAGTGAGCTCGTTTTACTGGACGATGGTACACGGCAGAGATGGCGAGGAAGTCCTAAAAGATGAAGAGGGCGTGCAATGCGCATACCAATTAGGTGCGAATATGGCGTGGCTACTTAAGTCAATAGAAGCCGGACGCAAAGCAGGGGTAGCGCCAAAACCACTAGAGAATAGAGCTTGGACCAATTTTATTAGATAGAAGCCACCATTGAAAAATACGGCGGACGATCCGGATTCGTTCCGCCGTATGATGATTTGAGCAAACAATCAATTAAAAGTTGATAACACCAATGCCGTTGAGGAATATCCTCAGTCCGATAAGCACAAGGATGATACCGCCGGCCAGCTCGGCCTTGGCTTTATATTTGGTGCCAAAGATGTTTCCTATCTTTACAGCGATCATGGACAGCGTAAGTGTGATTATGCCAATGGATAGAATCGCAAACACTACGTTCATTTCAAAGAACGCAAATGTCACGCCGATAGCCAGTGCATCTATGCTGGTGGCAACTGCTAAAGGCAGCATCTTTGCCAGACCTAACGAGGCCTCTTCTTTTGGACACTGCTCGTCTTCGTCATCTTTCTTTAAAGCCTCCCAGATCATCTTTCCACCAATGAAGGCAAGCAAAATCAATGCAATCCAATGATCAATTGCCGTGATGAACGAGGCGAATGTGGTTCCAAGCAAATAGCCTATCAGGGGCATAGCTGCCTGAAACACACCAAAATAAAGACCAACGATAAGACACTTCTTTATCGTTACTTTCTTCATCGTCAAACCGATGGTGATTGACACCGCAAATGCATCCATCGACAATCCGATTGCCAAAAGTACCAGTTCTACAATTCCCATAAACCTATTCCTAACTCCTTAAGGAAGCACCGACAAACTGTTGAACACTCCGGGTGATATGCACCTCTCACACTCAGCCGCGAAACGCACATACTCGGAAAATAAAAAAACCCAGGCAACCTTACGGCATTACCTGAGCTTCACTTCATGAAGACCATGTATAGCCAAAAGTTATACATGAGTCTCGTTTTTTAAGACNNCAGTATGTTGACTTGCCACGCATTTTGGCGCTAACTACTCCCTCACGGGCATATTTTCATTTTCAACAACAGACAATATACCACAAAACCGCAATATATCCACAAAAAATCCATGAGAGCCATTGCTTGTTTATAATAGGAGAAACATGAAGGGAGGGGTACCTTTGCCCCAAATAAAACTGGTATGGCGTGAGTTTACACAAAACAAATTCTACTTGCTATTCTTGCTGGGATTGCTGGCGCAACTTCTCACTTATGGCTACTCGCTGATCACCGCTAACTTTTTTAGCAGTGCTTTCACATTTGAACGCCTTATGATCTTTATCGGCATTCTTGCCGGCTACTATTTTTTGGTTTCGCTATCAAATGGGTTGATCCGCATTTATCGTGAAAAAAAGTCTCTTGTTTACAGACGCAGCTTAAGGCGCCGCTCTCTTGTCACCATTCTCAAAATGCCTTCCGAAAAGATTATTGACTTAGGTCAGCAATACATTAAAGAAATCGTCACCGATGCCAACAACCAGCTTTTCACGATGGTATCAAGTTTTTTATCTACAGTGGTGAATATGGCGGTAGGTTTGGTAGTGCTCACTTTTGCTCTTTCTCGCCAGTCTGTCTGGGTTGCAATTGCCGCGCTGGTGCTGATTGCTATTACCATGATCATTCAGTCGCTACTGATGAAAAAGCAAGTGCGCCTATCCAAGGAATACTTTACGATGAGCGCCGGTTATCGAGCTATGGTAAGTGATACGCAAAACAATACCCTTACTATCAAGAAGCTTGATTCAGAGGACTATTTTGCTAAAAAGATTGACTCCAGTTCTATAGACGTTGATGCAAAAGGTGTAGAAAAAACCTCGTACATTGTAAAAACACAATGGATATTTGATGCCTTTACTTATGCGATCTTATTGCTGATTATTGGCAACATCGCCTGGCTTTTATACCTTGATCCCTCATACAATGCATTATTTTGGGTGGTTTTCTATACCGGCATCTTTGGTCAGCTCAAGAGCCAGATAAATGCACTTACAGGATCTGTTCAGAGCGTGGTGGACTTTAGGGTATCCATGGAGCGCTACGACGACTTGATGAAAGAATGTAAGGTTGATGATGTTGATCCTCTGCATCATAAGTGGCGTGAGCTTACAGTGAGTGACATGCGATTTACCTACCAGTCCAGCGGGCGCAGTGTACGTATCGATAACTTCTCCATTAAGCGTGGGGAGCATATTTCTCTCAGTGGACCTTCGGGCAGTGGAAAAAGTACGTTTTTGAGCCTGCTGCGCGGAGAGTTGGAGGCTGAGAGCGGAACTATTTCATATGACACCCGCAAGCGCACACGCATTGTGCCATACATTGAAGACTGTGTGTTCATCTCACAAGCTTTAAATCTCTTCAACGACACACTGCGCAACAACTTGTGTCTAGGCAGAGAGTGTGACGATGAGCGATTATTTGAACTGCTGGATAGAGCCGGATTAAAAGAATGGGCATTATCTCTACCCGATCAGCTAAACACCATGATTTCCGAAAATGCTGCCAATTTATCCGATGGTCAAAAAATGCGCATTAAAATACTTCGTGGCATCATAGGTGAGCGCGAGATCATGATAATGGACGAACCATCGTCAAACTTAGATAGCGCCTCCAGCGAACGCATCCAAAAGCTGATCCAAGAGGACCTGGCAGAAAAGACCATGATTATAGCGACCCACGACCCGGAACTCCTACGCATATGCGACAGACACTACGTTAGCACCGCGGACGGAAGCATTGTGGAGAAGTAGAATAAAATTAACAAAATAGAAAAAAATATGCCACGCGAGCTGCAAAGCGGTACCATAGCAAACGCAAGTATTCCGAGTGAGAGGTAGGTGCCAAAAGGCATGAAAAAGTTTAAGACCGAGAGCAAGCGTTTGCTTGATCTTATGATCAATTCGATCTACACCAATCGTGAGATTTTTTTGCGCGAGCTTGTCTCCAACTCTTCTGATGCGCTGGATAAGCTATATCTTGCCAGCCTTACCGACCGCAGTATTAAGATAACACGTGGTGAGCTGGGCATAACATTAGCGTTTGACAAAGACGCACGCACTATAACAATCTCTGACAACGGCATAGGCATGAGTCAAGATGACCTCGACAAGAACTTAGGCACTATTGCCCATTCCGGCAGCTTAGAGTTCAAACAGCAACAGCAAGCTGATGCCTTAGATTTGCATCCTATGAGCGATAATGACGAAGATGCAACTGTCGACGAGTCCGCCGAGGATGATAAGAGCTCAAAACCTAAATCAGAAGTCGACAGCATCGATATTATCGGACAATTTGGCGTTGGTTTTTACTCAGGATTCATGGTCGCTTCAGAAGTGCGTGTTGTTTCGCGTGCATATGGTGCTGACGAGGCTTGGGCTTGGCAGAGTAATGGAATTGATGGTTACAACATTAAAAAGGCCGAGCGATCCGAGCATGGCACCGATGTGGTGTTAACGCTCAAGCCGGACACAGAAGACGACAAGTACAGCGACTTCCTTTCTGAGTTTGAGCTTAAGCAACTGGTAAAGAAATACAGCAACTATGTGCGCTACCCAATTCGCATGGAGGTAAGCAAAGAGCGCGAATTGCCTAAACCTGAAGACGCAGGCGATGACTACAAACCGGAGTTTGAAAGCTACACCGAGCTGGACACTCTAAACTCTATGACCCCAATTTGGAAGCGTCGCAAAGCTGATGTTAGCGAAGAGGAATACAACGAGTTCTACAAAAGTGACTTCCATGACTTCGCAAATCCAATATCGTCATTCACAATCAACGCCGAGGGCACGCTAAACTATGACGCATTAATGTTTATCCCCTCTCACGCTCCTTATGACTATTACACCAAAGACTACGAAAAGGGNNTCCAACGTCATGATTATGGAGAAATGTCCTGATTTACTCTCGGATCACTTTAGTTTCGTCCGCGGCGTTGTGGATAGTGCAGATCTGGATCTGAACATCTCACGCGAGACGCTGCAGAAGAACAATCAGCTTCGCGCAATTGCCAAACGTATCGAGAAGAAGATAACCGGTGAACTCAAGGATATGCTTGGCAATGATCGTGAAACATACGAGGGTGTTTTTGAGTGCTTTGGTCGCAATATTAAATACGGTATTTACACCAGCTACGGAGCACTAAAAGAAACACTTGCAGATCTGCTTTTGTACTACTCCGCCAAAGAAGAGAAGATGGTTACTCTGCGCGAATATCTGGACAATGCGCCGTCTGAGCAAGAAGCGATCTACTACGCTGCCGGCGAAGATGAGGCGATGCTAGCTAAAATGCCGATGGTAAAAAGTGTTCTTGCCCGCGGTTACGACGTGTTGCTGTGCGTGCAAGAGGTTGACGATTTCTGCATGGGCGTTATGAATGATTACGACGAAAAGCCGCTCAAAAATGTAGCCGGTGCAGATCTTGGTCTTGAGACAGAAGAAGAAAAGAAAGAAAACGANNAAAAAAAAGAAAAAAAAGAAAAGAAAGAAAACGAGGAAAGGTCTAAAGAGTACAGCGAGCTTTTTGAAGCTATGAAAGAAATTCTCGGCGACAAGGTGTCTAAAGTTGCCCTGTCTAACCGCTTAGCCGACATGCCGGCCGGCATCAGCGCCGAAGGCCCGGTGTCTCTGGAGATGGAGAAAGTGCTCTCAGCCATGCCCGATGGTGGTCACATTAAGTCGGAGCGTGTTTTGGAGCTTAATGTTGAACACGCTGCATTTAGCAAGCTTGTCGCTGCTAAAGAAAACGACAAGGAAAGATTGTCTCTGCTCACAAACGTTTTATACAACCAAGCATTGATGGTAGAAGGTCTACCGGTAGCCGACCCAATCGAATTTGCAGAATCTATCGGACAGCTGCTATCGTAGCAAACCACACTTAGCCCTAAATCAAGCAAGCCACCTGGAAGAATCCTAGGTGGCTTGCTTTCATGTGTTTAGACCTTCTCCATTATATGACATAGTCTAGTAGTTGGCAATACCTAATTATAGTAAATTACACCAATTTTAGGATTTCATGGATCAAGACCAATTATCCTTACCTTTTACATATTGCCTAGCACACAAAATAGATTAGACTTTATGTGAGATTGTGGGCAAAGCGCACCACTTTGGATCAGGGAGAGATACGTGTCTATTTCGCTTTTGGGCATACCACTATTGCTTTTTGCAGCTTTTTTGGTGTTTTATAAAATTAACAGAGTCAGCCTTATTCCGAGCTTTCTGTTCACAGCCTCTTTGTTTTCAACCATACTGGTGCTCGTGCTGTTCTTATATCACAACGACAGTGTAGTGGCAGCATGGCTGTTGGTGTTGTTGTTCGTTTTATTCTTCTTTGTCATTGCCTTTGGCTTATATGCGATCATCGCGTTTCTGCTTATCAACACTTGGGCGATGTTTAAACGAGAGACTCACACCTTGGCGCACAGTCTCCCCCTTATATTGGCAGTTGCCTTGATCACATTTGTAATAATTATGCGCCTGATAGAAAACGCCGATCTCCCCTTTGCTTTGGTTGTTATCGATGGCTGGATACTGGGCATGGCTTTGTGTTACGCAATCCATGTTTCGCAGTTCATCATAGCTGTTGTATTGTGCAATTTTTCGCGCCCAAAATACGATCAAGCCTATGTGATCGTACTTGGTGCCGGGCTTAAAGACGGCAAGGTCTCTCCCCTTCTTGCTCGACGTATTGATAGGGCTGTGACATTTTGGGGCAAACAAGCAGAGCTTGGCGCTTCTCCCAAACTAATCATGTCCGGAGGACAAGGCTCAGATGAGCCTCGAAGCGAGGCAGAAGCTATGGCTGAATACGCAGTGGGGCTGGGTGTACCCAAAGACCAAGTGCTGCTGGAGTCAAAGTCCACAACAACTATGGAGAATATGCTGTACTCTAAAAAGCTTATGGATGAGGATGCGGGCGACACAGAGTACAAGGCAGTCTATGTCACCAACAACTACCACCTACTACGCGCCGGTATCTATGCCAAAAAAGCAGGTTTAGACGCGATCGGTCTGGGCTCCAAAACAGCATTTTACTACCTACCAACAGCGTTGCTTCGTG
>DBCW01000013.1 GCA_002293265.1 Eggerthellales bacterium UBA948
TATTCCTATTACCACATTAACAGCTTAACTTCTGGCTAATCAGGCAAAATGTGTTTATTAAAAGTTTTTGTTCAGCTCGCTGCCATTGCACATTAGACAATATTACTTACAAGTAATATAATACTCAGAGGTTATGTATGGGAGGGGTTATATTGATTGATGTTGAACTATATGAAACAAAAGATGGCTACTGCCCGGTTGAAGATTTCATCAAAAGTCTTCCGCCAAAAATGCAAGCAAAAACTACAATTATCATTGATATTTTGGAAGAGTACGGATCGGCAATTCGTAGACCACATGCAGCACAATTGAGGGATGGGATTTTCGAATTGAGGGTAGCACAAGGAGGTAATTCTGCAAGAATCTTATTCTTCTTTTTTTATAAAGGAAAAGCAATTCTGACAAATGGGTTTATTAAGAAAACTAACAAAGTACTACACTCAGAAATAGAACGCGCCAGGAAATACAAGATCGAATATGAAGAAAGAATGGCATTGGAGAAGCAAGATGAAGTATAGAGATTTACTTGATGAAATAATCAAAGATCCAGATTATTTCGCAGCCAGAAAAGAGCTAGAGGGAGAATACCAGGCAATGAGAGCCGTTTATGAGGCACGAAGCTCTAAAGGGCTAACGCAAAAGGAGCTCGCAGCGGTCGCAAATGTTCCTCAAAAAACAATAAGCATGATAGAGACTGGAAATAGTAATGCAAAAGTGAATACACTAGCTAAACTTGCAAGGGCGTGCGGCAAGACTCTTAAGATTGAGTTTGTATAGGCACAATATAACCAGCGATGGTTAGCCTAAAGCCCGCCTCAAAAACCTATTCCAAAGAATTGAAAAAAAAAAAGGCGAATTGTATAATGTTTGCAGGTTAATAGATATAAATGAGTGGGAGGTTTGTGTTATGCATGCTCAGGTTTTGAAGCGGGTATCTATCTCATTATTTGCTCTTGCTGTTTTGCTATGTGCAGCTTTTTTGTTTGTACCGTAGCCGGCGGAAGCTAGAGTTAGCACAACGGGTATATTTGAAAACAAGCAGCAGCTTGATGCCAACGGAAATGTGGTTAGTGAAGATGTATACGCATTTCACACCAAGCTGGGCACAAAACTTAAGGTGAACTTCCAGATACCTACAGCAGTCACCGCAGCTTATCTGTCAATCGAAAACGATGACACAACTATTGTTGATGGAGTATCTGTCAGGGGACTAACGTCTTACACTACAGACATCAGCGCTAGCGTTACCGAAGGTACTTATAAAATAGAGTTGATGCTTATTTCTATGGGAGTACCATCAGGCTTTGACTTTGATTATGCACGTACTTACCTTGACATAACACATCAAACACCTGTTGGGCCAACCGAACTTGCTATTCAAAACGCATTTGTGATGAGCCCTGGTGATAGGCAACTATGCAGCCCCGTGTTTATTCCTTCAGAAACCACTTTGCGGTATTTAACCTTGAAGACTGACAATGCCGGTGTTGCCGGTGTTGAAAGCGGATATGAAGGTGGAATAGTTATTGCTAATCAAGTTGGCAAAGCAAAAATAACTTTAATCGCTGAAAACGGAGTTGAGACATATGTAGCAGTTCATGTGCTTGACTTAGAAGGTGTAGAGGTTATGCCTACATCCATGACACTTCCAAGCAAAGTAGAAATGGCAATTGGTGAAACTCAAAAACTTGAACCAAAGTTCACACCATCAAATACAACTATACAGGTAGCCACAAACTGGAAAAGCAGCAATACAAATGTTGCCGAAGTAGACTATGATGGCAATGTAACCGCAAAATCTGTGGGAACGGCAACAATTTCGACAACAGCCTTTGTTGATAAAGAAATCGCTGCCAGTTGCATTATCACTGTAAAAACTGACACCAATAACACAGGAGACTCTGATCCAAGCGACCCGGATGATTCCACTGATCCTGACAGCCCAAATGATAATCCCGCAGATGATCCTGAAAGCCCGGAGCAAATAAGTCCAAAAACTGTAAAGACGCTTGCGTCTGTTTATGTGGTCAAGAACAAAACAGTAACACTGCCTGCATCCATACAACCAACAAATGCCAAAGATAAAACAGTTACTTGGAAGAGCTCTAGTCCTAATGTAGTAGCGGTAAATAAGACCACCGGAAAGATTAAAGGCTTAAAGACCGGAAAAGCTACGCTTACAGTAACCACTAACGACGGTAATAAAAAGGCTAAATGCACTGTATATGTTGTTGCCAAAGCTACAAAAGTTAAATCACTTGTGGCGCAAAAGCCTATAGGCTTAACCGTTGGTAAAACCACACAGATAAAAGTAAAGACTACGCCTGCAAAAGCTACAGGCATAGTACCTAAATTCTCTTCAAGCAAAAAAACCGTAGTAACTATAGACAAAGCCGGTGTAATCACTGCTAAAAAACTCGGCACCAGTGTGATAACAATTAAAGCCGGTGGAAAAACTCAAAAAGTCACCGTTACTGTAGGTAAAGTCTTGCCTACAAAGGTCACACTCAACAAAAAATCTATCTCTATCAAAGCTAAGGCTACCTACAAACTGACCGCTAAGTTATCGCCAACTAAGGCAAATCCAACTACCGTTACTTGGACGTCCAACAATAAGAAAGTAGCCACCGTAGATAAAAACGGCAAAGTAAAAGCCATCAAGAAAGGTAAAGCAACTATAACTGCAACCACTTGGAACGGAAAGACAACTAAGTGCACGGTTATTGTTAGATAGTTAGTAGACACATTAACCTTGAAAAGGATGTAAATTAATGTGATTTACATCCTTTTTGTTATCTACTCTATTACTAATCTATTGCCAATACACGCAAAGCTTATTGATGTTTGTGATGTTTTTATCTCTGCTGCGTGTAGCTCAAGTTCTTTTTCATAAACCAAATCTAGCTCTAGCCCATGACTGTCTCGCCAATAATAAGCCTCTGTGTTTAGGCCATGTGCAAATTGATGTTTGTAAAACTCAGTAATAATCATGTTTTCGAAAATCAGACCACGCTGGTAATAAGTTGGAAGCTGATCGCTTGAAGTCATTCCAAGCAAAAGGTGATCAATACGGGTATAGCAATAAGACCCGGGCAATTGCTTTGTAGAAAGGTGTATTCGACTCATCGATCACAGCCTTGGCAAACTGGTAGCGCCATTTGGAGAAGTGTTGCTCAACAAAATCTTCGTATGCTTGCTTTGGCGTTTCAAAGTCATCCGGGAGCGTGGGTGGTAGTTTTGCACCCGCACGCAGCATGCATAAGTATTGTAAGAACTCTAACTCACTGGCTATGCTGTCCAATGGCTCATTTGTTCCCGCGGGCTGTCCTATGCCGCATGAACGCATAAAACGTTCCACGCCCATTGACTCTTTGTTCACAAATAAAAGTGGCTCAACACCCACATCTACCGCCCACCATATTCCGGCATATGGAGAGACCACAGGCTTAGGGGCGCCAACAAACAGCCGCGTGTATTCACTTCTGAGTTGATGGAATAATTTATCGTCATCTACACCAATATGTCTGTTTATCTCCTGAAAAGATGTTTCACATGTTTTTGAGTCAAGGCCATTTAGCGAACCAAGTTCTCGTAGCGCATCGGCATACTCTCCACTTGATACAGCTTCAGCCAATTCTTTTGTTGGCAGACGAAATCCAAGTGCAAGCAGTTCATACATGGAAGCTCTATATAGCCAAGCGTGATTATATTTCTCTGACGTATCTGTCATCTTTTTTCACCCACATCATCATTAGTTAACATAGCGGTTTTTCTACTGTCTGGCATGATATCATTGCCGGTCTTTTCAACCGTGTTGTGTCGACGCTTAAAGAGCAGTTGAGCAAACCATGATGCATGCACTACAACATGCACAAGTATAAGCACAAACAACACTTTGGCAGAGATCGAATGAAGCGGATTCCAGAAAAAATACCCTTGAGCAACAAATCCTAGTGCAGGCAAAATATAACGCGACACCATGATTCCTGACACAGTCACTACTATAAATGCGATCAAGGTCGCACTATCAAGCAAAAAATGTCCTATGCCGGATCTGCCTATTCGACGTTTGAAAAGCGAGACAAACCAATCATAGTGGACAGCGCAATGTATGATGAAGACAATGATGCAACCCAATGAGAGCCACTCATGAAGCTCCAGACCTGTAACAAGTGGATTTGCAGCCAGAATGTAAACAAGCGCTGCAAGTAGAACAATGATACCTAAGCGCTTGTTCATTATCGTACCTTTCTTACTAAAATAATCAGCCCAAGCAGCAATACCACAGGTGTTACTATCCAAAGATTCATTGCAGCATCGCTTGGTTTTGAAGCTGTTGTAATACGATCCCACCCATGACAGCTACTGTCCGAACAGGTTACATGCGGGCAGCTCATAGCAAATGTATTGTCCGGCTCCGGTGGCAGATCGGATGCATGGCAAGCTCCGTCCGGTTGTGTACATCCGGCTACAGGACAAGGTGTTGCCTCGGTGATAGGCTCAGGAATTGAAACTGTAGAGGAATTGGTCGTCCAGGCAATNNAACCATTAGCATCCCAAAACAAGATCAAGAGACTTAAAAGCTATTCTTGTTCTTTTGGTTTAAGTGGCAGCATTCTAAGTCCCAGCAAAAGCATAAATGCGCCAAGTGATACAACACCGATTGTCACGCCAAACTCCAGCGGTGATGGGAAATAAACAAGCGCTGCGGCAACATCAGCAAAAGCTTGTCCGCCTCCTGTGAGTTCAGGGCCGGTTGTCACACCCGGAAGATCCATATTAGGAATCTGAAATCCACCGATCATCAGTTGAATGCGTTTGCAAAGAATAGCAACAATGCTGAGAGCTGCAGCTATCACAATCGGCCCGGGATTTCTAAGGCTTGGAGTAAATGCGATAACCATGGTCACTACACCGGCAATGACTTCCACCCAAAAATATGGCGCAAGTACCCCTGTGGTTAAAAGCGCCACGACTTCTGCACCTGATCCACCGGGAAAACCGGATGTTAAAAGGTCGCAACCAAAGAAATAGAGGTCAACAGCTGTAAAGACACCCAACAACACTGCCATACGACGAATGTTACTTTCTTCCAGCTCTAGGTATCCGGCTTTTCTAAGCACCACCACCACTATCAAGATAAGCGCAAGGCCACTAAGTAAAGCGCTTGATACAAACCAAGGCCCGAGCAGTGCTGTATACCAAAACTCACGAGCAATCTGAAGTCCAAATATCCACGCCGTAACGGTGTGAACCATAACCGCAGATATCAATGCAAAGACCGACAAAATACGAAGCGCGGTTGAAGATCCTGTGCCGTTTTCAAATCGCATTGTTGCCCAAAGGTAAACAACAGAGATAATCAGATAAACACTAAGCACAATGATATCCCACATTAGAGGAGAGCTCATATTTGCAAATGCAACAAGTTCCCAAAGGCGTTGGGGGCCACCAAGATCGACTACGACAAAGGCAACTGCCAATGCGGTGCAGCAAATGGATACCCAGGTAGCAACTTTTCCGATACCGCCAAATCCTTTGACGCCAAACACACGTGGAACGCTTGAAATTATCAGACCACCGGCAGAAAGTCCCACAAAAAGCATAAACATTATGAGATAAAGACCCCAACTGCTGAGATTGCGCATGTTGGTGTTAACAAGGCCATCGGATAGCTGATATATCCAAAGTGCAATACCCGCAACTGCAATAACCGCTGCAATAACTATGGCAATTAAACCACCCGAGCCGCGCGATGATCTTTGTGCAGAGATACTTTCTCTTTCTTCTGCAGACTTGTTTTTCGAAACACTGTTATTTTCAGCCATGATTCCTCCTTTCCTACACCAAATAATAGACAGATGGGTTGGTTCCGCGATCTGTCAGAAGTTGCTTATACTTACGTTTATTGATGAGTTTTGAGACTTCACTTTCGGGATCATCCAAGTCTCCCCAAAAACGTGCTCTAGCCGGGCACAACACCATGCAGGCAGGTGTCTTGCCTTGCGCTAGCCGATGTGCGCAAAAAGTGCATTTTTCCACCACATGCTTTTGATGCGCAGGAATATCTTTGTCGCCCAAAGCAAAATCCAGATAATACTCCGGCTCTTCCCAATTAAATATTCGCACACCATTGTAGGGGCAAGCGGCGACACACATTCTGCAGCCGATGCACTTATCATAATCCTGAAACACCACACCGTCTTCACGTTTTGAAGTCGCGCCTACCGGACAGGCTCTGGTGCAGGCAGGATTGTCACAATGTTGGCAGGAAGTAGGCAAAAATGTTAACGAATAGCCTTTTTCATAATCGCCGGCAGGGCAATCCATATTCTCACCGCCCTCTGTAAGCACTCGGTTCCACCAATTGTTGTTTGGTAAATTATTTGCGGATTTACAAGCCACTGCACAGGTCTGACATCCAAAGCAGCGCCTAGTATCTATTACCATTCCCAATCTCATGAGTTCACCCAACCTCTCCGTTATACTTTTCGATCTCGATCCTGACATCAGAAAAACAGTTGTTTACCGTGAAAGGATGAAATGCATTATGTGAAAGCTCGTTGTAGTGTCCTTCTATAAAATCTGTTAGATGAAAACCTTTTGGCAAATCAGAGCTGCCCGGCGCTATGCCGGAGTCAATAAGTGCCTTGATGACCACATAGCCACGATCGTTATATACTTTTACAATGTCGCCATTTTCGATGGAACGCTTTGCAGCGTCTTCAGGACTGATATATATGACCGGCTCCGGAACTAGCTCTCTTAGCCATTCTGCCTTTGCAAATGTCGAGTGAGAACGCCATTTGGAGTGTGATTGCAATAGATTTATCGAATATTTCTTTGCAGCCTCACTCTCATCCCAAGCCTCATAAGGTGGATCCCAGGCCGGCAAGCGCACAGAGTCTTTATCAAAATCAATTCCGGTAACTACTCTTGGCTCAACTGTCTCAAGATAAAACTGTGCTTTTCCTGTATCGGTGCCGTACACGCCACCGGCTCCAAGTATCAAACAGCCCTCTTCGTTGAGCATGAATGCAGGCACAGAATTCATGACTTTTTCTTCCTTAAGTTTATCAAAGGTGATTCCGGCTGCCTTGTAAAGGTCTGAGTCAAAACCAACACGCAAAAAGTCCTCTTTACTTGCATATGGCCATTTAAGTCCCAGCTTCTCGGCAATTTTTACCACGATGTCATAGTCATTAAGACTCTCATAAAGTGGCTCTATTGCCTGCTCGCCAAGGATATTATATGAATGGGAAGTACCTGTAACAGCACAGTCTATAGACTCAAAGAAGTACGCAACCGGCAGTATCAGATCTGCATAGCGGGCAGTATCATTCATCTCCAGATCCACTACTGTTACCAACTCCATCTGATCAAATGATTGCAGAAGCCTTTTTTTGTCCATCTGTCCGCTGATCGCCTCTTTGCCCCAAATAACAATAGATTTAATTTCTTGAGGATGCCCGTTGAACGTCTTCTTCTCGCAAACATCATTAAGCGATGTCCAAGGGATCTCCGGAGACGGTGGGTAGTCGCTCGGCATATAAATTGCCGCCCAGTTCACGGCACCTCCTGTAAGATAGGTCGCGTAATATGACCCATTTCCGGGAGAGCCCAAGTGTCCACTTACCATGAGTAGCGCTGCCATGGCATGATAAGGTTGATGCCCGTTGTAGTAGTGATCCATTCCGGGAAGTGCTGTAACAGCTAGTGGCTCTTTGTCCGCAAAAAGGCTGGCAATCCACTCACCATCTGCTACCGAAACGCCACATATTTCCTCTGCTTTCTCCAAAGTATAAGGAGCAATAGCATCCAGAAGCAAGCTGTAGGCGGTAGTTACCTTATGCTCTCCAAATGTAAAATTTCCTTCGATCTTTGGATCTGTTATTGCACCCATTACAGTAGGCATACCGTCTTGACCAACCACAATAGGCAGATCAATTGCTTCGCCGGTCTGTGGATTTATCACCGGCTCCGGCAGTTCTATGCCTAAGTCACTAGCACGGAGATACGTTTTGTCGCTGGCTTTTACTAAAAATGGCGCGACAGTTTGCTCTGCCAAAAACGTTAAGTCTGCGAGATCATTTTTGACCAGATAGTTTGATAGCGCCATAAACATTACAGCATCAGTTCCTTGCTTAATGCGAATAAATCTGTCTGCTTTTGCCGCCATATGGGTAAAGTTCGGTCCGACTGCAACCAACTTTGCGCCATTGTCTAAAGCATCAAGCAACCAGTGTACTTGCTGTAAATTTGAGTTTGTTGGATTGCATCCCCACGAAAATATCTTCTTTGCATTCTTTATATCGCGCGGTTCGCTACCGGAACACAATAATGTTCTGCCTATGCACTGCGGCATAATGTAATCCACAGCCTGGTCGTCGGATGCAGCAAGTGAAGTCCCGCCTATCATGCCTGATAACATGGTTGGCGCAAGCGAACCAAGCCTTACAGCGCCGGCTGAGATTGCGTTTGCCGAAGCACCATATTTGTTTCGCACATTCTCCCAGGTATCTGTAAGTAAAGTTAAGGCTTCGTCCCATGTAATTTGTTCCCACTGATCGGCTCCACGCTCGCCTACTCTACGCATAGGGTACTTAAGGCGCAGCGGACCATAAATTCTTAAGGGATGATTTAGGCCCTTGAGACATATCCTGTTGTAATCGGGATCAGGAAACTCCGCCATGGTAGTTGATACGATCTTTCCTTCGCGCACTGTTATTGCCAGCCTGCAAGCGCCGTTGCAGTTTGCAATACACATACCGGTAAATACCTGTTCTTCAGCTTCACTATTAACCTTACCGCCCGGGGCTATAGCGCTGCATCCAACGCTGCAAATGGCTGCAGCAGCACCGGCAAAGGCAGCACTGGTTTTAAGAAAGCTTCTTCGCGTTAAGCCACTTTTCCCCACCTCGTTTTGTGCAGACACCAAATTGGTGTCGGTGCACGAACTTATGCTTTTTGTTTCATTTTTCGTACAGATTTTTTGCATCTTTCCTCCTTATGATTTTTGAGAGGTGCCTTTGAAAAGTACCGCCATCATTTTTGAGGATCAAAGTGATCGAGCAAACAATGATTGGCTGTCACTTTTACGCTTTTGGGAGCCGGCCGCGCTCCAATGATTGTCATCTTATCACAATGTATTGCGACAATCAAAGATTATGATTTGCCTATCTTTAGGATAATCATAACAATATTTACAATAAATACGAGTTGTATCAGTGCTCTGCGCTACAAATAAGATCATATACTCATCTATTATAATTATTTTATTAATCAGTATAATCAAGACTTAGCATTTGAATTCCGCTTCTCTTTAAGTCTTTCTTCCACTAATCGAATTATGTCCTCGTCGTTCATTCCGGCGTTAATCCCGGCTTGAATTAGCTCATCTGCAAGTATTATCGACGCATCATTTGTAACAGGTAGCGCATTCTTTCCAATATCAGAAACAAACGTTCCCCTACCCTGACGTGTAGAAATGTATCCCTCGCGCTCTAAATCCATATAGGCACGATTAACAGTGTTGTAACTGATGTCTAACGAAACAGCTAATGCTCTAACAGTTGGCAGACGATCGCCCACAACGTATTTTCCGGATGCAATAAGAAACGCAAGGCGATTCTTTACCTGTATCCAAACAGGTAGTCCACTCCCATAATCCAATTCAAATGACGCTAGAGGTTCCATAACAACTTTCTTTAAGATAGCATGAATTGTATATACAATATCAAATAATCCTTACACCAAGCTTCAGCATTGGTCAAAATGCCGGGATTTTGCTTAGTGTTTTTTTAGGACTTAAGCGAGTCAATGATCTTGTCTATCGATCCTTCTCCCATATTATCACTGATTGAGCTTGGAATTGTGATTACTGCCCCCTTGGATTTTTTAACTGTCTCATACAAAGTGAGCATGGTGCGCAATTTCATCGCAGCATCAGGGTCGCTATATAGTTTGGCTGCATCTGCTAATACCTCAGCTACGTCATTTTCAATACTCACAAGAGTCATACGCGCATTTCTTTCTCGTTCCGCCTGAGCTTCAAGTGACATTACTTCTTGTAACTCATCAGGCAAAACGATATCGCGCACTTTAACAGAAATGATGTCTATACCCCAACTCGCTGCCATATGCTCAATAGCTGACTTGATTTCAACATCTAACTGATCTCGACGTATCGCAACTTCAGCTACGGTAGAGCGGCCGATCGTTTCGCGCATGGCTGTTTGCGCAAGAAATGAGACTGCTGCAAAGTAATCCTCAACTTCGGTGCAAGCCTTCTCAGCATCCCAAACCATCCAATAAAGCACAGCATCGATGTTGATGGGAACAAGATCGAGCGTTAAAGTCTTTTCTGCTGTAAATGGAGTGGTCATAATACGCTGATCGACCCTGATTGCTCCGTATTCAATTATTGGCATCGTGAAAAAAAGACCCGGTCCAACCACACGATTGAGCTTTCCAAATCTGAGCACAACAATCTTTTCCCAGCTTAGCACGATATGTGTTGAAGGAATAATTAACAACGTCACCGCAATCATGCATATAATTGTTTCAATGCCCACATAACTGAATACAAAATGAGAAACGCACAGTATTGCCATACATATAACTGCAAATAGTGCTATCTTAAAAATCATCTCACTGCCACGAGAAGCTTTCTCAGGAATATGTGTGCGGCGTAACTCTTGCTCTATCTGATCACTAGCGGCATCAAAGTCACTTGCTTCCTTGTGCGTATTTTTTCGATTCATGCAAGGTCTCCTTTTTCTAAATGTTTTAATCTACGGTCATTTCTCTCAAACACATGCTTTGATCGAAGTCCTCTTTTATTATATGAAGCTGCTGGCATACAACGTTATTCTTTGATTTCAACTTCCCAATCCTCCGGCCATATTGTAAAGAGTAGGTATTTGCGTTACATCGAAAGCCGCAGCTTCTACTATACAAACTCGAAGCACCAAACCACCGATAAGTACCAGTATTGCGATCCAGTGGATATTTTTTTGAGATCCTATCTTCAATATTTGTATCTCCATTATTAGCGGAACTACAAGTCCAAATATTACTAATCCCGGCCAAAACAGCCAACTAAGCTCGGCAAATAAAAGAGCTCGCGCAGTAACAGTGGTATCAGGATTCAAGTAAGCAGCTAGGAGGTAAAAAGTTAAACATAACAGCTCTGCACCAATTAGAATAATGTCGATCTTGGCTAAAAATCTGATTGTACGCTTAGAAGCATTTCGTTTCATTGGCAAAGCCGAGCACATCAAAATACCGGCAATACCGGTAGAAAGTGACGACAATAAAAAGAGAACCGATAAGAATGTGCTGTTCCAAAATACTATTGAAGCTAGGCTCTCCAACAAGAAGCCGGTGTAGACAGCAGTAATTATGCCGGCTAATAACCCAATACCACTAAAAAGAATTGTTATATGTCGTGACAAGGAAGATGGCTTAAGTGACTTTGCCAACATGAAAACTGCAGCACAAATGACAGACAATAAGAGCGAAAACGAGCCAACTGTTAGTGGAGTAAAACTTGGTAATAAAAATACGTTGAGCACTCTATCCGGACGCCCGATATCAAACAGTAAACAGGTGATAGCAAGTCCAAGAATTGCCAAACAAAGCGACCATGAACTGACCGTATGATCATAAGACAGGCAACCGATCCCGGCAATTCCTTTCCGCCTCGCAACACGCAATAACTCCAGAGCTGATAGGCTACTTAATAAACCGCCGCCGACACCACCTAAAAAGAGATAGCCTATGATTAACGCATCAAACATTAGCAAATCCTTTTAAAACATGCCGCAATGATTGACTACAGTGTGACAAATCTAAAGTCAGCTGCGATTGTATCACGTTACATGACGCAATTTATGCTAAATCTGTTTTGGCAAATGCCGGAAATATCTCAAAAAAAGCGACTATTTATACACCGCTTGTCTTCTTGAGCAATGCGAATAATCATTCACTTATGACAAGGTTGTGAGCCTGTTTGGTTGTAAGCCTCTAGTCTCCCAATACCAGATCCAACTCGGTTCTTAATGCCATTGATCTGCCGTCAACTGTTGTTGGTAGTTCAGCTCTGAACTTTTTGCCGTCGGCACTGCCTATGTAGAGTACTACCGGGTCGATTCCCGGGTATCTGGAGAGTGTACGGTTTAGGTTGTCTGCCACTTGCTGATTGAATACATCGGAAGTTATATGTAGCTCTATCGGCTGGGGTCTGAGAGTTTGCTCGTCCAGTTTGAGGCGCTCTACTTTGCTAACCAGTATTTGCTGCCCACGGTCTGTGGATTCATACTTACATACCACCTTAACTATGGCATCGTGTCCATCTGCATCTGCCTCAAGCGCTTTACCGCATTCCTTATAGTAAGTGGGAAAAATGATCGCGTCTATGGAACCATCCATATCTTCAAGTGTGAACTTTGCCATCGCGTCACCTTTTTTGGAGACCATAGGCGTAAACGCGCTTACCATTCCGGCCAGTTTTATCGGCTTACCCTGAGGCACCTTTTGCTCCTCTGCCTGTTCCTCATCCGCCGATGAATCATCGTCATCATCACCGCCCATGAATACGCCTAACGAGTAGTCGCTGCTTTGTCTGAGCAGTGCAGCGTATGGGCTTAGCGGATGATCAGAAACGTACATCTTTAAGATGTCGCGCTCAAAACTCAGCTTCACACGTCTATCCCACTCCACACCATCGGGAGCAGGAATGTTTTCTTCAAAGCCGTGGTCAATATCGGTCTCGGCAAACATGTCAAACATCGACACCTGCCCGGCAGCCTGGTCACGATGCCTTTTTGCGGCGGTGTCCATGAGGTTATCTACCTCTACAAAATGCATCATTTGTTTGCGCGTATAACCGGTGGAGTCAAAAGCGCCGGCTTTGACCAGGGCCTCAACAGTTTTCTTGTTGCACATAGAGCCGGTTACGCGAAATACAAAATCGTGCAGTGATGTGTAAGCTCCGCCTTTTTCTCGCTCAGCAATTATCTGCTCAGCAGCGCCCTCGCCTACACCGCGGATACCGGCGAGTCCAAAGCGTATGCCTTCAGCCACTGCGGTAAACTCGATGCCGGACGAGTTAACATCAGGCGGCAATACCTCGATACCACTTTGACGGCATGCCGAGATATACTGTATCAAACGCTCGGCTTTACCTACAAAAGAGGATAAAACCGCCGCCATGTATTCTTTGGGATAATAAGCCTTGATCCAGGCGGTTTGCATAACCAAAATAGCGTATGCGGCTGAATGTGATTTGTTAAAGGCGTACTCGGCAAACTTCTCAACATCATCCCAGATCGTTTGTGCGGTCTCACGCTTATAACCGTTGCGCTCGGCACCATTGAGCCAATGCTCTTTCATCGTCTCGTTATTGCCGTCAGCCCAATCCATCTTTTGCTTGGTCATCAGATCGATCTTCTTTTTGGCCATAGCCTTACGAATACGATCTGACTCCCCTGCGGTAAAACCACTCATCACCATGGAGATGCGCATGACCTGCTCTTGGTAAACTATGGTTCCATAGGTCTCTTCGAGGATGTCTTTGAGTCTTTCATCGTAATAGACGATCTTCTTTTTGCCGATCTTGCGCTGTACAAAGTCCTCGGCCATACCGGAGTTTAGCGGACCGGGGCGATAAAGTGCGATGCTAGCAACAACGTCTGAGTAGCGGTCGGCGCGCATACGTTTGATCAACGCGGTCATTCCCGCGCTTTCTACCTGAAACACCCCGGCAGTCTCGCCGCGTGCTAATAACTCATATATCTTCTTGTCTTCAAAGGCAATCTTGTTTAAGTCAATGTCCTTGCCATGGTTTGTTTTTACATACTCCTGGGCTTTCATCAACACGTTTAGTGTGCGAAGCCCCAAAAAGTCCATCTTGAGCAAACCCAGTTCAGCGTTATGTGTGCCATCGTATTGCGTGATGATAACATCGCCCTTGGTATCGTATTTGATAGGCACGTGCTCATCAATCGGGTCGCGACAGATGATTACCGCTGACGCGTGCACACCCTCTCCGCGTACCGTATCTTCTAAAGCCAGTGCAGAATCGATGATCTTTTTTGTTGTCTCGTTTTCACTGTATTCTTGGATTAACTCAGAATTACGTGCGTCATTTTTCTTGACTTCCTCATGTATTCCCAGTGTGCCTTTAATAGTAGTGCCGGGAGCGCCGGAAATCTTTTTTGAGATATTTGCACCGATGTAGATAGGAAAATCAAAAACACGCGTAGAATCTACCACCGCTTGTTTAGCCTTCATTTTGGAGAAGGTGATCACGTGAGCTACTTTCTCGGTGCCGTACAGCTCACGCAGGTGCTCGATGACTTTGAAGCGCCCGTCTTCGTCGAAATCGATATCGATATCGGGCATCTCCTGACGTTCCGGAGACAAAAAGCGCTCGAAGAGCAAGCCGTTTTCCAAAGGGCAAAGGTTGGTTATACCCAAAGCATAACTGATGATAGAACCGGCAGCACTGCCTCGACCCGGACCTACGCCCACGCCGTTTTCACGAGCCCAACGTGTGAACTCCTGTACGACTAAAAAGTAAGCCGGAAAACCCTGCTCACAAATGATCTTGTACTCAAGCTCAAAACGCTCTTTGACTTCTTCGGGTAAGGGATCGCCATACAAGCGCTTAAGCCCGGCTTCGGATTCGCGCCTAAGCATCGAGTCGTTTGTCTCGCCCTGTGGCAGAGGGATTGTAGGCAAAATGATATCGCGTGAGAGACTGGCGTTGCATTTTTCGGCAATTTCGAGAGTTGTTTCCAGCGATTCAGGAAATTCTTTCATCGCATCGTACATCTCTTCGGGACTTTTCATATAGAACTCGTTGTTGGAAAAGCGCATGCGGTCAACATCATCAACTTTGGCACCGGTGCCGATGCACAACATGATGTCTTGAGTCACTGCGTCTTCTCTGCTCAAATAATGCATGTCATTAGCAGCAGTAGTCTTGAGCCCCATCTCACGGGCAAGCTTCGTGAGTTCACGGTTAAGCTGAAGCTGTGTCATTCCCTCTTCGGCGGTGATACCTTGATCTTGCAGCTCAATGTAAAAATCTCCCGGCGCAAATAAAGACGCATATTCCTCTGCCCATTTAAGCGCCTCCGAACGACGATTTGCCATTATCATTTGCGGAATTATGCCCTGCAAACAAGCTGATGTACCTATCAGACCCTTGGAGTTTTGCTGCAAGGATTCCAAAGTAACACGTGGACGATAATAAAAACCTTGCACCGCAGCGTTAGAAACAATCTTGATGAGATTGTGATAGCCCTGATCATCTTTGGCAAGCAAAATCATGTGGTATAGCTCGGGCTTACGATCACGCCTAAGCTCGGAATCGGGTGTAAAGTAGATCTCGCAACCGATGATAGGCTTAACTTCAGCTTTTTCACAGGCATTGATAAACGCCGGAACACCATACATGTATCCATGATCGGTAATAGCAATTGCCGACATGCCAAATTCTTTAGCCTTTTTGGCCATGTCGGTAACCTTAGTGGCACCGTCAAGCATTGAGTACTCTGTGTGATTATGAAGATGTATGAAGTCCATTTAGTTAAGCGAGTTCCTTTTTTATTCGTTTGCTTGTACTACAAAAGCATTTTGCTACCTGCACCAATAACTTGATGGCCAAAAGCGCAAGCGACTAATTATATTTTGCTGTCTATCACAGCGCGATATCCTCCGGTGCCGTAATTTAGACATTTAGAAACACGAGCAATGGTAGTTGCCGAAGCACCGGTCTTTTCTTGGATAGTGGTATATGACGAACCGGCATCTAGCATGTATGCCACGGTAAGACGCTGCGCCATTTCGTTAACTTCTCGTATTGTACAAAGATCCTCAAGCAAAGCTTTTACTTGCTCAGGATCGCCGATATCAGCAATCACACGATACAAGCGATCCAATTCTTCACTTGAGACTTGCTTAGTGTTCGTCATACACTACCTTCCAGATTTGACTTAGACCACATCAAGCCACTCATCATATTCGCTCGCTCTACCTGCCACAACATCAAAGAACTTGGTTTGTAGCTGCTTGGTTATCGGACCCGGTTTGCCAATTTCACGGTTATCTACCGAATGTATTGGAGTAAGCTCGGCGGCAGTACCGGTAAAGAATACTTCATCGGCAGTGTATAGATCGGTGCGTACCAGCGAACGCTCATGAACCACAAAGCCTAGGTCGCGTGCGATCTGGATGACCGAGTTGCGTGTGAGACCCTCTAAAACCCCATCAGACAGCGGCGGAGTAGAGATTACCCCATCGCGTACAACAAAGATATTCTCACCGGAACCTTCGGCTACCAGACCGGCTTCGTTGAGTAAGATCGCTTCAACATAACCGTGGTCTTGCGCCTCCATGTTGGCAAGCCCGGAGTTTAGGTATGAGGCCGAGGATTTAACCGTTCCCGGAATGGCATTTACGCTGCGTTGGCGCCAAGACGATATTCCAACCGCGATACCCTCCTCCAGTGCTGTGGATCCAAGGTAGGCATCCCAAGGCCAAACAGCGATTACAACATCTATAGGAGCTGTGCGTGGATTTACACCAACAGCGCCGTAACCTCTGTAAGCGATCGGTCTGATATAACAAGAGTCAAGCTCGTTTTTTCGAATGGTCTCTAAGGCTGCTTCAGTTAAATCATCTGCACTATAAGGCAGCGGCATCAAGATCATGTTAGCCGAGCGAACCATGCGCTTCATATGATCCTTGAGGCGAAATACCGCTGAGCCATCTTCTGTCTTATAGCAGCGTATACCCTCAAAGACAGCGGTTCCGTAATGCAGGGCGTGTGACAACACATGCGTAGTTGCATCTGCCCATGCTATGAATTGACCGTTTCGCCATATATATTTTCCTTCTTGAATGTCTGCCACTTTATACCTCCTAGGTAGAGCTTGCTTGCACATAAATGCTTGAATGATGCATGAAATTGTTTAAACACCCGGTTCAAAGAAACCGATGGTTTGATATTGTACGCTATCTACTTAATGCCTTTAAGGCTTACTTATGAGAATCTGTGTGGGTGGAGCTTTCTTTGCCATCGCCTAAAGGCACATCATCGCCATTGCCATCGAAAACATCTTCTTTTATTTCGTCTGTGTCTTTGGCAACACCTTTTTCTATCACCACATCTGCCATCTCCATGCCCATCTGAGGGTGTTTAGTAATCCTCGCATACACTAAAAATCCTATGCCTACAAAGATCATTGGCAGACTCAGCACCATGCCCATAGTCAGCCAATCTGTGCCCATAAGGTACCCAATATGTGCATCAGGCAAGCGAACAAACTCTACAGCAATTCTAAAGATTGCATAACCGATCATGAATATGCCAAAGTAGGTACCGCGAACAAATGGCTTACTTCGGTGTGAAAGTATATAAAGTACCGCTAAAAGTACCACTCCCTCGAGAAATGCTTCGTATAGCTGCGTGGGGTGTCGCGCCACATCGCCACCTGTGGCAAAGACAACGCCCCAAGGCAAATCTGTTGCCTTACCCCAAAGCTCACCATTGATAAAATTGGCGATGCGCACCAATCCAAGACCGATAGGCGTGCATATACCACAAAGGTCTGCCAAGGTTCCGATCGGCATCTTATTAAGACGCGCAGCCACCAGACCTCCTAGCGCAAACCCGATCAACCCACCATGAAATGACATGCCGCCATTTGAGAATGCAAAAATCTGATCCGGATGCGCAAAGTAATACCCTTCTCCGTAGAAAAACACATAGCCTAGCCGCCCACCCAAAACCGTACCGATAACGCAGGCAATCAAAAGTACCAAAAGACCGTCAAAAGTAAACTTAATATTCCAGCGCTTTGCAATACGAAATGCAAGTGTGCCTGCAAGAACGAAACTAATAATATATGCAAGCCCGTACCAGCGAACTGCAAATGGCCCTATGCTAAAGGCTACCGGATCAAGTATCTGATATAGATCGTTAAGCATTAGATATCTCGCCTTTTTGGATAAGAGTTGGTGTCAATCTCCTTGATAGCTTGATCCACTGTATCGATGGTATCGAGTTGGTTTTTAAAATACTCCAGCTCATCTTTGAGGTCTGCCGCCGCTGTGCGCAATGGTCTGACGATGCCGTATTCCATGTTGTAGCCATCTACTATTATGGCTGAAGCATAACTGAGAGTAGTCTTGTCCGTTATGGCAGCAAGATGTTGCTCTGGTGGTTGCAATAGCTCGCGGCTGCAATGCTGTTCCCGGTTGTCCGGTTGAGCATTTGCTGTAGCAGTATCATTCTCACTAATTTGAGTATCGTCACTACTTTTATCCATTTTCTGTTGGATCATATATTGCATCTCAGTGGTGAGTTTTACAGTCGCGCTTAGGTGTATTTTGCACCTGGAACAGCTGAACTGCATCAGAGCCAAATTGGGAGCCAGCAACACCACTGATTCATAGTCGTTAAAATCAAAGTTGCATGCCCCGCAAGCTGGGCAAAGCAATTCAATGCGCATATAATCTCTCCTCAGAGTCGGTAGTTTTCCACAACCTGTAGTGGTTGTTCCCATCCAGACCCACAATTTTTGGGGCATCTCACCATTGTAGCGCAAGTACAGAATTGTTGCGCTAAAGTTTGCAACTTTCTGTCAAAGGTTACCTTTATGAGAGATTCCTCGCATCAAAAAATCAATCACCAAATCGATAACCGGCGCGCCATACGGTCTGAATATAAGCCGGTTTTGAGGGATCATCTTCGATCTTTTCACGGANNGATACGTCTAATGAATACAGCTATGCTGGTTGTCTCGCCTACAAATTCTTCTCCCCATATAGCCTCTGTTAACTGCTCGCGTGTAAAAATCTCACCGGGATGACTTGCAAGCAGCACTAGAATCATGTATTCCTTTGGCGTAAGCTCAACAGGTCTTTCCTTGATAAAAACTTTCTTGCGCTTGATATCAAAAGAAAGATCACCTATTGTGAAATTCTTTTCTGTCTCCGGAATCATTCTTTGCTGCCTGCGTAAATGAGCTTCAACTCTAAGCAAAAGCTCCTGAGTGCTAAATGGTTTTACCAGATAGTCATCTCCGCCGGCATTAAAGCCAACGCTTTTGTCGATGATGTCTCCGCGTGCTGACAAGAAGACTATCGGCACAACTACGCCTTGCTCCCTGAGCATCCTGCAAACCTGAAAACCATCCAACTCNNGGCATCATTACGTCAAGTATCAATAAATCCGGGTTTTCTTTATTGAACATGTCAAAGACTTCTGACCCATCGCCCACGCAGCAAAACGAATATCCTTTGCCGGTAATGATTCGTTCAACCAACAGCTGCA
>DBCW01000175.1 GCA_002293265.1 Eggerthellales bacterium UBA948
ACTGGTCGGGATGACAAGATTTGAACTTGCGACCTCTCGGTCCCGAACCGAGCGCTCTACCAAGCTGAGCCACATCCCGACATTGTGAACTTGAGTATCCTACCAGACTACGGCACTAAACGCTATACTTTACCGATACTCTTTATTGCTCGTTTTACGTATTAGACAAGGAGTTGACCTTATGGCCAACAGCGGACTTCGCGAAAAACCAAAAAATACTGCTCGAATCATCGCCGCAATTGGCGCTGTTGTCTTGGCGGTAGCGATTTTTATAGCCTCATCTATTCCCGGCAGCGATCTTCCTCCACAGCTTAATCTTTGGACCATTGTGGCGCACTTTGTTGAGTATCTGCTGCTCGCAGTGTTGCTTAGCACCGCGCTTAACAGCCCAAAAAGGGCGCTTTGGCTTACAGCTGTGATAGCAATAGTAATTGCTTCGTTGTACGGAGCTAGTGACGAGGTTCATCAGCTGTTTGTGCCCGGACGTAATTGCGATCCTTTGGATTGGCTCACGGACACCATTGGAGCCACGGTGGGTGCAGTAGCGACTATCTGGTTCATCAGCGCGCAAAAGGTCAAAAAAAGCCGCGCACGCGATTCAAGCAAAAAGCTTCGCTAGGAGTGTACCACTTAGAAAATATTTAATACCTACAGGCGTTGGTAAACTGACCAATGTTGTATGCATAACGCACTACGTCACCCGGTTGCGGCGCGTGAATATAAGCTCCGCCGCCCATGTATATTCCCACATGACCGTAGCGCCACAAGATGTCACCGGGTATTGCCTCGCTTACCGGCAAGACAGACGTGGCTCCGTTCTTTTGCGATGTATCAACACGCCCGATGCTGATACCGGCCTGTCTATAACACCACTGCGTAAGCCCTGAGCAGTCCAGCCCAACATTTGCCGTGCTTCCGCCCCATACATATGGTACGCCCAGCTGCGATATTGCCGCCTGGCAAATGATATCTGCCTTACCACCGGAAAACACCGGGATACCATCGCCTTTTCTGCCAGCTGTATTGTTGTTTGCCGCCGCTGCAGCAGCCGCCGCCTCACGCTGTCTGCGCTCTTCTTCCTCTTTTTCTTTCTGGAGGAGCTCGGCCACTTCTGCCTCAAGAGAAGCTATCTCTGCCTCGGCGGCGGCAACGGTCGCTTCGGCCTTAACTTTAATCTCTTCGGCTTCTTCTTCTTTTTCTTTGGCGATCATTTCTTGGGCGGCATATTCATCATGCGCATCCTCAGAGACTTTTTTTGCCTGCCTGGACTGCTCGATCAATACAGAATCGCCACGACTCAAATCAGACAAAATATCCCATGAGGTTGCAAATTCCTGAAAGCTCGACGCACCAAAGATCACCTGCAAAAACGATATCTCTCCGCTCTTATACATGGCTGTGGCGCGATGCCCAAGCTTTTCTTGCAAACGAATCAGTTCATCGCGAGTGGCAGCAATGTTAGCCTCGGCTTCAGCCATTTTCCCTATCGCAATTTCATGCGCTTCTAAAGCCGTAAAGTATTTGGAGGATGCGATGTCCAACTCGTGTGCCCAAGTTTCAAGTTTCTTTTTTACCGCATCTGCTTCAGCTTGTTTTTCTGCCGAGGTTGGATCGGCAAAGGCCAAGTTAATAGCAAGCGGGCTAAAGCTTAAGCCCAACGCGGTTGCTCCCACAACAAATGCTCCGCCAATAAATTGACGGCGCTCAAACAATACGCCTTGCGTACAAATACTATTCTTTTTATTTTTGGAACTCATATACAAAACCACCTTGCGGTGTTAGCGCGCAAACGCTTTGTTTTCTAATTCAACAGCGGACAGATCCTAGACAACAAAACATATCCTAGTAGCGAACATAAATCATATCGGAATGAACGGAAGCAACGCAGATAGTTGTTCCCGTATACGGAGCATGGATCATCTTACCATTGCCGATGTATACGCCACAGTGATGTGAGTTTGTACAAACATCGCCCGGCTGTGGGCTTTTTACCCTTGGCCACTTCATGAATGTATATGTGGTTCCCAGGCGTTTGTACTGTCCGCACAGCGCGTAACTTACAAGACCGGAGCAATCAAAAGACGTGGGTCCTACTGCTCCCCATCTATAAGGAATCCCAATACAACCATAGGCTCTGTCGACGACCGCATTTCCTGTGATCGGATTGTACGTTGGTGTCTTGCTGTAATCATAGTTACTGTCATTATTGTTTTGATTTGCCAGTCTGGCAGCCTCTTCTGCACGACGACGTTCTTCTTCAAGTCTTTCTTTTTCGAGAAGCTCGGCAACTTCTGCTTCCAAAGTGGCAATTTGCGCCTCGGCAGCCGCTACGGTCTCTTCGGCCTTAGCCTTGATCTCCTCAGCCTCTTCTTGCTTTTCTAGTGCAATCTTTTCTTGGGCAGAATACTCACCATGAGCGGTCTGAGCATCTTGTTTGGCCTTCTTGCTTTGATCGACCAAAGTTGCATCGTCATCGCTAAGGTTAGATAAAATATCCCAAGAGGTGGTGAACTCGGTAAAACTGGTAGCACCAAAAAGAACCTGCAAAAACGAGACTTCACCGCTCTTGTACATAGCAGTTGCGCGTGAGCCAAGTCTTTCCTGCAAGCGAGTTACCTCAGCCTCAGCAGCTTTAATGCTTTCACCGGCTTCGTCCATTTTCGCTTTTGCGGCATCGTGTGCTTCAAGTGCAGTAAAGTAATCTGCGGCGGCTATATCTAATTCCTTAGCCCATGTATCGAGCTTTCTTTTGACCTCATCAACCTCGGCCTGTTTTTCGGCAGAAGTTGGTTCGGCAAAAACGGTATTTGCACTAAACGGATTAAGTCCTACTAATAATCCTGCTGCTGCAGCCGAGAATGCTGCTATCGTAAAACTACGGCGGTTCATTAATGATGTTCCTTTTTGAGCGCCTTCTTCTTTCAAATCAGAACCAAACAATTTATGTCTCCTAACAAGAAACGCGCGAAATATTCACGGCTTCGCCGTACGAAAAAATCTCTCGCTTTTCTATCAACCTGCTACTTTGTTTACTACTGTGATCCAGGTGCTTGTATGTAATCATGGTAATCATGCATAAAATAATGCCACAAAATGCAGTATAGAGCAAGTTTTGAGGCTTCACAGACGCATGTTTGTCTAAGAGGTTACCTTCGTAAGGAAGTTGTAAAAACTCATTAATTCTATATTAAATTGCTATTCTGTAATATTTTCGTCAAAATATACACCGTACCAGATTAAAAACACATAAACATTCCATATCTTGCGACTGTTATCTGATTTGCCATCAAAGTGATCGTCGAGCAGTCTTATCAATGGCTCGATATTAAAGAACTTTTTAGCTGCCTCGCTCTCAAATTCCGATCGCACTTGTTTGTACCAGCGCTCCTCGCGAAGCCATAGTCTGGTTGGCGTGGGAAAGCCTGCTTTTGGTTTCTTTGAGACACGCTTTGGCAATACCTCGCTTGCGGCGGCTCGAAGCGCAATCTTTGTGGTCTCGCTATCAAAAAAGAACTCTACAGGCAAAGTATTCGCAAAAGCAAATACCTCCATGTCTAAAAGCGGAGATCTGATCTCGATAGAGTTTGCCATCGCCATTCTGTCTCCTTTGAGCAAAATGTCGCCCGGCACCCAAAAGTTGTAATCGATATATTGCATCTTGTTGGTATCTTTGGCATAAGATACGCGCTCGTAAAATGGACGCGTAAGCTCTTCGGGAGCCACAGCGTTTACCGGATTTTTGAGAATTGCTTCGCGCTCTGCAACGCTAAAAAGGTAAGCGTTTGAGATATAGCGCTGCTCCACAGTTTTTGAGGCCCTATCCAAAAACGATTTGCCTTTGAATTTAAATGGAATAGCTCGAGCTATTTTTGCCAGCCCACCACGCAGGCTTTGTGGTAACTTCTGAAAACTCTCCAACCCCATAGGCTCATGATAGATCGGATACCCACCAAAGAACTCATCGGCACCCTCACCGGAAAACACAACTTTTACATCTTTGGACACCAGCTCTGTGAGAAAGTACAAGGCCACAGCCGAAGGATCGGCCAGCGGCTCGTCCATGTAATACATGACCTTTGGCACAGCGCTCCAATAATCGTCATCGGATATCAAGCGGCTAATGTGCTTTTTGTTTAGGTCTGCTGCTGTCACCTCGGCAAATGTGATCTCGTTATATTTGCCGCCATCTCCGGTCTCAAACCCGACCGTGTAAGTCTTGTCACCCGGGTACAATGCGGCAATGTAGCTGGAGTCGATGCCGCTTGAAAGCAACGCGGCTATCTCCACATCTGAAACTAAGTGCGCATCTACCGACTGCCGCACAAGACTTTTTATCTTATCCACTGCATAATCAAATGGGTCGGTAAAGCTTGAGCCCTCTTGCTGCGCCTTTTTGCGCAAATCATCTACAGAAATAGATTCAGGCATTGGATCAAAGTAGCGCTTGGTCAAAAACCGTCCGCTGCGATACGCAAAACTTGTTCCGGGCTCCAACCTAAATATGCCTTTGAAGAATGTTTCCGGCATAGCGGAGTATTGAAAACTAAGATACTGCTCTAAGGCTTCAAGGTTGAGTTCGCGCCGAATACCTGGGTATTCTAAAATGCTCTTGATCTCTGATGCATATACTATTGTGTCGCCTAGTTGTGTGTAAAAGAGAGGCTTAACACCAAATGGGTCGCGCGCACCAAAAGCGCACTCAGTTTTGCTATCCCAAATGACAAAAGCAAACATGCCACGCAGTCTATCCAACACGCTTGCATCATATTCTTCCCAACCGTGCAACAAGACTTCGCAGTCGCTATCAGTGGTAAAAGTGTGCCCACGCGCCGTAAGCTCTTCGCGCAGTTCGCGGTAATTATAAATTGTTCCATTGGCTGTAAGAATCAGCGTGCCGTCTTCATTTTTGATCGGTTGGTGCCCGTTCTCAACACCTATTACTGCAAGCCTGCGATGCCCTAGAGCCGCTATTTCATCTATGTATGAGCCCTCATCATCAGGACCGCGATGCTTTATGCGCTCCATCATTGCCGACAAGGTCTTTTCTCTATCGCTAACTTCTCGCGCCGAACCTAAAAATCCACAAATACCGCTCATGCGCTGCCTGGCCTCCTAAAATACTTGGTCGATTTTGCTTATGAAACATATCTGGAAGAAAATGCCGAACAGAGCGCATCAAGAAGAAATATCGCCACATGCTGTTCTTCCCGTGCAGAAAACGATGCTGCCTCATCCGGATGTGCTTTCATGCCCTCAGACTCGGATGACGAACAGTTTATGTGGATAAGGATCTTTGGATTTTCTTCCGATAAAAGGCTGACCGCTGTCGCGACACGTGCAGCTATCGTCGTGTCGCTATCGTAGATAACCTTAAGTGTTGGATCTTGATCGACGTTGATCGCTGCGTCTGCCACATTCTCGATACTACTTGAAAGTTCTACAAGTGTAGCCGGGCTTGATTGCTCGTCATTTTGTTTTACCGAGGCTTGCTCGTCCTCACCCCTAAAATAGTTTACGAGAGCGTTCTCGGTGGTAGCTAGCGCTAAGTTTGATATCCGCTTTGCCACCCTATATGCAAGATCATCGGTTCCATAAAAGCAAAATGATCTGCTCTCTAAAACCTCAGCTGCACGCGCAAACCCTGAATACGGAATCTCGGAGTGCGGCAGGTCTTTACCCTCCCAAGCATGTCGCAATCTATTTATTGCCGTAAACGTTGAATCCCCTACTATTCCATCGCTATTGATGCCGGCATTTTGCTGAAACTCCCTCACAGCATGCTCGGTATGTGCACCAAATATGCCATCCGCCGGACAGAAAAAACCCAAGACAGCAAGAGCGGTCTGTAAAACACGTACGTCGCGTCCGTGAAAGAAAGGCATGCGCAAATACAGCAGCCGGTCGCCAAGCGTAAACGTTGCATCCACCAAGGTCGTCCAAGTGGCGCGATCCACATCGCTACCGGATGTTAGACCTTGCGCTTCTCTAAAAGTCTTAATGGCTTTTGCGGTTTTTTCGCCATAGATCCCGGTGTCTACCTCGTCTCCCAGATCATAGCCAATAGAGATTAAGCGCTGTTGCACGTCCTTAACAGCAGACCCCGAAGAGCCTGTGTCAATATTGGGCTCGCTGCTATCTATTAACGGATCTTTAGCGATATCGATCATGCTTTATTTGCCTCAGTTCATATGTTCAATCAATAAATTATACTACTACCTGCTTTATGCATTTTTACACCCATGCGTGTCTGCGCCTAGTTGGTCGGCTGCTCGTACAGGTGTAATTAATTATGCATAACATTAATTCATGCGGTTAATGAAAAAATCCGCCATCGAGAGCAATAAATCTTTTGGTTTGCTGGGCTCCAGCGCCTCCGATAGTTCTGCTTTAGCATTGTTGACCAGCCCGGTAGCATAGTCGTGAGCAAAATCGATCGACCCGGCATTTTTCATAATATCCACTGCAATGGACAGCATCGTAGGCTGCACAGTATGCGAAGCTAAAATATTTACCAGCTCCTTAGACTGCGGAGAATGTTCGATGGCATGAACAGCTATCAATGTTCGTTTGCCTTCTGTGATGTCGCTGCGGAAGTCTTTCTTAACAGCTTCTTTTTTACCTACAAGATTTAAGATGTCGTCTTGTATCTGAAACGCCAGACCCGTTGCCATGCCAAAAGACCTGAGCGCCTCAATCTGCTGCTCTGTTCCGCCGCCAACAATAGCGCCAACAGCCAGTGGTGTTCCACCGGAGTAGTAAGCGGTCTTGTGCGTGGCCATAGTCAGATAATCGCTAACGGTAAGGTCAAAACGCCCGTCGCGAGCCCAACCAATGTCTAAAGCCTGACCTTCAATGGTGCGTGTGGTCATATGAACCAGCTCACTAAGCACCCTAAGCTTCATGTTTGGTTCAAGATTATCGTCATCAACAACTAAGCCTGTTACCTGTGACAATGCAAGATCTCCGGCATTAATTGCCAAGCCTTCACCCTCTGTGAGATGCATACATGCAACCCCACGCCTTAGAGTTGATTCATCGGCAATATCGTCGTGAATCAGTGCGGCAGTGTGAAAATGCTCGATGGCAGCTGCACTTCTACGCGCTAAAGTTGGGTCTCCGCCAACAGCTTGGCAACCCAACTCGCAGATCAGTGGGCGATGGCGCTTGCCACCGTTAGCTGAATAATCAGCTAACGGTCCGTAGAGATAACGCGTCATATCCGGTGACGAACTTTCCTTAAAAAAGTCCGCCACCAGTTTGTTCATCCTTTTTGTATTTTTTATTAAATAGCTTTCGAAAGTCATATTTACCTTAGGTTGTAGAAAGCTCCATGCCCTGCGTAACGACCGGAGTCTCCCAGTTCCTCCTCTATGCGGATCAATTGATTATACTTAGCCACACGATCACTTCTTGCAGGCGCACCTGTTTTTATCTGCCCGGCATTTACAGCAACTGCCAAGTCAGCGATGGTAACGTCCTCCGTTTCACCTGATCGATG
>DBCW01000068.1:0-142 GCA_002293265.1 Eggerthellales bacterium UBA948
GAAAATCCGCTTCGGGCGAAATGGCGGGATGTACGGCAACACTTAATCATGAGTGCTGGTTATAGAATTCAAAACGTTATCGCGCATGGACAGACTGTCTGAAAACTATTTATCTAACCCAGATTGTCATTCCCGCGCAGGC
>DBCW01000068.1:173-4680 GCA_002293265.1 Eggerthellales bacterium UBA948
GCTGCGGGAATGACAGGGAAGGCTGCGGGAATGACAGAATGAGGCTTTTCAGACAGCGCGCGGAGAACAATTGGGGAATCAACGAGCACCTAAACCCTAAACCCTAAGCCCTAAGCCCTAAGCCCCACTACACTCCTCATGTTTCCTAAACCACGCCCTAAACACCACGGCTACAACCAGCGCAACACATGTTAGTCCACCCATTACTAAAGCCGCCACAGAGTAGCTAGACGTATCAAGCACATATCCAACCAATGCCGGTACCGTTAGCGTGCCTAGGTTCTGACCTAACACAACCAAGGCAACCGCAGCACCTACCGTAGAAGACGAGCGGGCGACAAAGGGCGGGATTGCGAAAAACAACGCCGGAGCGGCACCCAATGCGGCACCTATCAGAAAAGCTGCAAAAAACATTATCGGCAAGCATGCATCCAGATTGAACCATACAAACTGGGCAATTGCACAAAGCAAGATATTTACTATCAACACCATACCCTTGTCTTTAACGTGTGCAAAAATCACACCGGCAATAATCGAGCCAACAAGCATGGCAAAAGAAGCAACTATCGAAGTCATGTTGGCATCTTCAAAAGAATGCCCTAAACTCAGATTCATATATGTGATTGTAAAGCTGTTGAAAGCATCGGTCGCTCCACCTACCAGGAAAAACATCAATGCTGTCAGCAATGCTAGCGGTGCCATATACCCCCACAACACCCCATGCCTCGCACTGCTTTCAGCTATAGTTGAGTCTCCGCCAGTCTCCACAATACCCTCACACCCATGACCATATCCATCACCAACAGCTGCCGCACCTTCCCCAACATCTTTACGGTCCGCAGCATCCGGCATGCGAACACATACAATAACCAATAGCGCTGCAATCACAGTAGATACCAACGAGAACACCCACATGCCGGTCCAGTCACCGCTGCCCAAGATGGGATTGGCAACGCCCAAAGACACCAACATGCCCACGCCAACATTTGCTCCCCAAACGCCGGACACCAATCCGCGCTTAGTTGGTTCGTACCAAGCTGCAATGATCACAGGGCCGGCAGTCATGGTAATTCCGTAACCTGCACCCTCTAAAACACGTGAGGCAAGTAGTCCAATATCGGAAGTCATATACATGCCAACCACGTTGCCAATGACCGATACAACCAACGCCACACTTACAACCCTGCGAGCGCCCAGCCTGTCAATCAGAGGTCCGCCTATCAAAGCCATTATAAGTGCAGAAGCAGAAAACGCAGTCATCAACAGACCCTGCATGGTATATGAAAGCCCCAAACATTCGATCATAGAAGGCTGTGACGGCGGGACTTTTCCGTATTGTGTAGCGATGAGAACGCTGGCGATGATGATGATCCAGACAGGAATCCAAGCTTTTTGACGCATAGTATAGCCTCCTAAAAACTCATTCATTTTGTTGAATGAATAGTGCTACGGCCTTAACCTCTGCGAATCCAACCAGCATCAGTATTTTCTCCTACATCGCCCGGTATTAGAACGGTAATAGAAATCAAAGCGCCTGATAAAATAGCAAATTACGAGTAATATCCGGCGCTACAGCCTATCCTCCACATGTCCGGCGTTACAGCCCATCCTCTACATGCCCACTGCTACAGCCCATCTTCCACAATATCAATCAGCTCTTGTTGCGAGTGAATCTCAAGCTTTTGATAAATGTGGTAGATATGCGTCTTCACGGTGTGCTTGGAGATGTACAACTCGTCGGCAATGTGACCGTAATTTCGCCCGCGTGCCAAAAGCACAAATATTCGCTCCTCTTGTCTGGTCAGCTTGTTGGTGCGAGCAACGGATAAGCAGCGTTCCTTCCAGGTGTCTCGAAAGTCAGTGGTGTTAGCAATACCGCCGCTGTCGCTTTCTTTAAGATTGTTCATCACCAGGTTTGTAAGTAACAAGATAATCAAAACGATCGAGACAATATTAAAACCGGCTTCGTAACCGTCTTCTCCAAGCAGGTAAAAAAGTAGAAAACCAATACCCCAGCCGGCAAAGATACCTGCAAAATTTATCACCGAGGCAGCACTTAGATGCCTAAAGGGTCTTAATGCGCGGTCGCGAACCTCGTCGGCAAGATCCCCCCAGCCAATTGCGTCAAAGCAGGTAAAGCCAAAGACCGCCACCGATAAAAACACGATCTGCATTATTGGGCTCAGGTGCGGAAACGGCAGCAAAGCGACTGCGATCAAAGGCAGTAAATACTGCCTGATGCGGTCGGCATCAAACTTAACGTTGAACATAAACGAGCCAACCACGGCAAACACAGAAGAAATCACGATCGACACAGCGATAACCAATACCAAGTCGTAGCTTGTAGCAAGATACAACACCACATACGATACCACTCCAAACGAGATGGTATATATTAGTGTAAGGGGAGCAAAGCGACGGTACTCGTTCATGCGCAGTAAAAAGGTGTCGCCACGGCGCTCAATTGTAGACAGGCAGCCCTTACCGCCAGACTCGGCACCACTCATATAACGATTTGCAATAAACGTTGCCACACAAGACGCCACCGGCAAAATCATGATCGACACCACGCCCATTACCGGCGATAGCAGCATGGATAACATGTAGAGCAAAGCCGCAATCAGGAAACTCAAAGCGATACAGCGAGAAAGTTTGGCTCGTTTAAGCCACACAAAAAATGTACCGGTCTTTAAAAAGACAATTGCCGATACAAACGAAGAAATTATCCAAGGTATTAAGGCTTGCTCAAAGGAAATATCAAAGCCCAGGCGGCTCAACAAAGCCGGAACACAACCCATACAGGCAACCAGCGCCAAGCAACCGGCTCCCCAGACTCTATCAAAAAGCTTCTCAACAACATCGGGCAACAACGCACAAACCAGCATACACACCGCCGAAGAACCGGCAGCAATCACCAGCATTATCAAATACCAATAAATATNNTGTCTGAGCCAAACGGGTTGAGAACGGTTGAAGAGTAGGTAGAAAAAATCCACCCCCAATAAGCAGCTAGTGATATTACCCCGGCAATAAGTGCAGTGCCGCTACTGCTCATGAGCAGTTTTTGCTGCTCGCATTTCATACTGGTGGTCATAGAAGCCTCGCATTACACACAAACCTACAACAAAAGGCAATATACGAAAACTCCCCTGATTCAGTTCTCCTCGGATTTTGTCACAATGACGCCCTTAACAAAGCATTGGAAGCGTCGATCAATGGGCACTTCCCTAGGGCAATAAAAGCGCATCGGTCTGCAATACAAACTTTAGTACTCCGATGGAGCTTTTGCAAGTAGACAAGAAATGGAGGACGCAATGCAAGATAGGAACTATTCCTTTGTGCCACATGAAAAGCCATTTAAGTATGATGAGAATGGTCTTCATGTTACGCGAGGAAGCGCGTGGTCCGGGCCGGGCTGTCATCTGGGTTGTGGAGTATTACTTTACACCGATGATGAGGGCAAACTGGTAAAGGTGGAAGGCGATAAGGAAAACCCTTTTAACGAGGGACGTTTGTGCCTGCGCTGTTTGGCACTGCCGGAGCTAGTGCACAGCGAGCATCGCTTAACTTATCCCATGAAACGTGCCAAAGAAGACCGTGGTAAAGATGCCTTTGAGCGCATCTCCTGGGATGAAGCCTACGATCTGATCGTGGAGAAGTTTAATTACTACAAGGAAAACTTCGGCGCGGAATCCGTAACCTTTTATCAAGGCACCGGTCGCGACATTGCGCAATGGATTACTCGCTTATGCTGGACTTTTGGTAGCCCCAACTATGTCTTTGGCATGAGCGGTCAGTCCTGTTACGACCCACGCGTTGCCGGTTGCTTTGCTACTACCGGAGCATTTTGGGTAGGCGACTACTCGCAGCAGCTGGCAGAGCGCTACGATGACCCACGCTGGGAGCTGCCGGAGTGCATAACCGTTTGGGGTAACAACCCGGTAATCTCCAACTCCGATGGTCTTTACGGACATTGGATTGTAGACTGCATGAAGATGGGTTCTAAGCTGGTAGTAATCGATCCACGTCTTACATGGCTGGGCTCAAAGGCCGAGCACTTTTTACAGATTCGCCCCGGCACCGATGCCGCGCTTGCTCTAGGCATGATCAACATCGTCATCCAAGAAGACCTATACGATCACGATTTTGTGGATTGCTGGTGCTACGGTTTTGAAGAGCTAGCCGTACGCGCAAGCGAGTACACATTAGAAAAGACCGCCGAGATCACCTGGATTCCTGCAGAAAAGATCGCCGCCGCCGCCCGCTTTATAGCTAACGCCAAAAATGCCATTCTCCAGTGGGGCGTTGCTATAGACATGACCAAGGAAGCCATTCCAAACGGTCAATCTCTGCTGGCTCTATTTGAGATCACCGGCAACATCGAAAAACCGGGCACCATGATCGCTCCTCCGGACATCTTGTATTACGCCGGCGGTTGGGGTCAGGAATACCTTAGCGAAGAGCAGCAGAAAAAGCGCATCGGTTTAGACCAATATCCGCTGCTAAA
>DBCW01000098.1:0-6945 GCA_002293265.1 Eggerthellales bacterium UBA948
TATTATCTAATAGGAATGACAGGAGGATGCGGGAATGACAGGAGGATGCGGGAATGACAGGAGGATGCGGGAATGACAAGAGGAGGAATGACAGGGAGGGTACGAGAATGACATATCTCTGCCATACACTAATTTACCTTTGCTTTGGGAGAATTGATTTTGCGCTTGCACTTTATCAGTATGACAGGGCTCTGTATCCGTTTGCTGCCCAGTAGGCTTTGAAGGTTTCTTTGTTCATCATTACGTCTTTTTCTACTTGCGGATCATTGATCCACACGTTATCTGCGCTGTATCCGGTCAGGACTACCGTGTGGTCTAGTGCAGGGGTGGTGATCCACATGCAAATTGGTTTGCCGTTGTCTATGTAGCGCTCTATTTCATCCCACGGGCTTCCGCTCATGTCATGTGCGCTTTCGAGGTAGCTCTGCAAAAGTCCTAAGATGCCCTTTGGCCATACGATGCCACCAAGTCCACTACGCCCTACACTGGTAACACTGCCGGTAAAGCCCTCATTGGGATCCCCGGAATAGTTTAGACCGGATACGAGCTCTCCCTTAGTAACCTGCACTCCCGCGTGGTTTAGCATCATGGTTGACGAGACTACCTCGCAACCAAAAGGTAAATCCGGAAGCTGTGACACGTATGCTACATCAATACGAGTGGAGATCCATGCACCATAATCATCAAAGGTCACCGAGGCACCGTTAAGTTGAATGGTGCCGGTCGCAACAGTATTATCCGGGTAGACAAAATAGCGGATGCCCTCAGCGTAACTCCACATTCCCTCCGGATCGATACCAATGTAGTTGGCTGCGTTTGTACTCTCAATGATTTCTGCTGCAGGATAAGAGTTAACTTCAGTATTCAAATCGCCGCTTACTGAAGACAAATCACTCTCATCTTCAATACCTTGAGCCACAGCCTCGAGCTGCATGTTTTCTGTGAGTTCCTCGGAGCTCACTGCCTCTACAGCTTGAGAAGTCAGCGGCGTGATCGCAGTATCAGAAGTTGGTCTGAGCAAAATAGTATTGGTAAATACTACGAGAAAAGCGATGAGCACAATGCCAAAGTATTTGGATGTAGTTACAAGGTGCTTGAGACTGGCAGCCAAAGTGTTTTGATGAGCTTTTCTGGCCTTGATTGAATCGTTTTTGGCACGATAAGCGCTCAAGACGCTATCGATTGCTATTTCTCGCGACTCCTCAGCTTTGTCGCCGCCAATTTCTTTTGTTTCGCTTTTATGCGAGTCAGCGCTCACCATTCCACCCTCCCGCTTTGACACTGCTCAATTAATCCGACAGTGTGTCCGTGGGTCCACATGAATTACGATTTAATTCTCCCCTGCACTGCTTAAGATTTCCTGAAAACCAACTATCAAACATTAAACTTGAAGTGCATAACATCCCCGTCTTGCACCACATAGTCTTTGCCCTCAAGCCTAAGCTTTCCTGCGGCGCGCGCACCGGCTTCGCCACTGCCTGCAATATAGTCATTATAGCCTATGGTCTCAGCCTTAATAAAACCGCGCTCAAAATCGGTGTGGATCACACCTGCCGCCTGAGGTGCCTTGGCGCCAACAGGAATAGTCCATGCGCGCACCTCGATCTCACCGGCAGTAAAATATGACTGCAATCCTAGCAGCTGATAAGCCGCTTTTATCAGACGTTCCAGACCGGACTGCTCAAGTCCCATCATCTCAAGGAATTCCTTGGTCTCCGATGGATCCATGTCGATGATTTCCGACTCCACTTTTGCACTGATAGGAATCGGTACCACACCATCAATCGGATCCAACACGGCTGCCGCCTTGTCCTCATCAACATTTGCCACATATAGCATTGGTTTCATGGTGAGTAGGTGCAGGTCATAAATGTGATCGCGCTCGACGTCGGTCATCTCAAAGCGCAGCGCCCTGTGCCCTTCATTTAACCACACCTCAAGTCGTCGCACAGTCTCCAACTTTGCAGCCAGAGCCTTGTCGCGCTTGGCATCTTTTTCAAGGCGTGGGATGGCTTTTTCTACCGTTGCCAGGTCTGCTAAGATCAGCTCGGTCTTGATGATGTCAACATCGCGCTCAGGATCGCTTTTTCCCTCAACATGAATAACGTCTTCATCGGAAAAATAACGCAGCACCTCAACAATGGCATCGGTTTCACGAATATTGGCTAAGAATTGGTTGCCCAAACCCTCACCCTTATTGGCACCTTTTACCAGACCGGCAATATCTACGAACTCAACTGTAGCAGGCATTATCCGCTCGGGCTTGGCAATATCTGCCAGCTTTTGTAAGCGCTCATCCGGCACCTCTACCACGCCCACGTTAGGCTCGATCGTGGCAAATGGGTAATTGGCGGCGAGCCCTCCTTTGCGCGTAAGAGCTGTAAACAGAGTAGACTTGCCAACATTAGGCAGCCCAACAATCCCAATCGATAATGCCATCTATTATCCTTTCAGCGATGTTTATGCTTTATCATCTTCATGGTGTTCGTGCGGTGAGATTTTTTTCATCAGCGAGTTTACCAGACCAATGACCTTCTGGTTAAAAAATATGCCGATGATCCCCAGACCGCCAAATATGATAGCAACAATTGCCATCGCCAGGAAGTCACCTTCTCTAAATGCGGTGACAACAAAGGTCGTAGCGAAGATCGCCGGGGCACGCGCAATTGTTGAGAGCACAAAAAAAGTGCTTGGGCGAATATCTGTTAGCGGGAACACATAAGTGAACACATCTTTGGGAAGCCCCGGTATGAGGTAGAGAATAAATATCAATGCATTGAGGTTTTTACTCTCGTGCAGGAACTTAAAACGTCCGGAGTCCTTGTCGCCAATCATGCCTTGGACGAAAGGAGCTCCCAGCTTGCGTACTAGATAAAACACGCAGATCGAGCCTAAAAGAGCGCCCGCTAAGGTGATGAACCCGCCACCGATCGTGCCGTATACATAACCGATAGCTGCTTGTGCTGCTTCGCCGGGGATGAAGGCGATGATGATCTGGACAAGTTGGATTCCCAAACAGATCAAGATGCCAAACGGACCGGCCTCCAGGATTGCTTTTTCTAGTTCTGCGACCAGATTTTCGGTGCCCATGTTTACGATAACAACAGCCACGAAAATGCTGATTATGGCTACCAGTAAGAAAAATACCGCCAGCCCGATAAACTTTACCTTGTCGGCAGATGAGATTTGCTTTTTGCCGGATGCGGGTAAATCGGATGGCTCCGCTACAACAACAGATGGAGTTGCCGCATCATGGATTCCCACCGAAGTGACAGTGACAGGGGGGGGTGCGGCAGTGGCAGGGGGGGATGCGACAGAGGCAGACTCAGAGATAATCCGGGGAGTATCCAAACTGCCCTCAATGACTTGAGGCTGTGTTTGCGATTGATCGTTTTTCATGCTGCTAGCTTATCCTTACTATACGGTTGTCGTCTATAGCAACTCGTCCTTCGGCAATAAGCTGTAAAGTTTTGGGATACAAGTCATGCTCAATAGCATGAATGCGTTCTTCCAACGCCTCTAAGCTGTCAGCCTCACCCACCTCAAGTGCAGCCTGCGCAATGATCGGACCTTCATCGTAGATGGCATTGGCAAAATGCACTGTAACCCCGGCTATCTTTACACCGGCATTATACGCGTCCTCTATGCCATGTGCTCCCGGAAATGCCGGCAGTAACGCCGGATGAATATTGATCACCTTATCCTCAAAAGCATCAAGTATGGGTGCTGTGACCATACGCATATAGCCGGCCATAACAATGTATTCGGCTCCGGCGTTAAGCATCTCTTCGGCGATCAACTCATCGGCGGCGTTTTGATCGATGTATACCTCACGAGTGAGTCCAATAGTCTTTATGCCTGCATCGTGAGCACGTTTTAAACCAAATGCATCGGGTTTTGATGAGATGACCAAAACTATCTCTGCATCCAGNNAGGTTAGTTCCTGAACCGGATATCAATACTCCAAGTTTGATCATGGCATTTACACCTTTGCCTTGTATCTCACTTGCGCACTGTCTGCGCCGTCAGATTTTATTATCTCACCCAAGCGATACACTTGATTGGTTTTCATAAAATGTAGTGTTACCTCAGCAACGTCTTCGGGCGCACAAATGATCGCCATACCTATGCCCATGTTGTATGTTTTTAGCGCGTCTTCGAGTTTAAGACCGGCGGCTCGTACAACCTCTGTAATAACCTCCGGCACTTCCCAAGTGCCCAAAGTTATCATGGCATCCATCCCTGCGGGGATTGCTCTATTGAGGTTTTCTGTGATACCTCCGCCGGTGATGTGTGCTGCCGCGTGTATCGGTAGCCCGGACTCAAGAGCCGCAAGTAAAGGTTTTACATACATACGTGTTGGTTCAAGCAGTGCCTCGCCCAGATTTGCTCCGGAGTTAAGAGTCTTAGCCGTTAGCTCCTCATCGCTCAAATTGTCTGTAAGTGAGCGCCTGACCAGCGAATAACCATTGGAATGAAGTCCGCTGGATGCAAGCCCCAAAACAACATCGCCTTCGCACACTTGGTCCGAGCCGATCATTTTAGCGCGATCCACCACGCCCACACAAAAACCGGATAGATCAAAGTCTGTCTCGCCCATAGTGCCGGGATGTTCGGCCATCTCTCCACCTATAAGTGCACATCCGGCCTGCTTGCAGCCCTCGGCAATGCCGCCAACAACTTCGGCAGCAAAATCGGCATTGAGCTTACCTACAGCCATATAGTCCAAAAAGAACAACGGACGCGCGCCGCACACCACGACATCGTTTGCACACATTGCCACGAGATCAATGCCGATGGTCGAAAACTTACCAAGACGCTGAGCCAGCTCGATCTTTGTGCCCACACCGTCGGTTCCGGACACGAGAATAGGATCATCCATGTCCTTAAAAGCGGCGGCTGAGAACAATCCGCCAAATCCACCAAGGTCGCCAATGACCTCTGTTGTGTAAGTTTCACGCACAGCACTCTTGATCTTTTCTACAGCGCGCGCACCTTCGTCAATATCAACACCTGCTTGCTTGTAGGTAATTTCAGACACTTAGATCTTCCACCTTTGCTCTATTGCCTTTTAGGTTGTTCTTAAGCATTTTCCCAGAATCTGGGTTCTAAGCTACCACAAAATGAAGTTTGTTGAACGTTTTTAGGTACATCGATCGGGTAATCTCCGGAAAAACATGCCGAGCAGAACCCCGGGTTATCGGTATGACAACTCTCAAGTAGACCTTCAAGCGATATGTAGGCCAGTGAATCGGCGCCTATGGATTTGCATACCTCTTCTACCGAGTACTTGGCTGAAATCAGTTGTTCTTGAGTCTCGATGTCTACGCCGTAAAAACATGGCCAGACAACAGGTGGTGAGGTGATGCGCATATGAACCTCTTTTGCACCGGCATCACGCAACATCTCGATCAGCTGCTTGGAAGTGGTGCCGCGCACGATGGAGTCGTCAACAACAATTAAGCGCTTGTCTTTGATTGTAGAAGTCAAAGGGTTGAGCTTAAGGCGAACGCCAAGCTCTCGCAACGTTTGCGTGGGTTGAATGAACGTCCGTCCAACGTAGCGATTCTTAACAATGCCCTCAGAATAAGGGATGCCGCTGGCTCGTGCGTAACCAACCGCAGACGGCACGCCGCTGTCCGGAACGCCAATTACCATGTCGGCCTCTACCGGATGTTCCTCGGCGAGTCGACGACCCATATTTTCGCGGCTGCGATAGACGTTAAGACCATCGATATTTGAATCCGGACGGGCAATATACACAAACTCAAAAACACAAAGCGAACGCCTGCGAGCGGGCAAAGCTTGTTCAAACGCCAAGCCGTCTTTATTGATGCGAATAACTTCTCCCGGCATGACATCGCGCACATATTTGGCGCCTACGATATCCAAGCCGCAAGTCTCAGAAGCTACTACCCAACCTCGACCGTTAGGTAACTCACCAATACTCAACGGACGAAACCCGCTGGGATCTCTGAACGCATAAAGTGCCGTTGGTGTAATCAAAACCATTGAGTAGGCACCCTTAATAAGCTCCATACATTTGCGAATACCCTCACGCATATGTTGAGTCTCGCGAGTAAAATCACCAATCAGTTTGGCAGCTACCTCACTAGCCGTATTGGTGCGAAAATCTATACCCCTGTCAATCAGCTTGGCACGCAGCTCATTGGTGTTGAGCAAAGTACCATTGTTTGCAAGCGCAATTATCTCATCGTCAATAGTAGAAAGGTGAGGTTGTGCGCTCTCCCAAGAATCACGCGGACCGCCCGATGAATAACGCGTATGACCGATGGCAATGTGTCCTTCAAGCGAACTTAAAGTCGCCTCATTAAAAACCTGTGTCACCAGACCTTTATCCTTGGTTCCCACTACCGATACACCGTCCGCAATCGCGATACCGGCTGATTGCTGGCCCCTGTGCTGCAGGGCATGCAGACCAAAGTAGGTCATACGTGCAGCATCTTCTCCGGGGGCAAAAATACCAAAGATGGCACACTCTTCTTGCGGGTGGTCGTCAAGGCCTTGATAAAATGACTGGTTATTTACTTCTGTTTGGTGGAGGTTGTCGCTGATATGCTGCGACTTGTCGGTCAGATTTTGGTTGGTGTAGTGGTCTTGGTCGGGTAAACTGGCAAACTTTTTTTCAAACATGTTGTTTTGACCTTGCGGCATTTACTATCCTTTACTCGCTCGTGTTGCTTTTGCATGTCCTGTCGTGACCAGGTATTTAGACACCTTCCTGAGACTCAGGTTGTGCGTCTGACGATGTTTCCCCGGATGCCTCTTCCGGCGCTTCCCCAGATGCTTCTCCTCCACTATCTACAGCTGTATCGGCAGCTGCATTGTTTATGGACTCGCCAAAACTAGGCGGCACAATATTTGTATCACTATTTTTAGCCAAAACCACAAATCGTTTAGAATTGTTAAAGTCGGTGCATGTTG
>DBCW01000098.1:6957-8125 GCA_002293265.1 Eggerthellales bacterium UBA948
CGCATACTCCTGCAACATATTTGCGTATTCATAATACTCTTCAAGACTGGCAAAGTTAACTTGCCTGATCTTATCTTCGGCATCGCAAATTAAAACCGAGACCGCTTCCAACTTAAGATTTTTCTCCGGCGTTAAAATAAATATGGTCTTGTGCGAATTAAAGAAATCCGGGTTTTGATATTCCTTTAAATTGGCAAACATCGACCCGTCCATCATATTGTGCCCATAGATCATATTATTAGAACCAAAGATATTCGAATCTCCCTCGTAGTCTAAAAAGACCGATCCACTATCACTTACCGTCTTGTCAAATAAGTGATTGAGGTAATACTCGTTGTTATCTGTTTGGACTATAGGGTAATTGACCCTGGTGTCCGGTATCATTATCCAGCCAACGATGTCCGGATTAACTTGCCTCAGTGCATCCCAATTAATGTTTATGTTATTTGCGTCAGCATCAGATGCCACTTTTTCTTGAGCATCAAGACCGGCTACCGACATGTATTCTTGGTATTTTTGATTTGCCGAGAAGTAACCAAACAAAAGATTACCGGCGATTATTGCCGCAACTACGATAAGTACAATTCCGGCGGCTAACAAGATGAGTGTAGAGCGTTTTACTGGCTCCGAAGTCTTGGTGCTTGCGGCATAACGTCTGCCACTGCGTGTATTTGATGACGAACCGGGCGTTTGTCTTTGCTCTCTGATCGCTTGACGTCTTTGCGCCAGATCGCCGGATGCCGCTCCCACTACTCTTCGCCCTTTTATTGCAGGTCTTTTTTCTACACGTTGGCTGATTCTTTTTAGACTATCATCGGACATTCTATCCATGTTGGTCTTGCGTTCAGAACCGTTTGAGCTGCTGTTTCTGGGCTCAACTTTGAATCTATGCTGCGGCTCACGAGCCACTGTACTACTCCTAACCAGAGCTAAAACTCAGCTCTGTAAAACACAACACTCTCGCTACGCTAACGCATAGCGAGAGCTTAATAACTATCAAATCAGAGCCAACTTACTTTTTCTTTAGCTCCTTGAAAAAACCATAGGCAATAAAACCGATGATCAAAGCAACGATGACACCTACGCCGATCCAAATAAACATGGGATCAACCCAACCAAATAAACCTTCCATCATGCTCCTCTACTCAACGTATCGTATAAAACATTC
>DBCW01000101.1 GCA_002293265.1 Eggerthellales bacterium UBA948
CACACAAACTACCGAAGAGCCAACAATTGTCAGTTAGCCTCTAGCTCTTTTTCTATACGCTGAGTAATCTCATACCACTCTTCTTCCAAGCGTGGTATACGTTGCTTTAGCTGGTTGTACTCATCCATCGTTTTGTCGAAAGCCTGTTTGTCTTTGTATAGCTCTTCGTCCGCCATATGAACCATTAGCTCATCGTAGCGCTTGTTGTCTGCGTCAAGCTGTTTTTCAACTACTGCGAGACGTTTTCGGTCTTCCTTTAGAGCTCTGTAAACTCGATTTCTCGTCTCAGCCTCTACGCGTTTTTGGTCGCGTGTCTTTTTTGCAACGCTTTGGTCTGCTTGTTGGGTAGCATGACCGCTATCACGCAAAGACAGCTTCTCTACACCTTTTCCGTTGCTTACAGCCATGGCACCTGCACTGCTGCCAACAAGCCCTTCTGTCTTATACAGGTAGTAGTCATAGTCGCCATCATAGTTTGTCACCTTGCCGTCTTTAACCTCAATAATGCGATTGGCAACCGCATGGATGAGATGACGATCATGGGTGATAAACACAAGCGTACCTGAAAACGCCTTGAGTGCCTCCTCCAATACATCTGAACTTGTAATATCAAGATGGTTGGTGGGTTCGTCCAGGCATAGCAAAGGCGTGGGTTGCACCAGCATCTTTGCCAAAGCCAGACGGCTTTTCTCGCCACCGGAAAGAACGCTCACTTTTTTATCAACATCTTCGCCGGTGAACAAAAAGGTTCCTAACAAGGTGCGCACCTCGGCTTGAGTCCAACCGGGAGCCACACCATCAAGCTCGGCATATACCGTGTTCTTGATGTTAAGCTCTTCCAGTTGATGTTGCGCATAATAACTCACGCTTGCATGAACTCCCAGGTTGCGCGCGCCGCTGTCAGCTGCAAGCGCTCCGGCAAGTATCTTGAGTAATGTAGATTTTCCGGCACCATTTGGTCCTACCAGCGCCACCTTGTCACCACGATATAGCGTTACATCTATGCCGGGTTTTCCACCTCCGCCATAAACCGGGTTATTGCCATACGACTTCTTAACATCTTTAAGCTCAATGACCATGTCTCCGGTACGCGGAGGTTGGCGAAAACGGAAGTTAACTTTCTTTTTGGCTTCCGGCAACTCAATACGCTCTATCTTCTCCAACTTTTTGACACGGTCTTGCACTTGCTTGGCCTTGGTTGCCTTATATCTAAAGCGCTCGATGAATGCCTCCATATGAGCAATCTCGGCTTTTTGTGCCTCATATGCCTCGCGTAGTCTTAGCAAGTTTTCTTCACGCTGCCGCATGTAGTCTGAATACGATCCACTATAGAGAGTAAGCTGGGCGCGATCTATTTCGACAATATGATCTACCATGCCGTCCATAAAAGCGCGGTCATGGCTTACCACAACCACTGCTCCTTCGTAAGTCTTTAGAAAGCTTTCTAGCCACCGCACACTTTCCAGATCCAAGTGATTGGTAGGCTCGTCCAAAAGCAACAGGTCGGGACTGCGAAGCAGCAGCTTGGCTAAGGCTATGCGCATCTGCCAACCGCCGGAAAACTCGCTGATAGGACGAGTGAGGTCGGTCTCTTTGAAGCCCAATCCAAATAAGACACTTCGTGCTAAAGGCTCTATGGTGTAGCCGCCGCCATGCGCAAAAGCATCGCTAAGCCGTCCATACTCCTCAAGCAGCTTGTGTTGGGTCTCGTCTCCGTCTCCATCGTTTGCCGCGTCGACTATCTGCTGCTCTAAATGTGTAATCCTGGCTTGCATGTTTAAAAGGTCTGCTGCCGCTGTTAATACAGAGTCGAGAACGGTTATCTCCGCATCTTCATCTGTCTCAATAGCATTTTGCTCTAGATAACCGATCTTGCTGCCTTTTGTGAGCACCAACGATCCGCTATCCGGCGAGTCATACCCGGCAATGATGCCAAGCAAAGTAGTTTTTCCTGTACCATTAGCGCCCACCAGAGCAAAACGGTCGCGCTCGTTTATACGAAAGCTCGCGTCCTTAAAAAGCACGCGAGAACCAAAAGATTTTGTAAGTTTATCGATGTTTAAGATCATAGCTTCCTATTTTACACGTTTCTTTGAACTACCTCATTAAAGGAATTCAGTATTGTTTGCCAGATACAAGCCAAAAAATGCAAATAAGGTAAATTGTGTTTAGCGCAGAGGTGGCGCTGTCGAAGTATCTGGTCGCAGATGCGTACGGGATTGACAGGAGAAAAAATATTGATACCGCCAAACACAATTTGCCGCTGAGAAGAATCTAGGGCTTGGAGTGGATGAGCTGAATGTGGACAACAAATTGGGTCGCAGATGGCGACACGATTTGTTGTCTCTACTCTTCCGGCAACTGCCAACAAACAAAGGCCCAGAGTACTTTTTGTATTGCCCCCTCTTTGTCCACTTTGTCGGCGCTTATAAAGCGCAGTGTTGGGAAACGTTCCATTTGAAACAGGATGTTCATTGCAAATATGTAATCCGGGATGAAATTAATCTCACCGTTTGCTCCATCTATCGGTTCGCCTAGACGGCGAGTTGAACGTGGACCCAAACTTGTTGCAAGCGTCATTGCTACCTTTTTTCTGGCTACTCGTTCCAGCTTTTCAATGGCAGCCCACAAGTCATCCACCATGGTAGAACGTGAGGCAACTGCGATGTCAACTGACTTCTCCCCTATTCCCGCTGCCTGCCAATCAGACCAAGCCGCATTGAAGTCTAGTTGAAGCGTTTTGATTGTGCCTAAGTTTTCGGCTTGAGCAGACTCATTTAATGCGGAGAGCATCGCAGTGGAAAAATCGGCTGCTAAAACTCTGTGTCCTGACCTAGCAAGCGGTATTGCGAGTGTTCCACTGCCTGATCCCATATCCAGAAAACTGCTGTCCGGTTCAGGATCCACGTAATCTATGAAAGCCTCGGCATACGAAGAAATGCCTGAGTAGTGGCTAAAACTCTTGGCTCGACCATTCCAAAACTCCGCATCGTCGGGAGCTTTTCGCGAGCGGTTATATTCTATCCAAGCGCTACGCCAATCTATGCCCATCAAGTCTTTCATGAAAACCTCGTTTCTATCAGCAAAAGAACAACATAGAGCCATCCCTTTTGTTACCTCTTGCAGTATACTCCTTGTTATTAATTAACCTAAAACTACAAACTCAGACTTGAACTTGAGAGGTCACAAATATGAATACAAACACCACACCTATAAGTACTTTTGACAAAAATCTGCGAAAGTACGCAAATCTGATCGTCGCCAGCGGCTGCAACCTCAAAGTGGATCAAGAACTGCTGCTCAGTATCTCGATAGACAACGCTACGTTTGCCCGATTGCTTACCGAAGAAGCATACAAGCTTGGCGCAAGACACGTAACAGTGCGTTTTGTGGATGACAAGATATCGCGCCTGCACTACACTCATTGCGCACTTGATGTGTTTGAGCACTTCCCCGAGTGGCAAGCTTTGCTCAACAACTCGATGGCTTGCGATGGCGCAGCTGTACTCACTATCACCAGCTCGGATCCACTGGCGTTGGAGGGTGTGGATCAAAACAAGCTCGTTGCCAGCTCGCGCGCTTCCCATAAAGCCTGCAAGCCATTTTACGACTCCATCGATCAAGGTAGAACAGCTTGGTGCATTGCCGGAGCAGCAGCACCGGATTGGGCAAAGCATGTGTTTCCTGATCTGCCTACAGATGAAGCAGTGCAAAAACTATGGGATGCGATATTCAAAACGGTAAGAGTGGATAATCAAGACCCACAAAACGCCTGGAGCAATCATCGCGCAAGCTTTAATAAGCGAAAAGCATGGCTTAACAACCAAAAATTTGACAAACTCCACTATTCAAATAGCCTAGGCACCGACCTTACCGTTGGATTAAACCCCAAAGGCATCTGGCAGGGTGGTGGAGATGTAACAATAGACGGCACCGAGTTCTTCCCCAATATGCCAACCGAGGAGATATTTACAACCCCGGATCGCCTGCGAGCCGATGGCGTTGTCTATTCCAGCATGCCGCTTGTACATTATGGCAGCTTGGTTGAAGATTTCTCCATTACATTCAAGGACGGAATTGCCACAAAATGCACTGCACGTAAAGGACAAGAAATTCTTGAAGCGATCTTTAGTGTGGATGACGGTGCGGCCAGACTTGGGGAATGCGCCCTTGTGCCGTGGACATCGCCAATACAGCAAAGCGGTGTGCTTTTTTACAATACGTTGTTTGACGAGAACGCCTCGTGTCATTTAGCCGTTGGTCAAGGGTTCCCGGATTGCCTGGAGAATGGACAGGAAATGGATGAAGAGGACCTTTTATCAGCAGGAGTAAATAAAAGTGCCGGCCACGTAGACTTCATGATCGGAACCGACGACTTAAACATTACAGGAATCAAATTAGACGGCTCAACTATTCCGATATTCAAAAATGGTGAGTGGGCATTTTAAATTGCTTTTAAAACAATTCATAAAACAAGACGTTCGCCCGGATAAAAGGTATATAATTCAATATTTATAGAGTTTGGTCGCATTTATACTTGTTGTAAGACACTTTACTCTATCGGAATCAGCGCCTTACCCAAGCGTGCTTATTTCGACTTGCACTGACCTTGTTTCTTAATTTATTACTAAAGCTTATTTTTAGATGGCTAACCCATAGTCTCCAAAAACTATAGCTTGTGGGAGCTATGAACAAAAGGAGTACGCCTGTTATGTCAGCGGATATCGCTTCAAAATCGGTGATTCTTACAGTAGATGACGACCCTGTCACCTTGAACACGATATTTGAAGTTCTAAAGGAAATCTACACGGTGAGACCATTCACCTCCGGCGAGGGTGCACTTAAATTTCTTGAAACAAATAAGGTGGATTTGATCTTACTTGACCACAACATGCCCAATATGACAGGCATCGAGATACTGCAAATATTGCAAGATAATCCGCAAACAAAAGACATACCTGTAGTTTTTCTCACCAGCTCAGTAAGCAACGAAGACGAGATTCGTGCACTGGAAATTGGTGCCATGGATTATCTGAATAAGCCCGTAAAGGCGCGGTCGCTACTTACCAGAGTGCGGCTCCAACTAGAGCTTCAGAGCCATCGCAACCATCTGGTTGAACTGGTGAACGAAAAGACAGAAGAGCTGCAAGAAGCCAACCGCAAACTTGAGCAACGTGATAAAGCCACTTTAGATTTATTGGCAAAAGCGTCAGACATGCGTGATAACGAAACCGGTGCACACATTGAGCGAGTAGTGTTGTTTGCAAAAGTGATCGTTGATGATCTATTAAAAAGCCCCAAAGAACACTACATAATCTCCGAGCAGTACGGACAAGACATCATCGCCACTGTTAAGCTGCATGATCTTGGCAAACTTGCTATGCCGGATAATATATTGCTTAAACCGGGCAAACTTACAGCAGCTGAGTACGAGATCATAAAGACTCACCCCTTATATGGCGCAAAAATGCTTGACCAAGCGATAGATAACATGGGCGAAGACTCATTGTTAAAAGTTGCACTTGAGATAGTTTATTGTCACCACGAGAAATGGGATGGCTCCGGATATCCTAAGGGAGTAAAAGGCTTTAACATACCTTTAAGTGCGCGCATTGCCGCTATTGCAGATGTATTTGACGCTTTGACATCTGCGCGCCCATACAAAAAAGCCTGGGATCCAAACGATGCATTAAAAGTAATATACGCTGATGCCGAGAAGCATTTTGACCCTTATTTGTGCGAAGTTGTAAAACGGCACGAACAAGATTTTATCGACATCGTAAATATGAATAACATTGTTGAAGAACTGCTTACGCCGGAGACGACTGATATGAGTAAGGTGCAACTGAATCACCTGGCAACTGGCAAGCCAAATAGCCACACTTTGCCAGTATGTTCAGCAACAAATGTAGTGCGAGCTATATAATTACATGAAAAGCTTCTTAGGATTTTGATCTTAGAATAGAGAACAACATGCCACTTACAAACGAGGAACAAAAGAGTATTCTTCATAATAATCCGATTGAAGGTGTAGATTTTATAGATGGCCTTAACCGCTTTAACGGTCAGGTTGGCATCTATATGAGAATTATCAGATCGTTTGTAAACAATACCCCTAAAACTCTGGAGTTATTGGCTGCGCTGGATATTCAAAACCCTGAAGACTATACCGTGCGCGTGCACGGACTTAAAGGTAGCTGCTACGGAATCAGCGCTATTGCTCAAGGAGACTTAGCAAAGACACTGGAGTTTGCCTCTAAAGATAGCGACTGGGAAAAAGTTGAACGAGATACCCCAAAACTGATAGAGAGTGTAAATAAGCTAATTGCTGATCTGGATGACCTGATACGTATGATCGACACGAACGCCGAAGCCTCAAAAGACAAACGCCCGATTGTTGATGCTCCGGACAAAGAAGTGATTCAAAGCTTGCTTGAGGCAACAAAATGCTTCGATATCGATGCCATCAGGTCTTCGATAGACGAGCTGGACAAAGCAGTTTATAGCTTTGATCCAAAGCTGGTGATCGATCTCAACCAAAATCTTATGAACTTTAGATATGATCTGATCGAGGACAAAGCTAACGAGTTATTAAGCAGCTACTAGAGAAGTGCCAACTAGCTGCCTGCTGCCTCACTAATCCATGCGCTGGGCTTTTCTGGCTCTCTTATACAAGTACATTCTCTCGTCTGCAGTACTTAGAAGTTCACTGAGCGGAAATACGTTGTTTGACTCCACCTTTATCACGCCGTAGCTTAAAGAGTGCCTGTAGCGAGAATCAAACTTCTCTCCCATGCGGATCAGATCGGTTCTTAGATCTTCAAGTCTTCTCTCTGCCGCTTCTTGTGTCCAGTCGCGCACCAGCAGCATAAACTCGTCGCCGCCAAGCCTGCATACAAAAGCATCGTTTGAAAATGCTCTAAGCAAAGATGCCACCTCGAGAATATACTTATCACCTTCACCATGTCCATACTTGTCGTTAACCAGTTTCAAAGAGTCCATGTCAGCAAAACATAATACGAATTCGACTTTTTGATCTAACCACTTATTGAGCGTTATCATGCCATAGTGACGGCTATAAACTCCTGTCTGTTGATCGTAATTGGCGATCTCTTCAAGACTGGCCATGGCTCTGCGAGTTTGCGTCATATCTGTAAAAATGAACACTGCGGCATCTTTGTGACCCCAAGACAATGCACGAATGTCTACAGTAAAGTACTGGAAACTATCATTGTTGATGAGCTCGACATCTTTTGTCGCTCGGCCTTCACCCTTTATTGAAGACAAGTGCTCATGCATCCAACTCTCCAGTTGATCGGCAGTTGTAAGGTCATGTAATACTCGCTCTACAGGATGGTTTTGAAAGATCATTTCCTTTGAGTCAACTTCCATGACTATAACCAATTGCGTCATTTGCCTGGTAATGTCTTCTAAGACCTTAAGGTTAAGCGCTAAAGCTTCAGATTTTTGAATACCTGCGGCGATCTCAGCTTCCAAAGCTTTTTGGCGTTCATCCAACTGAACGACCATGTAGTTTACCGCCTCGGAAAAATCACCCATAAAGTTAATTCGCTGTTGATAGTCACCCTTGGCAATTTGTTGTGTCTGCCACGTAAGATGGCGCAGCGTTGCTTGCAAAGACTTAAGCCCCGGTGCAACTTCGTTGTTTGTTGTGAGAGGGTTAGTATCAAGTTCGCCTCTGGCAATATCTGCCGCCNNGACACTTCCAATGAACAAAGAAAGCCGGAGCTTGTCCTAACGTAGATGACGTGCAATATCTGCCGCTAAGATCGAGGCTTCATGCACACTGTGGACATAGTAAAGCAGACCTTTGGCAAGATCCAAAAAGTCTTCCGGGATCTCATCGAGATCTAAAGTCGCTTCGCTTGGTTCATACAGCGCTTTTTTAAGATATTCAAATAGTTTTTCGGCAATGGGATCCGACGTACTCACCAGTCCTTAATTGATCATGCAAATCGGGGCTGCATCAAATGTCTCGTTCCGTCATTCCCGCGCAGGCGAGAATCTGGTTTTGCATAAAGAATAAGCAGCCTTTTATGGATTCCCGCCTACGCGAAAATGACAATCAAAGCTAAGCTCATACTTTTGATACAGCCCCAACTCGTATAAGCAGATTATAAACTGTTTGGGCGTAAAATGCGCTTCCTTATGATACTGCTGTTCCTGAGAAACGACATACGCGGTCACCATTTGCCCAACAATCGATCTCTTTTACAACGTATTTTGTGCCCGTAAATGCCTCTAGTATGCCCGCAATAAAACCTTCATCATAAAAGCATACTGTCTCGTCCGTAACGGGCAAGCCGCTGCAATCAAGGTCTTGTCCAACAGTCAAAACTAAGTTGCCGGTATCGGCGTCAAACGCCTCCAGGCGCAAGATACCTATCTTCATATCTGCCAGAGTTTGGTGCAGATTTGCAACAAAGGTATCCAGGTCAACACTTAGATCTAAGGTATTTTTGGCAAATTCAGTTCCTGCCAAAAAACCGGCTTCTCGCCATAATTCATTGGCTCTTTCCATGCCGTACTCACGTGTTAACACGTCCAACATTGTGAACTGCATGAGTCGATAAACCAAGACCGGCATCTCCTCACCCAAGTCCCCTCGACCCTTTTTAATGTCGCCGAGATTTGCCCACTTAAACTTATTGTGGGTTGGTGCACTTTGAAAAACATTCTCCATAGCAGTAACTCCTCACGTATCAGATAGGTACAAAACGTAGCTCACGATGTGCTAAAAGTACTAGATATGCTCATGCTATCCCCCAGCTAATAACAGCTTGCAAGTTATTGGCAATACCGTTCAGCAAAACTATCTTCTGCCTTCGATATCATCCTTATTATTATGCCTGCTTACTGCAAGCCTCTCCAACGCCTCAGGTTGAAGCGCAAATTTGATCATGTTGGTGAACGATATACTACCCGCCTCATAAAGCATCAGCAAGCTCAAGTCCATGCCTACCATGCCGTCATCAGCACTAGAGTTTATAACTGAAGGTATCTGGTGCGTACGACCGTCTCTGATCAAGTTTCTGATCGCAGGGTTAGCATGCATCACCTCAAAGGCCGGCATCATCTCGCCGCTTTCCATAGGTATCAGCTGCTGCGAGACTACAGATTGTAGCACCATAGACAGCTGCATGCGAACCTGATTTTGCTGCTCAGCCGGAAATGAATCTACAAGTCTGTCGATAGTGTTCGTGGCTCCGATGGTATGCAGGGTTGAAAGCACCAAATGTCCGGTCTCCGCAGCTGTTAGCGCTGTCGATATAGTTTCCGCGTCTCTCATCTCACCGATCAAAATAACATCGGGACTTTGGCGCAGTGTTGCGCGCAGTGCCTTTGCATATGAGGTGGTATCGATATCAATCTCACGTTGAGAAACGATGCTTTTGGCGTGACGATGCAGGTATTCGATAGGGTTTTCTAAAGTGATCACATGCGCATTGCGATTTTGGTTAATGCTGTTGATGATGGTTGCAAGCGTTGTGGTCTTGCCTGATCCCGCAGGTCCGGTAATCAACACCAGTCCTCTGCTTAGCTCAGCTAACTTCGAAACCTCTGTAGGAATATGCATCCTTACAGGATCCGGCATATCAAAAGACACAACACGGATGACCGCAGCAAAAGTTCCGCGCTGTCTGTAAGCGTTAACACGAAACCTTGATACGCCTTTGATGGCAAATGAAAAGTCGTCGTCACCCGACTCGACCAAATGAGCAACGGAGCGATTGTCTGCAAGCTCATAGATCTCTCTGATGAACTCTTGGGTTTCTGAGGGCATCAAGACCTTGTCATCATATACATTGATAACCGTGCCCTGCTTGTAGCTTATAGGCTTTCCTGTGATGATGAAGACATCGGAAACACCTCTTGCTACCATCTGCGATAAAATTTCTTGCGCGTTCATCGTAAAGTCCTTCCTACTGTAACTGCTGAGCTTTTGCAGTAACTTGCCATTTTAGTATTTCGATCTGTGGGTAATTGTCAATCATTATCTCTACCGATAATTCACGGTTATTGTCTATGTCAAAAGTTTCACTCACTGTGGTCTTGCCATCTTTTGTCAATCCTAATTCGTATCCGGCTCTGCCGAGGTTGTTTGAAAGATTGGTTTGACCGCTTGACATGTAGCCATCCAGCTCTGACAACCATTCTTCTGCTTGACCATCGGCCTCGTAATATGACTCCATAGCTTCGGCGGTCTTATTGGATAAGCTGAGGTCACCACGTGCAGTTACCAGCGCTAATACCGAGAAAGTAGTTAAAAGCACAGCAACAAGCACCGTGATAAGCGTTGCCAGACCAACTCCTAATGCCGCACGCACGCCGCTTGTAGATTGCGAATCTTTATCCATACTATCTCACCCCCCGAAGCCCAACATACTTGCTTACATTGTATGAGAAAAGCTCACTTTGACCTTCCGATAAGGTCAGCTCGGCAACTTTTAGATCGTTTTGATCTTGTATTGAGCAACTCAAAACAAAGCGAGCTTTATCTGCAGCGGTTGTATTAAGCTTATCATCAAAGTACCATGAGTAAGTGTCGCCGCTACGCTCAGCATCCTTGGTCACTTCAAGGGATGTGATACTTCCGTCATGAGCCTTAAAACCCTCGGCTATCTTTTGCGACATAATGCCGATCTCTGTAATAGCAAGACTGCGATCACTTTCTGTATTAGCTGCCGCAAAAACCTGTAAACAAATTACTGCACAAATGGCAAATATCGTTAATACCATAATCAGTTCCAGGAAAAATGCTCTGGATAAAGGAGTTGCTCGTCTAACCATTATGCACCTCCTGAGCCGGATGATCTTGTCCACAGATCAAAGTCTTGGGTGCCACCATCTACAGTTGTAAACGAGATGTTAAGCAATTGAGTTTTCCCGGGATCTCTTGAGACGACCATTTCCTGCATAGGCATGATGCGTTGACATATTTCAACATCCACAGATGCATCCGGCGCAAAAAGACCTTCGTACAATATGCCGTCTTTTACAAACACCCAGGTTTGATATCCGCTGCCACTGATGTTTTCGGTAAGGACTATGGCATCACTGCCGTATGCTTCATCAACTCTTATCGAGTCGCTACTGTCATTTTGCCTAATCTTTTCGGCAACGTATAAAACGCTGGTACGATCATCGTAATTCGTGCTCATAGAGTCTGCAGTACCGCGGTAAACATCGGCTCCTATCACACACAAAAAAACAGCACAAAGTGCATAAACCGCAAACAGAACAACAACCACGATCATCTCTAAGGAGTATCTTTTTGACATGTTACTCCTCACCACCAAATGGAATTATTCCTACGCTAACCGAAGGAACGATTGCGTCAATTGCGCCTCCGGGAATTACCACCACTCTGATCTGCGGTATTATATTTGCGCCGATGGATTCATAGTAGACTCGGTAGCGCTCATGATCTATCGCCAGACCATATGTTTCCTCCAAGTACTTTACACCGTCTTGGGTGGATGGAAAACGCCCCTCTATCGCATAACATTGTATGGCGCTTCGCCTAACGTTATCGGCAACAAACTGTGCCTGGCTCTCGGTTATGTTGCTCCTAAAGTTTGTGGAGCCCCAAACGACCAGACCGCTTAACAACACCAAAAACAGCAAAGCCCAAAGCGCCCAAGATGATAGGAGCCGTATGACTAGCGGTCTTTTTGTTGTCCTCTGCATTACTAAATGCCTTCCTTTTTATGCATCAGATGTTTCCTAGCACTCCAAGCAATGGCAACATCACTGAGAGCAAAACCGCGCCCACAATTATGCACATAAATGCTACCATGGCCGGCTCAAGCGTTCCCACCAAGCGACCGATCTTTCGCTCGGTCGTGCGCGAAATAGACTCACCAACTTGTTCAAACGCCCTGGCATCTGAGCCGGTTCTAAAGCCTACAGTTAAAACTGACATCTCATCCGGAGAAAAAAGCTCGCTTTCCTCAACGGCCGACTGTAGGCTGGAGCCCTTTTCTACCTTTCTATGGATCTCTTGAATGCGTTTTGATACCTCGCTGTTATCTACCAATGGAGCAGCCAGTCCAAGCGATGCATCCGCTTCAACGCCGCTACGAGACATCGTTGCCATAGCAAGAGCAAATCTTTGCAGAGATGTCTCAAACGAGATCAAGCGCGTCACAGGCGCAACTTCATACAATTTGGCAAAAAGCCGTTTGCCCGGCGCAGTAATTCTAAGCACAAGGACTACCACAATTATCGCCACCAAAGCAACGGTTATATATAGTGCCGATGATCTTAAGACTTGACCGATCATTAGCAAAGTACCGGCAACACCGGTAAGCTCCAGCCCAAGCTGGCTAAATACTTGATCGAACACCGGCATAGCTTGCGTAAGCAAGATCACAACAACAACCAATACCATAAAGACCATTATCAATGGGTATACAAGCGCTGAGCGAAGTGACTGACTTAGCTCATCTCTTTTTTGGTAATAATCTCTAAGACCGGCGCAAGTATCTTCGACCTTACCGGTTTGCTCACCAATTTGAAGCAGCGATATAGCGTAACTTGGTATACCACCGGCTGATTTAAGCGATTCGGTTAGCGTCATGCCCTGAACTGAGAAATCGTATAGACGCTTAAACCATGAGCTATCTGCCTCCCCCTTAGGGCCACTCTGCGAACTTTGCCTTAGAATGTCAAACCCTTCGGCAGGTGTGAGTCCGGAATGGTAGATGAGTTCCAGATTAGTAAAGAATAGGCTTAGATCGGCTGCGCTAAGCTCTTTTCTTTTGCTGGTATTCTCAGCCATCCTTATCCCCTTTCATCCATCAGTAATAAAGTATCGGCTGATAGTTCTGCCCATCGCCGATAAGCCTGCTAATATCGCCAGTTCCCTTACTCGCAGCATCAAACGCTGGGTCTAGCCTAACATATGTTTTGGATGGGAACTCGATCTTTTTTCGTACCCACCCTGCATCGTTTGTGTAAACTTCAATCCAAGCGTGATACGCTTCACCACAATAACCAACATCCAACTTTGTAGGCAGACCTTGTGCTCTCAGCATGGCTGCCATTAGCGAGGCGTAATCAAAACAGATGCCTGTCATTGTCCTTAAAGTATCTTCATTGTTTGGCAGATAACCGGGAGCCACTGTCTCAGCTTTATCGTAGTCATAGGTGATGTTTTGCACAACATACATGTATATTTGCTCCACAACTTCTACCTCGCTGGTAGCGTTGGATGCCAATTGTTGGCTAAGCTTTACCACAGCATCGCCCTCAGAATAATTTACGCAAGGATTTGGATACAAGAACGGTCCAAACTCATCTTCTAAAACCACATCGAACTTCTGGGCAAATATCGCAGCGTAATTATCGCCATAGAGGTTTTCATATACATCTACTTGATACGTGCCGTTGCCAACAGACATGGGGATCGTGATGAACACGTCCGGTGTGGTTATCGCATATTTATATTGGCTTCCATCAGGAGTGGTCATTACTACCATCGCCTTTGTCTGTTGCATGTTGTTTCTGACACAAACATATCCCCCCGAGGCATTTGAGTAATCCAGCGTCGCCTTGTCGTGATTTTTAACCGCTAAGCCGGGCTGCGTGGCCACCAGAACCGTTGGGGTAGTATCTAGTGGTTCTCCGGGATTGGCTCGCTCTGAGCTATCTGCCGGAACCTCACTGCTAAGCTCTCCTCCACTACCAAAAAGACCATTGACCTGAATATCTCCGTCGCAAGACACTAACAATGATACGCCAATGAGCAAGATAATAATTAGAGATAGTTTCGATGCTATGCGGTAAAACCCGCTCAAGCTTTGATTTCCTTTCCTCATTTCCCTCAAAGAAGATTATCGCACAGAATGCCCCCTTATTCTTACAAATTTTAATTGTTGTGCGTATTATATCAACATAGGACAAGATACGCATTTGATTTATGCACTGTTCGCCGAGATGATTGGCTGCTTTTTACACTCTCAAAGCTCTTGCTTGTCTGATCAGGTTGTCTCGTTGTTCTATGAGCTTTTGCTCCAGACCCACCGGATAGGTATGTGGATTTAAAAACCTTTTGTTGGACGCATGAAGACTTGCAAGATTTGCCTTTGTGTTTTCACATATCTGTTTAATATCAGGAGTGTTTTGCACTTGTTTTCCATCGCGGATGCACGGCTCAAGTAACTCCACGCACTTTAGCCCCGAGAGATCTTTTTGCCGCAGCTCATCGTTTGGATCCACTATCAAATCATTGTCCGGTAACATCTGCTCGTCATATACCATGTCACCTACCATAATACCGGCTGCGTCAAAGTAACGTCTCGCAGCCAACATGCCCGGAAGAGTGGTCTTGGCCGTCTGCTCTGAGATTTTAAGTTGCGGAGTCCACGGATCGGTATTTGCGACGCGAGTAGCACACAGTTTGTAGACCCCCGATAAAGCCGGCTGATCCCATGCCGTAACAAGTTTAGTGCCTACCCCCCACATATCTACGCAGGCACCTTGATCGTTTAATGACTGGATCGTCAATTCATCGAGATCATTACTGGCAACAATTTTTACGTAGTTTAAGCCGGCCGCGTCAAGCATCTGACGCGCCTTACATGAAAGCCATACCAGATCACCGGAGTCAATGCGGATACCGGAAAGCTTTGCGCCGCGCCGTTCCATCTCACGCGCCACCGTAATGGCGTTATTAACGCCGCTTACAACATTGTAGGTGTCCACAAGCAAAATGCTATTGCTTGGAAAGACTTTGGAAAAAGACCTAAAAGCTTCAAGCTCACTATCGTGCGCCATGACCCAAGAATGCGCATGGGTGCCCGACACCGGCAAGCCAAACACTTTTCCGGCCTCCACATTAGAGGTGGAGGAACATCCACCAATAACGGCTGCCCGAGAGGCTAATAACCCACCGGATGGCCCCTGTGCTCGTCTGAGCCCAAACTCTGCGACCGGTTTATTTTTGGCGGCATCACAGACTCTGGCAGCTTTTGTTGCCACCAGCGTTTGATAATTAAAAATGTTGAGAATCGCGGTTTCGATGAGCTGACATTGCATAACAGGTCCGGTAACACGTATGATCGGCTCGTTTGGAAAAACCAGTGTTCCTTCCGATACTGCATCAACATCAACTGTAAGCTTCAAGCTGCTAATGGTGTGGATAAAATCATCGGAAAACAAATCTGCGCCGCTAGCATCTTTGATGCTCGCAATGTAGTTGCAATCATCTTCACCAAAACCATAAGATGTGATGAACTGAACGATTTGCTCTAAGCCACAAGCTATCGCATATCCCCCCTTAAATGGGTTTTCGCGAAAGCTCACATAAAAACACGCCTGCTTACTTGCAATGTCACTCGAAAGGTAAGCCTGAGCCATTGTGAGTTGATAAAGATCGGTCATTACGGCTTTTTGCTTAAGCATGTGCATGCACCTTGTCTATTATTGATTTGGCTTGTTGGTTGGGCGTCTCCTGCGGCGAATACCACCCATAGATGATGTCGGCCGATCGCCTTGCCCGCTATTTTTATCCTGCCTAGAGCCGGGTTTAGCTTGGCTACCTTGGTTAGAACGGTCTTTTTGCCTTGCGCGAATGTCTCGCCTGTCTGCACCTTGTCCGGACACAGTTGCTTCATCTGTACGTTCATTTTGATTAACAGATGCCTGGCTCCTTAGACCGGAAGAGTGTTGTCCGGGGCGAGGTTTAGATTTTTGAGCATTGCGCTTGCGCGGTATTATGCCATCCAAGTTTTTCTTATCTTTAGATCTTCTATCTTCCGGCTTGCTTTTTTCCTGCTGCACCTTTTGACCTGATCTTGGTTGTTGATTGGCATTTACGCGAGATTGCTTTTGTCTGACGTTTTTGTCCTTTGACTTAACCGATTGCCTATCCTCATCTTGACCTGTGCGTGCTTGTTCTTCCTCGTCTTTTCGCTTGCCGCGGCGAAGTCGTCTGCCGCCCAGCTTGCTTGCATCGTCACTGCCACGTGCTTGTCTATCATCTTGTGTATCAATATCAGATATAAGCATTTCTTGTTCTAAGGCTGCCAAGGCCATCAAAATTGAATTCGAAGCACATCTATCAATGGTGTCTCTGGAGATGCGACAAGGATGTTTCTTTCCATCCGCATCCTTATCACACTCAAAGTCTTTTAGCGGCACTGACAGTGGTTTTCCGTCTTCCAGCCTAAGCATTATTACCTCGCGCGGAGTATCAAAATCTACAACCTTTGCCTGACCGATAGGTGTCTCTATTGCAGCGCCCTTTTTTGGAGCCCTGGTCTTGAAGTCCTTGTATGCCTCAAACTCATAACGCAAACAACACATCAATCGGCCACAAGCTCCCGATATTTTGGTGGGGTTTAGCGGCAGATCTTGCTCCTTTGCCATACGGATTGATACCGGCTGGAATTCTCCGCCAAGCCTTGTGCAACAAAGCTCCTCGCCACAATGTGCAAGTCCGCCCAAGATGCGTGCTTCATCACGCACACCAATTTGGCGCATATCTACACGGATATGAAAACGTGATGCCAACTCGCGCACCAGGTCGCGAAAGTCCACACGGTCATCGTTTGAAAAGTAGAATACGGCCTTATCGCCGGTAAATAAATACTCTACCGATACCGGCTTCATATCCAATTCGTGTTTTTCGATAAGCTCACGAAATATTGGCATCGCTTCTTTACCTTTGATATCAAGCTCATCGATACGCTGATAATCGGTCTCTGTAAGCGACCTGATAACCGGTTTAAGTGGCTCTTTGATCTCTTTAAGCTGCTTGTCGGTCACTTGAAGTGCTCCGTCCACAACCAGACCTATCTCACGTCCACGCTCTGTATCAACTAGCACATGATCGCCTGTTTGGTAGGTGGAAAGCACCGGATCAAACCAGTAAGATTTTGGGTTATATCTTAGCCTTACCGCCACAACAGTTGTAAGGCCGGAGTTTTGTTCTTCTTGGTGCTGCTGGTTATCAGCTTGTATGGTTTCAGCGTCTTGAGTTTCCGGCGCTGACTGTGGTATTTGTTGCTCAGACATATTTTAGAGTCTCTTCTCGAATCTTGAATAGTAGTGCTTCAATCGCTGATTGCACTGATACATTATATTGTATTTGCAGCTCTGCTGTGTCAACTGCTTTTATGCAGCGCGCAATGGCCGATTCTGTAGTGTTAGCAGCAGTTTTTTCGATATTATATTTAAAGTCGATGTTAACTACATCTTCTGTTCTGCCTATTTTAAGCACCAAGCAGTCTCTTAGCCATGACCGCATCACATGAAAAACTTCGCCCAAAGTCTCACGCTCGCGCATTGTTAAGTTTCGTTTTTGACTACGCTCAAGTGCACTCAGTGCACCTTTGGTAAGAAACTCACCGCCCTCGGCAAGTTGTTGCTCATGTTGAGCTTTGACTTCATCCAGCGGCTGCTTTAGATATATCAGCAGCTCTTTCGTGGCATCCATGACCTCTAAAGGATCCGAATCTTTAAGCTGTTCAATAGTCTCCAATACCTTTATACGTAAACTCTTTGCTGCGGATGAACGGAGAAACTCCTTGGCACGATATGCCGATCCACCTGTTGAGGCAAGCGCTATACGCGCATCTTTTTGTGCAACCTGACCTATCTCCATAAGCAGAGGCACAGCTTCAGCCTCCGGGATAGAGCGAAAGATGATCACTTGGCAACGCGACGCAATGGTATCAAGCACACTGTCGCGGGTGCGAGCCAGCAATATAAAAGTTACACGTGCAGGTGGCTCTTCAAGGGTTTTTAGAAACGCGTTAGCACTCGCGCCGCTTAACAGATCAGCACGCGTGATGATATACACCTTGTTCTTGGCGCGTATCGGAGCCAGATTTGTGTCGTGGATAAGCTCTCTGATCTGCTCTGATACATAGCCTTGAACACCCTCAGGGTCTATTACCTTGATGTCCGGATGAGTTTTTCTGGACGCACGAATACAATTGTCGCAACTGCCGCAGCCGCCATCATCACATACGATGGCTTTAGCAAGCAATCTGGCTGCCTCGGTTTTTCCGGCTCCTATGGGACCTGCAAAAAGGTATGCGTGCGAAGTCATGCGGTTCTCTACAGCCGAGCTCAAGAAGTTGGCAACCAGAGGTTGCCCGGTCATATCGTTAAATGGTGGGTTTATTTTGATGCCTTTCATTTGCCTGTTGTTTGTTAGAGATACCGTTTTGTTTACGCTCATCAGCTGTGCATCTCTTTGGCCAGACCAAGCATTTGCTCTGTAATCTCAAACTCTTTTTCTGATAGCTCCTCAAACAAATCTTTTACCTGGTCGAAGACAGCGTGTGCGGTGTCTTGCTTTTCTGCACGGCTTTGAACTACGCGGATGCGCTTTGGTTCGCTTTTAGCAAGCTGTTCGAAACCTGCAATTACCCTTGCGTGAAAGTCTAGTCCCTCTGCCTCCAGCCTGTCTGCGCCATTTTCTGTCGCACGATCCAAAGCCTCCTTAGCATCGTGTGTCAAAAAGATCGTTCTGTCCGGCACAAGACCCTTGCTGCCTAATTTGTTTGCTTGCTCCACCAATGGAGTGCCAAGCCCTCTTGCAAAACCCTGGTAAGCCAAGGTTGAATCAGTGTATCTATCGCAAAGCACAACAACACCTTGCTTTAATGCCGGCTCGATGACCTGCGTTACCAACTGGGCTCTTGCAGCTTCGTAGAGCAGTAACTCGGCTGTCGGATCCAGCTCAGTGTTCTCTTTGCTTAGCAGAATGCTGCGAATCTCTTCGCTTATACGAGTTCCGCCCGGCTCGCGAATAGTTAAAACCTCAAGACCGGCTGACTGTAGATGCCAGGCTAAAAGTAGTATATGTGTAGATTTTCCAACACCCTCACCGCCTTCAAAGGTGATGAAGATGCCACGCTTATTGCTCATTTAGTAACTCCGTATATAAGTTTGCTCCGTTTGTATCAATAGCCACAAAAGCCGGCATATTCTCAATAGTCAATTCCTGCAAAGCCTCAGTGCCCAAATCCTCATAAGCTATCATTTTTGCTGCCTTAACATATTCGGCCAAAAGCGCCGCCGCACCTCCTGTTGTTGCTAAGTATACGCTGTTATGTGTCCTGCAAGCCTTCACAACTTCAGATGAACGGTCACCTTTTGCCAGCATCACATTTATGCCGGCTTCAATAAGCTGTGGAGCAGCAAAGTCCATACGAGAAGCAGTAGTTGGACCAATAGCGCCAAAAGGACGATTTTCTTTTTGTGGAGTAGGCCCGGCGTAGAAAAGCGCCTGCCCCTTAAGATTATATGGAAGCTCACCGGTCTTGTTGAGATGATCAAGCACACGCTTGTGTCCAACGTCACGCAGCGTATAGATGGTACCGGAAAGCAAGACTTCATCGCCGGCCTTTAACTGCTTAAGCTGATTGACATCTGCCGGTAGATGCAAGTGAATTTGTTGGTCATTGATAATGCTGTCCCCCGTTATGCCTCCTCCGCCCCCCGTTATCGTAATACCCCCTCTGTCATTCCCGCGAAGGCGGGAATCCATTGTCTCACTCTCATCCTCTAAATCGATAGAACAACTTCTCAGCGAATTGCAACCGATGTTTACTGCAACCGGCATCGAAGCTATATGCGACGGCGCAGTCTCAATATTTACTGCAAGCGCTGTAGTGGCACCACCAAAACCCCCCGGACCTATCCCAAGCGCATTTATCTTTGCAAGCAACTCGCGCTCCAACTGTGCAATCTGTGGATCCGGGTTGTTTAGCCCTACCTGTCTGAGCAACGCACGTTTCGATAACCCGCCAACCTTATCAAATGTTGATCCGACCGCTACGCCAACGACTATTGGCGGACACGCCGATGCTGCTTTTTCGCGCACAGCGTCAATTACAAGGCGCTTCACACCTTCAATTCCTGCTCCGGGCGCAAGCATGGCAACGCGCGATGCATTATCAGAGCCACCACCTTTTAACATAATGTGAAGAGTGGCACCAACTGTATTGTGATTAAAATAAACCTCAGCAAAACAAGGAGTGTTGTTGTTGGTATTTTGCCTGTCTACCAGCGCGTCGCAAACAATGCTTTTTCGCAGCCTTGCTTGCGTGTACGCTCTTGCCACAGCATCGTCAAGCAAGCTAAATATATTTGCCGGTATGCTTATATCATTACCTAGGCTGTCCTTTTCGCCAACTTCAAGCAGTACCCAAACACTGCCTGTATCCTGACAAAGCGGTACCTGTAACTCGTCAGTAATGCTCGCGTTTGCAACCAATTGCTCTAACGCAAGGCGTCCACGAGCAAACGTCTCGCCCACCATCGCATGCTCAAGCGCGTCCAAAACATCTGAGCGCAAAACACAAGCAAGACGTTTAATCTCACGCTCAACTAAAGCTGCCAAGCCCTCAGCGGTCAATTTTTTCTCAAGTGTTATCATCCGCTAATTATAAGGCAATTTTGTATTATTTCTTTCATTCTGATAATCCAAGACTTTTAAGCAGTTCCGTTGCTGTATATGCCAAAATGCATACATTATGTTTTCGTGTTACCATTACATAATACGTCAGAGGGGAACTTATGGATAGAATCTATGTTGATGATCGTGTGTCAATGCGCCATCCGGAAATAAGAAATCAAGATGCAATAGATGCATGGATTAACTGCGTTAGATCACGACCTCGGCTAGAAAAGAATCCGGATGAGTATTTGGCTGTTGGCGTAGACAAGAAAGGCAGGTTTATTGAAATGGTTGCCATTAGAGATCCTGAGGGTGACTGGCTTATCTACCACGCGTTTACGCCACCAACAAACAATGCCCTGCGCGAACTCAATATGGGAAGGAACACATTATGAAAAACGATGAACTTCATAAAAAATTTGGCGTAACACCTGAATATATTGAAGAAAGTGCTGCCGAATATGAAAGTACTTCTTGGAGCAAAATGCGATTTGGCGAAATTATTCAAGGCCGTCCAAAAATTAGCGATGAACCCTTGAAGACACTTACTGTTAAGGTGCCGGAGTCGCGCATTAATGCTATAAAAGTTGCTGCTGCCAAGAAAGGCTTGTCGCGTTCTGATTTTTTACGTCAAGCAATAGATAATGAGTTAATTAGCGCCGGTTAAATGAGGAACCGGCAATTTAGATAAAGCGACTTTGGGAGAAGTGCTCAATTAATTTATTGTTTTTCAATAAATCTTTGTTGATTTTCAGAAAATCATTTGTTATTATGTGTCGAAGAAGAGACGTCCTTCATCATATTTGGTGGAGTCGGAACCTGGCAAATGCTAGCAACGACCCGGTAGCCTTCTCCGCCAGTATGACAGTATCCGATAAGCGAGGTTTAAATGTCGTGGAGTAAAGATAGCTCAATCATCCTGTCGCAAGTGAGCACCCGTATAGTCATGGGACTTGGTGCTATCTTGGCTGCCTTACTACCATTTTTGTGTTTTAGTGATTTTTTCTATGGTCGAGCATTTATAAGTGCTGAAAACATTTTGTTTCTCATGCCTATCTACTACGCATTTTGCATACCTGCCTATATTGCTCTATTTGCCCTAGATAGACTACTTGCAGCAGTTAAGCGGGAGGAAGTTTTTACAGCTAATAATGTAAAGTATCTGCGAACGATATCGTGGGCTTGCATTGCTGCAGCAATAGTTTTGCTCATCAGCAGTTTTGTGTCGGTTGTTTTCTTCGCTGTGGCAATTCTGGCAACCTTTTTTGGCATAATACTCAGAGCTGTTAAAAATCTTTTTGCTGCCGCAGTAGTGCTTAAGTCCGAAAACGAACTGACGATATAGACGAGAAGCAAGACAACCAATGAAGATAAACCTACACATAGACGTAATGATGGCCAAGCGCAAGATCAGCGCCGGTGATCTGGCCTCGCGCATAGGCATCACCCCCGCCAACTTATCGATACTAAAAAATGACAAGGCAAAGGCTATTCGTTTCTCCACACTAGCCGCCTTATGTCGGGAACTGGACTGCCAGCCCGGAGACTTATTGGAATACGTTAAAACCGATGGTGACAAAAGCACAAACAGCGAGGGATTTCAGCCCTAGCCAAACTAAGTAATAACAATAAACGAATAAACAAACAATAACGTGACTACTGTAAGGGGATATCATGTCTTCTCAAAGCGCGCCCAAAGGGCCTTGCAACAATCAATCAACAGGGGTTTTTGAATATGATCAATTACCATCTCAGCCAAATTGGAATACTGAGTCCAACTCAGCACCATTACCGCCACCCACTTGGCATGCTGTGCCCGCAAACGCAGCCCCTATACAAAAACCAACTATCGCCGACTTACTGTTTGCACTTGCCGTGCTGGCAAGCGGTTTTTATTTTTGGCATTCACTCAATATTGGTTTTTTGATCTGGCAAGGCATAGGAGTTACGCTGTTTTTCTTGTTCTTAATTCTTGCAACCGTGATCTATTTATACGCAAAAGATATCAAGCAAAACCATCGCAGCTGGTTAATGCTTGTCGCATCAGTACTAGGGGCGATGCCATTTGCATTATATGGTCACAGAGATATTAATATGTATCTCATCATGGTAGAAATTACGCTTTGCTTGCTTTGGGTGATGTATTCTTGCCGCACAGCGATATCTGAGAAAATCAATCTCAGCATTTTGTTTGACATGCTTAATCAGTTTTTGATTGTTCCTTTTACGAACTTTGGTCGATTCTTTACGCTTAGTTTATATGGACTACGAAACAAGTCTTCATCGTGGCGTTATGCTCTTTTTGCATTTTTGGGTCTGCTTATTTGCTTGCCGGTCTTTTTCTTCGTAACAGCTCTGCTGGCTTCTTCTGACGATGGTTTTGGCAATTTGGTGCGAGATTTAGCCGGCTTTTTAGCAAATCTAGAAATAATTAAATATCTTATGGAGCTGCTCTTTGCCATACCGATTGCTGCCTACATCTTTGGAGCTGTGATTGGCAATATAACCAAACGCCAAACCAATCTAATAAGCGAACCCAACCTTTTGAGAACATTTGTAAGTGCCCACGCCATCCCAAAATCTGCTATATATGCTCCACTTTTCTTGTTCTTGGCTCTGTATATAACTTATTTCATTGCGGTGGGAAGCTATCTTTTCTCCGGTCTGCAAGGGTCGCTACCTGAAGTCTACACCTATGCAGAGTATGCCCGAAGAGGCTTTTTTGAACTCTGTACTATTGCTTCGCTTAACTTAGTTATACTTGGCGGCATATGGCTTTTTACAAAACGAGATGGCGCGGAGCACCCTTTGGCGCTAAGAGCACTTGCCGGAGCATTTTCGCTGCTAACGTGCTTGCTTATAATAACCGCTCTGAGCAAAATGCTGCTCTACATTGGTGCATATGGGCTAACACCGGCTCGAGTATTTACCACCTGGTTTATGGTGCTAATGTTGATAGGGTTTTGCATAATAGCTTTTTGGCACGCAAAGCCATTTAACGCCGCAAAGCCGATAATTGCTGTAGTGATTGCTTTCTCCTTGGCACTCGGGCTCACCAACACAAATGCCATAATCGCCAACTACAATGTTGACAGATATCTGGATGGCACATCAAAGCAAATCGATGTATACCAATTGAGATTATTAGGCTACCCCGCCTTAGATGCTTTGAGAAAGCTTGAGGATGGCTCTGTCGATGTGAAAGTCAAAACGGATGCCACGGCAGTCATTGAGTACTTATATGACCCGTTTGAAGAGATGCTATTTGTTGACTACAACGATTGGGCGACCTGGAGCCTTGAGAGGTTAAAAGCTCATGGCTCCGGTCGCAAATAGTCAACCTGAAAGGCTTACTTAGTCAAAGTCGCCTTTAACCTCTCATCAAAGGTCATAGCTGCCAAATCCCTGACTCTGGCAATATCTAGTGCTGCGGCATCGGCTAGTGCGTGCCCGTAGCCTTCGTCTGCCAAATAGCAATGTGCTGCATGACGTAACTTGATGTTTTCGGTAACTGAAGCAAAACTATTCACTGTGTTTTCGATAAGCAGGATTTGCTTTTCTATGGTCATCAAGTTCCAAAGCAGCCCCGGCTGACGATACGGATCATCACCATCGTATTGAGAGTAGCGACCGACAGCTCCCTCCCAGATAAGGGCTGGGTCTACAAGTCCGCTAAAGTCTCCTTGCTCTGCCCACTCGCCTATGCTGTTTGGAGTGTAGCCTTTGGTAGCGCCATAGTTACCATCCACTCGCATCGCTCCGTCTCTGTGATAAGCATGCACAGGTACTATGGGTTGGTTTACCGGGATTTGGTTGTGGTTAACGCCTAAGCGGTAGCGGTGCGCATCACCATAGGAAAATAGGCGACCTTGAAGTAGTTTGTCCGGAGAAAAACTGATACCGGGAACTACATTTGCCGGGTTAAAGGCGGCTTGCTCTACATCGGCAAAGTAGTTTTCCGGGTTGCGGTTAAGCTCCATTGTTCCAACAGGAATCAGTGGATAGTCGCCGTGTTGCCAAACCTTGGTGATGTCAAAGGGGTTTTCCGGGTGTGTTTTTGCTTGTTCTTGAGTCATAACTTGTATGAATAAGTCCCACTTAGGAAAGTTGCCCTCTTCTATAGCTCCAAAGAGATCNNCTTCAGCAGCCTGTTCATCTGTATAGTTTTCAATACCTTGTTTGCATACCCAGTGAAACTTAACCCATACCAGCTCTTTGTCTTTGTTGATCATAGAAAATGTATGTGAGCCAAAGCCATGCATGTTGCGATACCCCACAGGAATGCCTCTATCACTCATAACTATTGTTACTTGATGAAGTGCTTCCGGCAGACAAGACCAGAAATCCCAGTTGTTTTG
>DBCW01000001.1:0-7574 GCA_002293265.1 Eggerthellales bacterium UBA948
TTGGTCTTATTGCGCTTCTTTTGACTTTTGATGTTTGCCACTTAAAAGTTCCTTTCGATTTACATTGTCATTCGTCGCAGTGGGGCTTTGACGAACCGAAGAATTGTACCACAGATTTTACATCTTCTCAGCAATAACTGAGTGAACTAGTTGAACACAATTGGGAGCATCGGTGCTGTATCTGGCGTTAATGCTGTCTGCCCAACGTTTAGTGACCACCGCTCCGCCAACGGCTACTGCCTTGCCGGGTGCAAAGTTAAACTCGGGAAGTTCAAGATAAACCTGTTCTACAATAGATTTCATATTTGGTAAGGTAGTTGTCATTAGCGCAGAAAGACAGATCACATCGACCTGTTCATTTTTTGCCAGCGCAATTATTTCTTCTGCACCTACGTCTACACCAAGATCAAAAACTTTATAACCCTGGCTTTCCAGTAAGGCAATACAGATGTCTTTACCTATGGAGTGAACATCGCCTTTGACTGTGCAGAAAATAACTTTTCCTGCAAATTGGTCTTCATCAGTCTCAGGAAGATGGTCTTTTATGCGCTCGACGGCAACCTTCATAGCACCGGCCGATAACATCATTTGCGGAAGAAAAGCTTTTCCCTTAGCAAAATCGTCACCTAATTCTTGCATAGTGGGTGTCAGCAACGAGTCCACTATGCTATCAGCGGCGCGTCCATCTTCTACGATCTTGTCAACAAGATCTGTGATGGAGTCTTTGTCACCCCTAAGCACAGCCTGCTTTAAAAGCGCTTCGGGGGATTTTACGATATCTGTATTAACGTGAATATTGGATGTATCTTTATCTTCTACGATACCTTGTTTTACTCTATCCATAACTGAGTCAAAGGTTGTGCGCCACAGATTAAGCGCGTGATCGTATGAATCTGCAAAATTGTCAGCAGTAGTTTCAGCCTTTGAGGCATTTGTGACATTTATTGACTCAGCGATGACCGGATCATTTGGATTAGCTATCGCTGCGCTGAGACCGGCGGCGATGGCGGCGGTGATAAAAGCTGCATTAAGAGTTGGTCTATCCGGCAAACCATGACTTACATTTGAGACACCCAAAACTGTATGTAACCCCATCTTGGTAAGCTCATGCACGCCTGCAAGCGTTATCTCCGGTGCCTCGGGGTCACTTGCGCCGGCCATTGTTAAGACATCAAAGATAAGATCACAATCGTTTATCCCATACTCTTTGGCTGCATCGCGAATGCGTTTTGCAATTTCTAAGCGTCCATCTACGGTGTCCGGGATACCTTTTTCATCAAGTGTAAGTGCTATTACAGCTGCGCCATATTTTTTGGCAAGTGGAAATACATTTTTTATGCTGTCCGGATCGCCATTTACAGAATTGATCAAAGTTTTGCCCGGATATATTCGCAGAGCTTTTTCCAAAGCCATATAGTCTGTTGTGTCCATTACCAGTGGGCTACTTACAACACCTTGAAGTGCTTTAACGGCAGCCGGTAATGCTGTGGTGGCATCGACCATAGGCGCCCCAACATTAACATCGATCAGTGTTGCTCCACATGACTCTTGTGATTGCCCATACTCAAGCACGATAGACATTTGCCCGCGCTCTAATTCTGCTGCAAGGGCAGGTTTGCCTGTCGGATTAACCCTCTCACCGATTATTTGTGTAGGTTGTTCTTTTCCTAAGCATACGCAAGATATAGGCGATGCCAACGTAAGCGTGTTGCTTGTTAGCGAGGAAATACTTACGGAACTCTTGTTGTTAACTTTCTCATCCGCACTTCTAAGAGTGTGCCTCTTTTTGACATCCAGATCTCCGATAGTGCCATATATTGCTCCGGTGAATGCCGGAGTTGACCCACAACATGATCCGATGAACTGTACACCGATGTTTCGCAATGTAGTTGATGCAAAAGCAAACTCATCGGCTGTACCGTCGAAACGAGTATTGCCGTGATCGTCAAGAATAGGCAGTCCGGCGTTTGCTTGGATTATCAACGGAAGCGATGTGGCTTTTGCCATACGCTCTATCAAAGGTGTTAGCTGATCGATGCCAAGTCCGCAGTTCATGCCTACAACACTTGCTCCACATGCTTCGAGGATCACTGCCGCTGCTTCCGGGCTCGTGCCACTGAGCTCCATATGGCCATTAGCATCAAAAGTACAACTAACAATAATTGGAATGTCTGTAATTGATTTAACAGCTAAAAGGGCACATCTTGCGTCCGCAATATCTACCATTGTTTCAATTAAAATAGCATCCGGATCTTCCGATAAAAGCGCGAGTGCTTGCTCTCGGTATTGATCAAAAACTTCTTCAAAAGTTGCANNAACCACATGGACCAATATCAGCAAGTACGTGTTGAGGTGAGGCTTGTTTTGCCAGTCTGACTGCTGCGCGATTGAACTCCTCAACGTGATCTTCAAGACCATAATCGGCAAGCTTGGCTCTGGTGCCACCAAAAGAATTCGTTGTTATAGCTTGTGCTCCCGCAAGAATGTATGATTCATGAATGCCTAATATCATTTCCGGATCCATAACATTTAAAAGCATGCCGCACTCGTCAGTTGGTATACCCGCACGTTGAAGCATGGTACCCATTGCGCCATCAACAACGATCATATCCTTTTCCAGACGTAGCCGTAAATCCATTCTTATAACCTCCGGTCATATTATTTAAGGAAGTGCCGATTTATTACTCATGATAATCAATCAACCTTTTCAAATGATATACTATGTTGAATTTAATTCATAAAAGGTTCCGAAATATCTCCGGTCACATCTCATGGAGGCATAGCAATGACTGAAGAAAAAAATATCTCTATTGCCGGTGATCTGATCATCGCCGATGCAGTAATTGCAGAGCTTGCGGGCTATGCAGCACTGGAAAATTACGGTGTGGTAGGTATGGCTGCACCAAATGTTCAAGATGGGTTTGCAAAACTTCTGCCAATGCGAAAACTACAACGAGGCATAGTTCTTAGATTTGATGACGAAAATAGAGTTACTGTCGATCTGCACGTGATTATCGAAAACGGCACAAATCTATCGGTCGTATCGCATAACCTTGCCGACAGTGTTCGCTATTCTTTGGAACATTATGCGCAAGTTAGAGTTGCAGATGTTTTTATTCATGTTGAAGGCATTCACGTAAAGAAGGCCAATTAGACTTATAGCCGGGAGGATCTTTGTGAAGATCACTACTACACCTACAGATTTTATACCTCACATTGCTGCAGCTGTTAAAACGCTTGCCGATCACAAAGATGAGGTCAACAAACTAAACGTGTTTCCGGTTCCGGATGGGGACACAGGCACAAATATATCGCTGACTATGGATGCGGTGTTAAGTGAGCTTGCGGCATTACCTAAATCTGCGACTTCTGCAGACGTGCGCAAAGCTATAACACACGGATCGCTTATGGGAGCACGTGGCAACTCGGGTGTTATCAGCTCACAGATTCTCAGAGGCCTTTGTGAAGGACTAGAGGGCGTAGAGACTTTTGATACTGCCGGTGTTAGTGCGGCTTTAGAAAAGTCAGTCGAAGTTGCGTTCAGCGCTGTTAGAAAGCCTGTCGAGGGTACAATCCTTACAGTGCTTCGCGATGTTGCTGAGGCTGCAACTGAGCTTTCGGCCAACGCTGTTTCTTTACAAGAATTCCTTGTGGGTATTAGGGATGCCGCCTATGTTTCTGTAAGAAACACACCTGAATTGCTGCCCATATTAAAGGAGAACGGCGTTGTTGATGCCGGAGGATACGGACTTGCGCTTCTGATAGATGGCTTTGTATCATCTATGACCGGAGAGCGCAGCGTAGAAGTTGAACTGGGCATGCCTACCGGCGATGTTGGCAAAGTTGCTATCGAGCAGATCAACGACTGGGAGGGAAGCGAGTATCTTTACTGCACGGAGTTTCTTTTCAGAAGTGACGACCTTGATGTATCGGCAACACAAGATTTCTTAACCACAATGGGTGATTGTGATCTTTTGGTAGGTACTCATCCTGATTTTAAAATACATGTTCACACAAACGACCCCGGCTCAGTACTCAGTTATATGACCGATCGCGGACAAGTATCGGAAGTTCACATTCACAACATGCGGCTTCAAAGTGCAGATCGTCTGGCAACAATTTCTGAGGATGCAACATCAGTCGCAAGTGCAGCAACAGAAAATATTGAAGAAGAAAAGAAATTTGGCTTTGTTGCGGTATCGTCCGGAAAAGGCATGGACAACATTTTGAAATCTCTTGGAGTTGACCAGATAGTAGGCGGCGGACAGACCATGAACCCCTCCACAAAAGATCTGCTCAGTGCAATAGGAAATGTTAAGGCCGATAATGTATTCATATTCCCGAATAATAAGAATATCGTAATGGCTGCAACAGCTGCTGCTGAGTTTAGTGAGAAGCGAACAAGAGTGATACCTACCATAAGTGTTCCGCAGTCCTTCTCGGCATTATTTATTGTTGATCAAGAAGCTTCGTTTGATGAAAACGTTGAGGCGATGATGGACTCGATTAGCGCAGTAAAAAGCGCTGAGGTAACACTGGCCATCAAAGACGCTAAAACGGATAAAGGTGACATTATTAAGGATGGCGACACCATTGGTCTTATTGATGACAAAATAGAGGTCGTCGGCAAAGATGTTGAAGAAGTGACCTTAGATCTGGTTAGGTTGTTAGCAGAAAAAGATGCGGACACGCTCACAATACTTGCCGGTGCTGATATGGCTCAGGATGAATTTGAAGAGTTGTTAGCAAAGATAGAAGATGAGTGTCCTGATATTGAGATAGACGCACATCGTGGCGAGCAACCTTTGTATCCAATAGTGATGTCAGCGGAGTAGCAGATTTTTTTAGCGCCAATTCTTAGGGAAGTGCCGATTAATTGAGGACAGCGTGGCTGAAAAAGTTGTAGCAAGTCGCGATAAGCAGACAGTTCTTCTTGACCACGATCTGTCTGCGATAATGCCGCTTTCATCGCGTAGACTAAAAGGAATGACCAGACTTGGGGTGACTACGCTACGCGACTTAGTCAATTTTTATCCGTTCAGGTATAACGATTTCTCACAAGTGGTTCCCATCACCGGCGCTGTTTTAGGTACTCAGGCAACGATACTTGGAACCATTAAAGAAGTCAGGATCAAACGCCCTCGTAAACGATTGTTTATTTTAGAGGCTTTAGTTTCCGATGACACCGGTGTAGTGGTAGTTACTTGGTTTAATCAGCCGTGGATGCAAAAGTCAATTGTCAAGGATGCCAGAATTATTATCAAAGGAACCATCGAGCACAACTATGGTTTTTATAGAATGTCTTCTCCGCTTCATACGATTTTGAGTGATGAAGATAAGGCTGGCGGCATCATGCCTGTTTATCATGCGAACTCCGACATTACGGCTGGCTGGGTAATACATGCGATCGCCGATGCTTTTGCTAAATTACCGGCACTTTTAGACCCTCTGCCTGTAAATCTTCGCAATGAGCATGGACTAATGAGTCGTCACGCCGCTTTAAAGGCAATTCATAATCCTGCTAATGATAAGGAGAGGCGTGAAGCCAGAGTGCGTTTGGCATTTGAAGAGATTTTGATTTTTCAATTATATATGCAACAAAAAAGACGCAACCAGGACAAAATCTTAACACCAACATTGCATGTAACAGATGGAAAAGCGCTAAATGCGCTAAGGGTGTCCTTACCGTTCACATTAACGGCCGATCAGGATAGATCTGTCGCCGAGATACTCAATGATATGGCTAGCCCGGTTGTGATGAATAGACTTTTGCTTGGTGATGTGGGTTCGGGAAAAACAATAGTTGCTGCGCTTGCACTTGCTGCCTCAAGTGATGGAGGACATCAGGCAGTCATGATGGCACCAACTGAAGTTCTGGCGGAACAATACGCGAAAAAGATCGGATCGCTGTTTGACGCTATCGGCATACCTTGGGCACTGTTAACATCTTCAACTAAGCCTAAAGACAGAAGCAGCTTATTGGAATCGTTGGCCACGGGAAATATTGCTGTATTGTTTGGAACACATGCCTTGATAGAAGCTGACGTAGTCTTTAGCGATTTGGCACTAGCTATAATCGACGAGCAGCATCGCTTTGGTGTAAATCAACGCCATGCTCTTCTGCAAAAGGGCAGTGGTGTGGATTTCCTCTCAATGACCGCAACACCGATACCGCGTTCTTTAGCATTAACGATTTATGGTGATATGGATACGTCCTACATACGATCAAAGCCGCAAGTGGACACCATCACAACTACAAAGATCATAAATCGAAAAGATATTCGTTTTGCTTACGACGCAATACGTGAAGCAATAAAACACGGAGAACAGGCCTACATAGTCTGTCCGCTTATAAGCTCACCTGATGCCTCAGGGGCAACAGCTGTATCAAAAGCTAAGTCAGATATAGACGAAATTGCAGAGGATGACGATACGCCAATTGAATTATTAACCGAATTTTCGCAAGACCAAGATGGCGACCACATCAAGGCTGCCGAGCAAGAGGTTCGCTACTTGCAAAACATTGTTTTTCCTGAGCGTAATATTGCTCTGATGACATCTAAGCTTAAAAGTACTGATAAACGGCGTGTGATGGATGAGTTTCGCACAGGCAATGTAGATGTCTTGGTCTCAACTACAGTTGTGGAAGTAGGCATAGATGTCGAGAATGCGACTGTGATGGTAATACAAGATGCGGATCGATTTGGCTTATCACAACTTCATCAACTGAGAGGACGTGTTGGTAGAGGCAAAAAAAATGGTGCGGTCTTTTTAGTTACCGGTACCCAAAATGAAGAATCGCTTAAAAGACTAAAAGCAATGGAAAAGAGCTCGGATGGATTTAAACTTGCGGAGTACGACTTGGCACTAAGACGTGAGGGTGACATATTGGGCAGTCGTCAACATGGTGAGGCCATACTAAGGTTGGTAAACGTAATAAATGATGCCGAGTTAATAGAACGTGCACACAAAGTAGCATCTAAAATGCTTGATGATGATCCAAACTTGTGTGCGCTCGATAATCAACATCTTGGCTATGAGCTCGAGATTTTATTTAGTGCTTACGAAAATATAACGGAGTCTGCAAGCAACCCGAATACGAGGTCATCTTAAGTGTCTAAGATTCGTATCATTTCGGGAAAGTATGGAGGCTTAAATATCAACGCCGTAAGCGGAAGGTCCACAAGACCAACGACTGATCGCGTGAGAGAAGCATGGGCGAGCACCATTACTTCTTTGTCTGAAAATGGCTTTGATGGTCTAAAGGTTTTAGATGCGTTTGCCGGCAGTGGTGCCCTTGGCTTTGAGGCACTTTCCAGAGGCGCAGAACATGTTGTTTTTTGCGAGAAGAATCAAAATGCAATCAAGACTTTGCGCACGAATGTTACGACCCTGGGTTTAAGAAGCAATGAAGTAGAAGTGATCAGAGCCGATACCTTTAATGTGCCTTTGAACAATTCGCTACTTCAACATGCACCATTTGATTTGGTGTGCCTGGATCCACCATACATGATTAAGACAGATAAGATCAAACAGCTGTTGGTAGATTTGAGTAAAAAAAATTTCCTGGCAAA
>DBCW01000001.1:7583-8764 GCA_002293265.1 Eggerthellales bacterium UBA948
AAGTGTAAAAAAGAATAATTCAGCGAATAATGATAAAGATAACTTTGCCGATGTCATCGAAGACGGTAGGTTTGAGCTTGCAACAAGTAAAACTTATGGCACCATAAAAATTAACTATTTTATCTATCATTGAATCGAGCATTGTTTGTTATGATATTTACGATTTTCAATTCTTTCGTGTGATTAAGTAAAGGAGTCAAAATGCATACAGCTTTAGTTCCCGGCACATATGATCCAATCACATTGGGACATAGAGATGTTATTGAGCGTACATCTCAGCTATTTGACTCGGTTATAGTTGGCGTTGCTGCTTCGGCAAACAAAGGGGGAGGCCCACTGTTTAGTATCGAAGAACGTGTGGCTTTTGCCGAAGATGCATTAACTGATCTAAAAAATGTCATCGTCAGACCATTTTCCAATTTACTTGTTGATTTTGCTGTTGAAATTGGCGCTCGAACCATTGTTAAGGGACTTCGCGCTGTAACAGATTTTGAATTTGAGTTTCAGCAAGCGTCTCTGAATTATCGACTAAACCCAAATCTGGAAACAGTGTTTATTATGTCTAATCCTGAGCATATGTACCTAAGTTCTTCGATAGTGCGTGAGATCGCAGCCTTGCATGGCACAATTAATCCTTGGGTAACTCCTACAGTTTTAGAAGCACTCAACAAACGTTTTGATAAGTAAGCTAAAAAATCTAGCATTTAGAGAGCTGTTTTATTTGCGTAAATTGTAAATATCAAGCTTTATGCATTTTTTAAGTTTTCTTTGGTTCTCTTACGGCCTTTGTATACAATGTGGTAAAATGCGTGCGGGTCAATTTTGGCTCGTTGGACATGACGCAGGCTTCTTGGCCGAAGACCTCGTCATTATGTATTATGCTCACTTTGAGCAGAAAGAAAGGCAAGACATGGCTGAAGGTAAAGTAAAGTGGTTTAACCAGGATAAGGGGTACGGATTTATTTCACGCGATGATGGGGATGATCTGTTCGTACACTACTCAGAGATCCAAGCCGAGGGTTTTAAGACTCTTGACGAGAATGCTGCTGTAGAGTTCGATATCACAACAGGCCAGAACGGTAAGCTTCAAGCAAGCAACGTTCGTAAAATCTAGAACGTATTGATATAACGAGAAAAAGAGGCGGTCGAAAGGCCGTCTCTTTTGATTTCACGGGAACATG
>DBCW01000116.1 GCA_002293265.1 Eggerthellales bacterium UBA948
GACAACAAATCCCTCGGCCGCTTCATCCTCGACGGCATAGCCCCAGCCCCTCGCGGCATCCCCCAAATAGAAGTCACCTTCAACCTCGACGCCAACGGCATCCTAAACGTAACAGCCAAAGACAAAGGCACCGGCAAAGAGCAAAAGATCACCATCTCCGGAAGCACAGCGCTTAGCGATGACGAAGTGGATCGTATGGTAAAAGACGCTGAGTCTCATGCTGAAGAAGATGCTGCACGTAAACAAGATGTTGAGGTAAGAAACAACGCCGACAGCCTCATCTATAGCACCGAGAAGACCATGACCGATCTAGGCGATAAGGTACCGGAAGACACCAAGACTGCGGTTAACGAGGCTATCGAAAGTCTAAAGAAAGCAATGGAAGGTACAGATGTTGAGGAGATCAAGTCTGAGACCGAGAAGCTGCAACAAGCTGGTTATAAGTTAGCTGAGATAGTTTATCAAGATACTCAGTCCGGTGAGACCGGAGCCGATGCTTCTGCCGATGCTGATGCCAGCACAACAAGCAGTGACGATGTGGTCGAAGCTGACTACGAGGTAGTAGACGAAGACGAGAAAAAATAGAAACAGTGTAGGGGTATTAAAAATGGTGGCGAACAAAAAAGAGTCATTTGCTGAAAACAACGATGCCAAAGCAGGCGTTGGGCATTCAGAAAACGACATCGACGCAATCATCGAAGATATTTACGAAGCTGTTGGCAACAATAACAAAGCAGCTGGTGGTGGCACTGATAATAGTGCCACCACTCATAGCGATGCCAACAGTGGAGGCGCGAGTAGTGCAAATAGTGCAAGCAAAACCAAGAAATCACGCGCATCAGGATCTGCACAGACAAAAGAGGGGACGGACTCGGAAACTGCCCCGGATTTTCAGTCGGAAAATGAAGCGGAACCAATTGATGGACTTGGAGACAAAGATCCACTAGCTGCCGCCCAATCAGAGGCGGATCAGTTTAAAGAACGCTTTGTGAGACTGCAAGCTGAGTGGGATAACTTCCGCAAACGCACAGCCCAAGAGCGCGAAAGCGAGCGCAGACGCGCTACCGCTAATCTGGTAGAGCGGTTGCTGCCGATACTCGACGACATGGAGCGCGCGATCGAGCACTCCACAAGTGCAAGCGAAAATCCTCTAAAAGAAGGAATTTCCGCCGTACACAACAAGATGCATGATGTGCTCAAAAAGGATGGTCTTGTCACGATTGATCCGGTAGGCGAGGCTTTTGATGCCAACATTCATCAGGCTGTAGGCAAGGTAGACGACGATTCGGTTTTTGATGAGACCGTAGTTCAGGTCTACCAAAAAGGTTACCAAATGGGTGACCGTGTGCTTAGAAGCGCCATGGTAGTGGTGTCGCAAGGTGGTCCAAAGCGTCCGACAGAAGATAAAGATCAGACTGATAGCAAATAATAAAAAGACAGGAGGTGCGAGGCGATGGTAACAGAAAAAGACTACTACAAGGTACTAGGCGTAAAAGATGATGCCTCCACCGATGAGATAAAAAAAGCATTTAAAAAACTAGCCCGCAAACATCATCCCGATGCCGGTGGCGATGAGACACGCTTCAAAGATATCAGCGAAGCCTATGACGTTTTATCGGATAAAGACAAGCGCACAGAGTACGACACTTTTCGCAAGTACGGCGCTTATGGTGGTGCCGGCGGTGGAGGCGGCTCTCCCTTTAATTGGGGAGGTGGCGGTGGCGCGGCTGGTGCCGGTGCAGGTTACTGGCGTAATGTAGGCGACTTTGGTGACATGGGTAACCTTGGCGACATCTTTAGTCGTATACGCCACGGCGAAGGTGCGTTTGGCACCGACTGGAACTTCCCCGGGCAAGCAGTAAAAGGCAGAGAGGTTCAAGTTACTTTGAACGTAAGCTTTGAAGAAGCCTTTAACGGTGTGGAGAAGACTGTCACGATTCGACGTGATGGGCAAAGTCAGAAGTTAGAGGTCAAAGTTCCGGCGGGTGCAACGGATGGTGGCAAGCTGCGTTACAAAGGTAAAGGCGGCGTTGGGAAAAATGGCGGAGCCAACGGAGACTTGCTCATCGTTACAGCCATTAAGCCACACGAGCTGTACTCGCGAAAAGGTGCCGATGTGGTCATGGATCTGCCAATAAGTATGGTTGAGGCTACACTAGGAGCACAAATTGTGGTTCCTACTCCGGATGGCAGCAAGGTCAAGTTGCGAGTACCGGCGGGTACACAAAATGGCAAAACTCTTGTTGTTGGCGGAAAAGGTGCGAAAAAAATAAAAGGTGATGGTNNATGGTTTTGGTGACCTTAAAGTTCAGATAAAACTGATCGTAGCTGAGCAACTTAACGAGAAACAAAGAGCAGCGCTTGAAGCTTTTGCAGAAGCCTCAGATGCAAGTGGGGCAGATATACGTCCACAGATCGTTAAGGCAACAACAGCTCAAAGCGCCGAAGCGACGGTTGCATCAGACGTTGAGCCGATCGCTGCCGATCGTTCGCAAAACGACGCAAACACCAACGAGAACACAACCACCCCCGACAGTACAACCAATGACGCAGACAAAGCCGACCAACCTAAGGAGGCATAAAATGTCAGCAAGTGATCGAGATCGTCCTTTATATATGATAAGTGTTGCGGCTGAACTTGCCGGCATGCATCCTCAGACGCTGCGCATCTACGAAAATAAAGGTCTCGTAAACCCAAAAAGATCAGCAGGAAACACAAGGCTTTACTCACAAGCTGATATAGAGCAACTGGATCTGATAGGGCAACTCACCAGTGAGGGCATCAACCTAGCCGGCGTTTTGCGCATCACCGATCTACAAGAGCGATTGGATGAAAAAGAGGAAGAGGTCGAGGCTTTGCGCAAACGTATCTCTAAACTCGAGGCTAAACTCCATGAGCTCAATATGCGCCAGCAAATAACAGCATTAGCCAGATCAGAAACCAAAATGATCCAACTATGGCGTGAGTAATACCCACAAATTCAAGTCCCACCCTGTAACATCCGTACACGCTCTGTCGCCTAGGTGGGAATACACATTAGCACCACCCGCAAACGCAAAGGAGTTGAAAGATGCGTTTAGACAAACTAGCAGTATCCTCGCAAGAGGCATTTCAAGAGGCTATGGGCATCGCTTCAGACCTGGAATCGGCTACAGTTGAGCCGGAACATCTCTTTAAGGCTTTGCTCGACTCACATGAAGGCAACTTAGACAGCATCATTGAGCGTGTTGGAGCAGATCCAAGCGTGCTCAATGCAACAATAACCGAGGAGATTGAAAAGGCTCCGAAGGTAGGTGGAAACGCCGCGTTTCCGATGGCTGTGCCGTCACAAAGGCTGCTCGGCATCATGAATGCGGCAGAAAAGATCGCCACCAAAATGGAAGACAACTTTGTGACCACAGAGCATCTATTAATCGCGCTGGCTGACGACAAAGGCGCAACTGGCAAGGCTCTAAACGTGGCCGGAGTAACCGCCAAGCGCCTTGAACAGGCCTACGACGACCTGCGCGGCTCTACGCGTGTGACCGATGCCACCACTAAAACACAGTTTGAATCCTTGGAACGTTACGGGCGCAATCTAACAGAAGCTGCTCGCGCCGGAAAACTTGACCCTGTCATCGGGCGCTCAGAGGAGATTCGTCGCACCATCCAAGTTCTCAGTCGTCGCACCAAAAACAACCCGGTATTGATCGGCGAGCCCGGCACAGGCAAAACAGCCATCGTAGAAGGTCTGGCTCAACGTATTGTTGCCGGCGATGTGCCCTCATCACTTAAAGATCGCGATGTTGTGGCGCTGGATATCGCGGCAATGCTCGCGGGTGCAAAATATCGCGGCGAGTTTGAGGACCGCTTTAAAGCGGTCTTGCGTGAGGTGCAAGAAGCGCACGGTCGTGTGATCCTATTTATCGACGAGCTGCACACTATAGTTGGTGCCGGTGCCGGTGGCGATAGCTCACTCGATGCCGGAAACATGCTCAAGCCTGCACTTTCTCGCGGAGAATTGCACGCTATTGGCGCCACTACACTTGATGAATATCGTAAATACATCGAGAAAGATGCAGCTTTGGAGCGCCGTTTTCAACCGGTATATGTTGGTGAGCCAAGCGTAGAAGATACCATCTCCATACTTCGTGGTCTCAAAGAAAAATATGAGATTCACCACGGCGTACGCATCACCGATGCAGCTATAGTATCGGCCGCTGAACTTTCAAACCGCTACATATCCGACCGATTTTTGCCGGATAAGGCAATCGACCTTATGGACGAGGCGGCTAGTCGTCTGCGTATAGAGATAGATTCGATGCCTGAAGAGATAGACACCGTAGACCGTCAACTGATCCAAATGCAGATCGAGGAGCAGGCATTAATTAAGGAGACCGATAAAGCCTCCGAAGAGCGCTTGGATTCACTGCGTAGAGAAATGGCCGAGGTGCAAACAAAACTTGATGGCATGAAAGCCGAGTGGGCAAATGAAAAAGACATCATCGATCGCGTGCAGACTTTAAAAACCGAGCTGGACCAAGCACAGATCGATTACGAGCGAGCAACCCGCGAAAACGAGTTGCAAAAAGCATCCGAGCTGCGCTACGGCACGATACCCCAGCTGGAGGGCGATATCGAGGAGGCAACCAAGACCCTCGAAACCAAGCAGGAGCAAGGTGGACTCCTCAAAGAGGAGGTCACCGAGGAGGAGATCGCGCAGATCGT
>DBCW01000167.1 GCA_002293265.1 Eggerthellales bacterium UBA948
TGAACCGTCTTCAACAGAAAGTTCTTTCATTTATCGCAACCTACCAAGACATATTATAATATTATTTACTACTATAATATTCAATAATATTTTATTTGTACTTGTTAAAGATTTTTATGTAAGGAAGACGGCCTTATCTACAAAGAACCTCACACCTGGCCAATCGGCACGCAACAAGGTGCCCTTATCAAACCATTTATGATAAGGGCTCCTCAATACTAAAGAAGTTATTTCTGGACTCGCGTCTCCGCTTCTGGTACGAATTCAGATTAGCAATGACATCAATAATGTGGTGAGCTGCAAACCCAAATACTCAAAGCCGTCCTCATTGCTCTGTGAAGACGGCTTTGGTTAAATCAGACACACTCCTGCTCTTATGTGTCTGCGAATTGTTTGTTTCGTGTTTGCTGTCGGTGCCTAGTAAGCTTCCCATCCTGCGTCGGCAACAACAGTTGTAGCGTTTACAAAGCTGGAGTCATCGGAAGCTAAGAACAGTGCAACCTTGGCGATCTCTTCGGCTGATCCGGAACGTGGATTAGCTCCCATGCCGGCTGCCGCACGCGAATAACCAAACTCGCTCACATTTTTCATGCCAACTGCAATCTCTGTGTCCACGGCACCGGGGCATATGGCATTAGCACGAATGCCTTTGGTTGCGTATTGAAAACCAACATTTTTTGTGATGCCAACACAGCCAAACTTAGATGCTGTGTACGCTGTTCCTGCGCGTGATCCATTGATTCCACCAACAGAAGCGGTGTTTACAAACACGCCGGACTCACGCGGCAACATCTCTTTTAGCGCTCTGCGGGTCATCTTCATTACGGATGTTAGATTGATTGATATAACATTATCCCAAAGCTCGTCGGTGAGCTCTGCAGCAGGCATCATGTCATCCATCACACCTGCATTGTTTATAACGATATCCAGCTGCCCTCCCTCGGAAACCGCATACTCTACAACAGCGTTGATGCTTTCATCATCAGATACGTCACCTGCAAAGGGCAAAATCTTGCCCGATGCTCCACCTTCTGCAACTTCTGCTGCAAGTTCGTCCAGGCGCTCACGCCGTCTTGCAAACGCAACAACTGTGGCACCTTCCCGGGCAAACAAGCGAGCAATGGCTCTTCCCATTCCGGAACTTGCTCCTGTTACGATCGCTACTTTATTCTCCAATTTCATGGTCGCTCCTCTAACGTCTGGCTTGTTTTCAAATTAGTCGTGCGCGTAAAACGTAGGCAATTATGCCTCGATAAATGCACGAACCGTGACTTCATTCTTGTGCAACCAAGTTTTTCATGCAACGGCTACCTCGCATACGGTCGCTCAGAAGACCCCACTACACATGCCAAATGACCGACGGCTTTCTTGCTTATATGAACGGTGACCAATGCTTTTAGGCATACCGTTCACGGCTTAAAAACGCACACGATTATTATCCGAAGCGAAGGACTGAAAGCTCAATATCGAAGATTTGGCAAAGTAGTAAGCAGTAGTAAAAAGTAGTAACGAGTAGTAAAAAGTAGTAAGCTGTAGTAACAGAAGCGTTGAAGTCATCCATTTTCTATTGAAAAAAACCAAGGCGAAATAATATGGAGCCACCCTCTACATCGCATCAACTTTGTCTTGCCAGCGTTGAGCTTCGGTGCCCTCCAAAAGCTGTGGACGATAGTCGTTGGTGCCACTAGTTGAGGTTATTGAGCAAGGTATCAGCTTTGGAGTACAAGTTATCCCCTCGGCAGAACGCACAAACTCCAGCTGCACAATCATAGAGTCTTTGTCATTTGGGTTGTTGTGACCACCATAACAAAAGTTTCCCAGCGACCAGGCAATGAAAGCGCCGTTGTATTCTTCGGTGCCTTGAATAACGTGTGGGTGAGACATTATTACCGCTGCAGCTCCATTATCAATTGCCGCATATGCGGCATTTTTTTGACTTGAGGAGGGTTGATAAGTGCCCTCGATACCGTCATGGAAATAAGCAACTATCGTCTCGGCACCCTCGGCTTTAAGCTGATCGATGATTTGTTTAATGTTAGCTGCGTCAGAGTCAAAGGAAAAGCCAAAGAAGCCTATCTTGATGCCATTGACCTCTTTTACCAAAGTTGTGTTCCATATAAAGAAATCTATCTCAGCGTCAGCGAGAGTTTTCTCAGTCTCTTGCCTGCCGGCGTTTCCGTAATCAAGTATGTGGTTGTTAGCCAGGTTGCATGCCTCAACGCTACCCAGCTTGAGTATCTCAACATACTCAAGAGGTGCCTTGAACCAAAAAGCGATCGGATTTCCCTTGTCGTCCTCTGCCGGTCCCTTGTCTGCCCTGGCAGTAGCAGTGGTAAATGGAGCCTCAAGGTTAACTACTGTGTAGTCATCATTTGCAAAGATGTCTTTAACGCCGCTTAAAAAATACTCTGCGCCTTCAGCGTCATATACAGAGTTGAAAGCCGAAGACCCCTGCATGCTGCTCAGACATGTATCTCCGGCAAAGCTGATAAGCGCGCGCTGCTCAGTCTTGGCGGGTAATACTGCATCGCCTTCGGGAGCGAACAATATATTACTTGTAGGATTGTTATCAAAATCTAGATTTGCAGAAGCCAATGTCGCCTTTTTTGGAGTGCAGCCCAGAATAGTAGTTAGCATGACAGCTGTCATGAGTAGAACCAAAGCTTTTCTAATTGCTTTGCATTTAAATTCCCGATTACCCACCGATATCTCCCAAGTTTAATCTCATGCAGTTAGTGCATTTGTAATGATTTTCTTCATCCTACTACTCACCCAGCGATACTTTGAAGTATATCAAAAGTCAGAAAAAGACGTTGCTTCCACCCATACTTTCTCATGGATAATAGGACAAGAATCCGGACAAAAGCGACTTAACGCTAATTTTGCCCGGGTTTCTACCTCTGACTTTTAGACTGGTTTCTAATCAAGCAAATCGACTCATTTACCTCATGCCAAATGGACAGTGGAAACTCACTTTGCTCTGATACACCTCAAACAATAAAAATGACATACTAGCATTATGCTTGCAGTGCCCAAGCAATACTCATGCANNCATAGTGTCTCGCTGTCTATTTGGGTTTCTCTTTTGGAAACATTGCATAAGCCACAAAGAAAGCAACTACGAAAAGTCCTATAATAATGCGAAGCGTCACAGAAAAGCCGACCACATCGCTTAACAAACCCCAGAGAATAGAGCTTAACCCGATGCCGATATCGCAAGCAGTGCCAACCATGGCGTTTGCAACACCCCAATGCTCAGGCTTAGTATTCGTAACAGCAACCACATTAAGCACCGGAAATGATATGCCCAAACTAGCACCATAAAATATGCCTGAGAGATAATAGTAAATCTCAGAACTGGGTGCTCCAATGACTAGAATATACGAGATGATCCCGCATACGATGGCGATAGCATATATGCGTATTGGAGGCATCTTGTTCATGTATTTTCCAGATGATATGCGCGTAACAATCATGACAGCGGCAGCTATTGAGAAAAAGGAAGCGGGAACCGCGATGCCAATCGAAGTGCCGTAAAGCCCCATAAAATAAATTCCAAAACCAAATACCGGGCAAATCACGAGCATCGGTATGGCTCCCGGCAATGCGGATTTTGTGAAAAAAGTACTCAAGCGCAGTGAGCGACGAAGCATTTTTCTAATATCATTTCGTTCGCTGTTTCCAAGCTTTTTCTCTGTGGAACTTATAGAGCTGTTTTGTTTATGCTTATCCTTATCTTGCAAAGAGTTGGTAGATTTATCGTTATTATCATCTACCCAGTCGTGTGGTTTTGCATAGGGCACCTCACCATTTTGAAAACGCAATCGATAAGTAGAATTGGCATCCAGATGATGTGGGTTTCTTTCATAATTAACAATAAGTGAAAGCAGTACAGCGCACAAAGCTACTATTGACAAACCAAAAAACAAAGAAGCAGAGTACTCCATTGAAACTAGAAATAGTGCTAATGCAGGTCCCAAAGCATATGCAAACGACTGAGACAGCCAAAAGAAGCCAACGCCTTCGTTCAAATACGGCTTAGGAAGCACATCAACTGCAGCAGTAGCTGATGCTGTGGCAACGACCGAAAACCCCACTCCCTGAAAAAATCGTGCGCAGGCAAGAACTTCAGGCCCTGCTAGCACCAGCGGCATAATACTGCCTACCAACAACATGCAGGCGCCAACAACAGATACTTTCATTCGCCCATAGGCATCAACAATAGGTCCTATTACCAATCGTCCAATTGCAGCTGATACTGAGAATACGGCAGCTAACACACCGGCATATAGAGCAGGCATACCAACAAGACTCAGGTATACAGTTATTCCTGAGTTCAACCCCTGGGCTACCATATAAACGCTAGTCGAACAAAATACCAGTACTATAAATGTTGGTGACCAGATATTTTTCTTGCGTCGCATCCCCTTGTCATCCGACATCAACCCCATATTCCCACAAACCACCCTTCAGAAGAACAAAAAGCACTAGCCATCCCATCAAATATGAATATGGAAGTGCATGCTAAATGCATATTCTGTTACATCAACTTCAGTAAAAAACATCTTGATTTTGCATAGTACACTTTATGCAAGAATTGCGAATCAGCTTCTCAACCCGAATATCAATAATCCTGATTAAATATATAACCTGCGTCAGAATATGGGCTCATACCCTGGATAGTATTTGCTTTTTACACTCTAATGCGGACAAAGTGAACAAAAAAATCTCAGTATACAACCATACTTATGATTTCATACTATCACTTCACAACTACCATATATACAGGATGTAAATATGCTTTATTTTTGCTTATGGTACGGAAAGGAGAAAGATATGATTTTTGACTACAAAGAATTCCTTGACAGCATTGATCGCGAAGCATACCACGCCGGTGAGTTATCTTGGGAGGAGGACGGTTATACCGTCACAAGAACCTACCATTACTCAGCGCCCGGTTGCCACACA
>DBCW01000062.1:0-799 GCA_002293265.1 Eggerthellales bacterium UBA948
AAAAGTAAAGAAAATAAAAAGAAAAACGGAACAAAAAAATTTGTTCCTCCCTCACTAAAAGAGATTCAATTATTCATTGCTGAGAATAATTTAAATCTCGATGCTGAGAAATTTTTTAACCACTACGAATCAAACGGCTGGATGGTCGGAAGCAACCCGATGCAAGACTGGCACGCTGCTGCTCGCAAGGCTACGAGTTGGGCTAGCCGTCTGGGTGCTAGCCCAACGGCTCACGACAAGCCGCGCAGATACGATTCACGGCTACCAGAGTTTTTGAAAGATGAAAGCCCGGAACACATCGGGGTTTGGTTTGCTGGGCAGCCAAAGACTTACCGCGACAAGATTTTGAACAGTTTGCCGTCAGAGGGTCATACGCCTTTTGGCGGCTGGATTGAGTTATCGGAGGTAAGGAAGTGAGCCTCGGACAACTCAACATATCAGGGCTTGACCGAGTGCAGGCAGCAATTGAGCGACTGCGCACATTTGAACCTACAGAAGGCTATTATCTGGCTTTTTCAGGTGGTAAGGATAGCGTTGTGATTAAGGCGCTTGCAGATATGGCAGGTGTTAAGTATGACGCTCATTACAACGTCACAACAGTAGACCCGCCAGAGCTTGTGCGCTTCATTGTTCGCAATCATCCTGATGTGTCTCCAGACAAACCAGAGCTAAATATGTGGCAGCTTATTGTGAAAAAGGGCATACCGCCTACAAGAATTGCAAGATATTGCTGTGAATACCTAAAAGAGAGAACAGGGGAAAATCGCTTTGTTGTAACTGGAGTGCGCAAAGCAGAAAG
>DBCW01000062.1:810-31770 GCA_002293265.1 Eggerthellales bacterium UBA948
GCGCATCTTTTGACCCGGACAACCCTAACCAAGGCATGATACATATGTGCAATCAGCACTCGAAACGAATCTTAAACCCTATCATTGACTGGTCAGATAGAGATGTTTGGGAGTTTATAAAATTAAAAGATTTATCATACTGCGAATTATATGACCAAGGATATAAAAGACTTGGGTGCATCGGATGCCCTATGGCTAAAAAAGCGCGCCTAATAGACTTCGAGCGCTGGCCAGGATTTAAAAGACGATATATAAAAGCTTTTGACCTTATGCTTATAGCTCGAAATGAGAGAGGTCTTGAAACTACTTGGAAAAATGCGCAGGAGGTATTTGATTGGTGGATACGCCAATGNNCCTTGACGCTTGCTGCGGAGGAAAAATGTTTTGGTTTGACAAGCAAAACCCCAACGTGACGTTTATGGACAAACGGATCCAGCCGCCTGTTGAATGTGGAAAAGGACGCAACATGCGCATGTTTGAATGCACGCCTGATGTGGTTGCAGATTTTAAAAGCATTCCGTATCCAGACAACACATTTTCGCTTGTAGTTTTTGACCCTCCGCATTTCAAGCAGGCAGGTGAAAAATCGTACATGGCTATGAAATACGGCAAGCTCCCAAAAGACTGGCAGACAGAATTGCACGTTGGTTTTTGGGAATGCATGAGGATCCTCAAAAATGAAGGTGTTTTGATCTTTAAGTGGAATGAGACGCAGATCACGGTATCCGAAATCATCAAAGCTATTGGCTGTGAGCCGCTATTTGGAAACCGTTCAGGGCGTTTATCTAAAACGCACTGGCTTTGCTTTATGAAAGGCGTTAGTGACATTAAAACTACGCGCTCAAGCGCTGAAAGGATAGAGAAATGAAAAAAGTTTACGGAGTTAAAAAAGGCACAGGAAGCTATGAAAGCATCCTGTTTGTTTGTGACAACTACAACGATGCGCTGCACTTTGCAGCGTCACTCAAAGAATACGATGAAGATAAAGCTAAGGAGATGGTTGTGCCGCTGCCGTTTGCGACAAACGAGCCAATAAAGTTTGACGCGAATAACGCGCAAATGCTGATAGATCTAACAATTGAAGCCATGTTAAAGAGCTTTGAAGCTGTAAAGGAGAGTAACCAATGAGCATTACTGATGGACTGAGAAAATGGAATGAAGAAACAGTGTCGACAGGGGCTTGTGAACGCTATACGGCACTAAGGGATATCGCCGACCGTATAGAAGCAGCACACGAAAAAGAGTTGCTGCAGGTGGGCGATAACGTGCATGACATGATGGCCGCGCTAATGAAAAGCGACTATATCAAGCTGCCGAAAGACAAAAGCGGCAAGCCTATCCGTATAGGCGACAATCTACACCGTAGTGGAGTAGATATCGAGGTGCAGAGCCTACGCATCACAAGCAGCGGCAATTGGGTAGCTATACCCAAAGGCGCAGACAAGACGGAGCACTCACTTTTGCATACATGGGCGCATTTAGAGGATGTTGACACACAAGAAAAGATTAATCGCAAGGCGCAGGAAATAGGCTCTGGGCTTGAGTTTCACAGCGACTTAACAGGCGCGATATTTGACCTTCTCCGTCGCCAGCGCGAATTGGACGGTGTGAAAAATGGATGATTTTGACGATGCAGATGCATTTTACGCAGAGCAATACGACATAGAAAAGCAATGCGACGGGCGCTGACGTCGGTGTAAGTACCGTTTCGAGTGTGACCAAAGTGATTGGAGTGTTGATAATGACTAAATTAAAACCGTGTCCGTTTTGCGGCAAACAGCCAAAAATGCTCAATGAGTACATGTTCAGCAGGGCAAGAGAAGCAACGCAGATAGTTTGTAAGTGCGGTTCTGGAATTATTGTATATGGTAAAAGCTCTAAAAAGTTTAATGATGAAGAAAGAGAAAGCACCGCCATCAGAGCGTGGAACACAAGAGTAGGAGATAGAGATGACTGACACACTAGAAACAACCATGAAAACCATTACAGACCGCTTGCGTGAGTGGTACGGACGCAGTATCGGTGCTGCGGTCTGTAGCGAGCGCTGCGAGTTTGAAGATGCGGTAAATGAAATAGACGATATCGAGCGCAAATACAAGCAGGTACTTGTTGAAGCTAATGAGCTGTACTACGACAGGATAGAGGGGCTAGAAGACCTTGTCATAGAAATGTACGCCGATCTCAAAAATTTTGAGTACGCAGACGCATACAGTACCGATGCTTTGCAGAGATTCAAAAAGAAAGCCAGAGCTTTAGGCGTTGATGTGTGATGCCACGAAAGTATAAAGACCGCTTTGACTGCGATATCTGGCTAGATCGTCTATTGCCGTCTTATCGTCTGTCACAACCAAGTGTTAAATGCTTCCACTCGTTTGAACGCGTCTCTTGCGACAATTGCCGCCTAAGCATTCGATCAATGGATGACAAGGTGGAGTGTACGCACTGCGGTAGACCCAAGCCGTTTGGCGCGTTGTTTGCAAATGGGCTTTGTGCAGCTTGTAGGGATTATCTTGAGAGCAAGGAGGTGGATAAGCTGTGAGCGATATAAAGGGCTGTGCCTACTGCAAAGAGTCGCCTATAAAGCTGCATGATAGCATTGATGAACTTAGCGATGGAATGAGCGTGGAGATAGTGCATGATTATGTTCCTATCTATGCAGAAGAAGAAAAGCCCAGACCCGCAATAATCGCAGCAGCTTTTTATGATGGTGGATACTGCGCTGGGGCTGATAAAAACCCAGTTGNNGTCAACATTTTTGCGCTGAATGCCAAGCTGATATAGCTAAGCTTAGAGAGCAGAGATCTAAGAAAGATAAAGCCAAGAAAGCTACTTCGGAGGAGTAAGTCTTGAATATCCTTTTAGGCGTATTAAGCTACGCGCTGCTAACCATCGTTATGGCTGTGGTGCTTGCAGCCATATATGCAGTAGATGGTAAAGGCATTAATGAAGCTTTCANNGTTTGCACAAAGCAATACAAGACTTCAGGGACAGTTTGAGAGAAATGATGGGGTTGTAAATGGGCTATGCCTCTGAGCTACTAAAAGAATTCAATTCGAGGCTCTCAATCTTAGAAGCAAGAGTAACGGGGCTAGAGCGAACACTAGCAACCTTAGACGGACTACAAACTGTATTCAGCAACGATACAGCGCATGTCCGAGGTGACAACGACAAAATAGCGCGGCTTATTACTGCATATGCAGATGCAAAAGAACAAGCACTAATTGAGGTAGATAATCTCAATGCCGCATACAAGGACGTTGTAAAGATAATAGACCGACTGCCGAACAGATACCGGGCGGTGCTTTACCAACGATACATAGCCGGACTGTCACAGACCGAGATAGCCAAGAAGAAAGGCATAACCCGGCAAGCAGTAGCAGCAACAGAAGCCGAGGCAATAGCCCTGTTAGATATCCGGTATGGTAGTTAATACCGGGGGTTACTATCCGGAATATTCATAACACAAATTGCCCCCTAAGTGTGATATTATGTATAAAGCAGAAGTATGTAAGCCGCTCTTAACCGGGGCGGCTTTTATTATGTCCGGGCTAAATGCCGGGCTTTAATACCGGGCAGGGTGGTAGAAATATCAAAAGCAAATCCAAGATATAAGAATGGTTCAGCAAGGCGCAAGGCTAGAGCATGGGTACTTGCTACATATACACATTGTGCTATATGTGGTCAGTATGTAGACCAAAGCCTAGCCACACCACACCCAATGAGCGCAGAAGTTGATGAAATAATTCCAATCTCTAAAGGTGGTTCTGCCATCGCAAGAGACAACTTGCAGTTAACACATAGATGCTGCAATAACCGCAAAGGCAATAAGCTGCTGATACCACAAGAGAAGATAAATCGACCGCTAAAGAGTTCCGGCAAGTGGTAAAACCGACAAAGCAGCTTTCAGTATATGTAATTTATAGATAGGTAGCATATAGTTACTGCATAAAGGGGCTATAGCCCCTCTCCCTAGGGGTCAGGCGACCCCAGACTGTCAAGCGCCTATCCCCCCGAGTTACAAATGTGAGAAATCGTGTTACGCAAGTAACCTGCTTTTTGCCTGATAGGAAGTGTTATATGAAACGCAATATGGACTTAGTCAGACACATTCTAATGATGACCAGAGATAATGACATGCCGCTAGAACATTCTGCGTTTCGTCTTGATGATGGCGGCTGGTCTGATGAAGAAGTGATGTACCACATTGACATGATGAATGAATGCGGTTTACTGAATGCAACCATTCAAAAGGCTTGGGGCGGCATTTACTACAGCGCAACAGTCTATAACCTGACTTGGCAAGGTCAAGACTTTTGCGATTCGGTGGCAGATAGTAAAGTTTGGCATAAAGTCAAAGATGTAATCAAGAGAGGGGTTGGCAGTGCGTCTATGGATGTAACAGTTACCACTATTACAAAGATTGCTAACCAGCTGATAGAAAAAATAAGCTTGCAGTAAAAAGCCCCCTCTTAGCAGGGGGCTAAACTTCCGCTATGATCCTCTAGTTTCCTAACACCCATTTAAGAGCATTTATCTTATCCCACTTTTCTCTAGATAGTTGTGCGTGTAATTTTGCTTTAATATCATTTCCGCTTTTTGCTGCCTTGTATTCTAGTTCAGCTTCTTCTTCTGCTGACATGGCTAATATCTGAATCTGCTCAAGTATTTGCTTTTTGTCTTCATGATAAATCCTCTCTAGTAAAGCGTGTAACCGCGCTTGTTGGCGTATTCTTCGATCTGCTTAAAAGGTAGCTTGTATTCACAATAGGGCGTGTAGCTCAGTTCTGACATGGTTTCAATGTGCTTTGTATAGCGCTGTAATGTTTCCCCGGTGTAGAGTGCGAATAACTCATACTGGTTTCTAGCCTCGTTGAATCTGACATTAGCCTTTTTCATAGTGATCCTTTCCGGCAGGGCTTTAATCCCTGCCATGCTGATAGTTTTACACTGCTAAAGCAACTTGCTTTTCAGTCTCAACACTTCTAGAACCGTACATACCGCGAATGTCTGACATTGTGTATGTACCCTTGCCATGGCGCTTATAACCTTTGGGAGCTAAGTACCAAGCGGTTTTGTTTTGCGACCACTTAAAGCCAAGGGCTTTAATTTGGTCTTTGTATGTCTTGGTGTTGCCACTGAGCCACACAAAAGAGCCGATAATTTCGATGGTGATACCTTGCATATGAATGAGCTTGCTAATAATGTCCTTGAATTGATCCGGGGTCTCTTCGGTAGCCTTTTCATAGGTTGCGCCGTCTTTGTTGTGATGTACATTTTTGACCTGAGCGAACAAGCGCTCGTATTCGGCGTTGATAGCTTTCATGGCTTCATCAGTACCGCCACAATCCGGGTGAAACTTGATAGCTAGCTTGTGATACATCTTCTTGAGTTCTTCAAGGGTTTGGGGCTTTGGTGTGAAATATGTATGCATGTTTGCTCCTAACTGATTGCTTATCTAATGTATACATTGTCTCAAGTATTTTTGACAATGTCAAGATATAATACAAAATAGTTTAGACAATGTCTAAAAAGAAATTGACAGTTTCTTTATTTGTTGATACCATATGCAATGCAGCAACAAGCTGCCCCCCTACTTAGGGAAGGGGGTGATGCTTATGATCTTTGAAACTTTGATTTCTCTGTTGGGCTTACTGATAGCTACAGCGAGCCTAGCGCTAGATGTAATAACTTTTGTTATTGCTGATAGAAAGAGAAAGAGACCGGACAAGCGGTCTCGTTCCAAGGGTTAAAGTGTCAAAGCTGGTGAGGATGTATCAGGCATCCTTACCAGCGCCCTAAGCACATTATACAGTCGTGCTTAAGGAGTTGCAAATATGGATACAGAAAAGCAAATTAATGCAGCAGCGGCATATGTAGGCATGTCACAGGCTCAAGTAGCCGAAGCGGTAGGCATGTCAAGAGCTGCATTTAACAGCAAGATCAAGCGAAACACTTTTAAAGATGAGGAACTAGAGAATATAGCTTTAGTTATGGGCGCAAAGTATGAAGCCCGTTTTGTTTTTGAAGATGGCACAAGGATATAGCCATGACAAGCGATGATATGACTAATCAAGAGTTCATATTGGTATTGCGAACACTTGACCCACACCCACCCATTTCAAAGGATTATGGCGGTTGGGGAGCAGGTAAAAAAGGACATTACCAAAGCGAAAAAGATCACATGATAGAGTGGTTTAGATATCAAAAGACGACCGGAACAGGGGCATACACAAGGACAACCCCAAACAATAGCGCAAGGGTGACATATGAGCGCCTGTTAAACCACAGATCGTTAATCTGGATAATTGAAGCTATAGGCGAAAACACAAAGGTAGTTAGGGCAGCCGTAAAAGCTGCAAATGAAGTGAAAGACTACAGAACCAAGTGTAAAGTGATTAGGTCAGTAGTGCCTTGGTCGCGAATAATGGAGCTTGCAAAAGGTAAGTAGCCAAAACTAAATAAACCACTTGAACGCATTCGAGCATTCGCCCGGGTGCGTTTTTTTATTGGAGGTAATATGCCAACCATCATCAAGGGTCAGCCAACCAGCAAAGAGGTTATAGCAAAGCTTAAAGCTTTAAACGAACCCGTGTTACTTGCTTTTTCATGCGGCAAAGATTCTATAGCCGCATGGATCGCGCTTGAAGATGCCGGAATTGAAGTCGTGCCTTGCTATTTGTACGTAGTGCCGCACATGCAGTTTGTTGACGATTCAATAAAGTACTTCGAGCGAGTTTTCAATAAAAAGATTTATCAATACCCACATCCGTCAGCTTACGAAATACTCAACTCCTATGTTTCACAAGCCCCTCAAAGAATACCGGTCATCTATTCAGCAAGTTTGATAACTTTTAGTTACGAAGAAATGTGGAAGCTCATTAAGGAAGATTTGAATCTTCCGGCTGATACTTGGGTAGCTGACGGAGTTCGGGCGGCGGACAGTATTCACAGACGCGCATCGTTTGTCCGTTATGGTGTCATGAAAGAGAGAAGTCGCAAGGTCTCACCTATTGCAGACTGGTTAAAAGCAGAAGTAATGGGAGCAATTAACTCACGAGGCATTGAGCTGCCTGTAGATTATGAGATGTTTGGGAGATCGTTTGATGGAATAGACGCACGATTCATTATTCCACTGAAAGAGCGTTTTCCAGAGGATTTTAAGTTGCTGTTAGAGTGGTTCCCGATGCTAGAAACTGTGTTTTTGAGAGAGGCAGAGCGCGATGGCTGAAATCGTTAACGGCAAAAGGATTTTTACCAAGAAAACAACTAAGAAAAACGGCAGTGATTCGATAGATAGAGACTATAGAGAGCGCGCAAAAAGAGAAAAAGAGCGGTTTGNNATGCGGTCTCTGATGAATACTGGTTTTGTTTATGCTTCTCCAACACCAAAGAGCTTGAGAAGTTTAGGACACGATTAGATTTATCAGAAAAGAAGTTTATAGGGGCGAGAGAGTTTCAAGAGGCGGTTAAAGGGTTCAAACCTGAAAAACGTCTAAAAACTTTTGCTTCCAAGTCGCCAAAGTATCCAAAGGTGGACAATCCTTTTGATGGGTATCCTGATGATCCAAACTTTGAGAAAGATTCTTGTCTGACGGCACGACTTTTATTAGAAGCAATGAAGTCTGCTAATGACGGATATAGTGGCTCACCGATTTTTAGTGGTATTTGGATATGCGTAGTATTCGGAACGCAAAAGCAAAGAGACTCTTTTATTGCTGACTACAACCTAGGTAAAAGAGCGTCTTTTGGAAACACCTATATTGATGCCGATAACTGGCTAAACTAGTTTTAAGCGTAATTGACCGCCAAACCGCCTAAAGGGGCGGTTTTTTCTTGCCAGAAAGGAGGGAATTATGCCAAAAGCAAGCAGGACATCAAAAGCTACGGGCAGTGGCAAAAGCGGAAAGATAAAGGCTGCCGAAGCTAAAGCAAGACGGGCAAAAGAGTTTGTACCGAAACGCAGCGGCTATAGTAGATAAGCACAAATTAAGGAGGATCAGCCATGCCAAAACAACCAAAAGTAAAAAACACAAAACCAACGCTACCAGATACAAGCGAATGGCCACAAGAAACCGAAACATGGTTTGAGGCATGGCGCTCTTCTACAAGAACGAACAACTGGGATCAAGCCCAGTGGCAATACTTATACGACACAGCTTTAGTACACGCTGAAGTTTGGGGATCAGGAAACATGTTTTTAATCGGCGAACTCAGACAACGAGAAGCCTACATGGGACTAACTTTTGAATTCAAACCAGAGCCACAAATAATGGAAGTGAGGGTAACGCCACTTGAACGCATTGAAGCGCGCCGCGAAGCCCAAACTTTGCGGAAATCAAGAGCCGCGAATAAAAAGAGAGCCTAAATACCACCATACTGATGGCGAAGACGCAGCGGAGTTAAGTGCAGAGTATGGACTAGTTCCTGATCCTTGGCAAAAAACTGTGTTGAACGCATGGTTAGGGCTTAATTCAAAAGGCGTTTACACGTCACCTGTTTGCGGTTTATTGCTACCACGGCAAAACGGCAAAAATGCTGTTATTGAAATGCGAGAATTGCACGGCGCAGTACTGTTAGGCGAAAAGATACTACACACCGCGCACGAAGTGAAAACTGCCCGTAAAGCATTTAATAGGCTGCTGTCATTTTTCGAAAACAAGCGACAATATCCTGATCTAGTCGCTCGTGTAAAGACCATCAGAAAGACAAATGGACAAGAAGCCATAGAGCTAAAGAATGGCGGATCTATCGAGTTTTCAGCACGTTCTACTGGCGCGGCTCGTGGGNNTGCTTATAAGCTAATATCTAGAATTCCAGGTTTTGCAGGAAATGTTGAAGGTAGTGATATCTTCAAAGGAACTGTTGATGTTGTTATTTGTGATGAAGCGCAATTCTTGACCGATGAACAGCTTAAGGCTCTGCAATATACGAAATCCGCAGCTCCTTTAAACAACCCACAAATCATATATACAGGTACACCTCCAAGCGTAGATATGGAGGCAGCAGTGTTTCGCAGAGTACGAAAAAGAGCACTTAAGCAAAAGCCGATATCAAAGGGTATCTGCTGGCATGAATGGTCTGTTAAAGAAATAGGAGATGTAACAGACAGGACAAGATGGTATGAAACAAACCCAGCATTAGGAATACGCATCAAAGAATCTACGATTGAAGATGAACTGCTGTCTTCATCGGCAGAAGACTTTGCATGTGAACGCTTGTCATACTGGGCTGAAGTTGGCGGCACTCGTATCTTAGGTGCGAAAGAGTGGAACGCTCTAGCCATCGATACACCGCCCGAAGATGGCAAGCTAGGCTATGGTGTGAAGTTTTCTGTTGATGGTCAAACCGTGAGCGTGGCGGTTGCTGTTAAACCAAAACAAGGAACGCCATTTATTGAGGTTAAAGAATACCGGTCTCAAGTCGAGGGCATAACTTGGCTTGCCGATTACATAGACGAAAGACGAAAAACCGCTGCCGTGGTAGTAATTGATGGGCTATCAGGGGCAGGAACATTAATAGACGAGCTAAAAGAGCGGAAGTTTCCACCTAAAGCACTTATAGCACCATCAGCTCATGAAGTCGCTACGGCGGCTTCTTCTTTTTTAAATGCGATACACGAAAAGAAACTTAATCACTTTGACCAAGAGCAGCTTAATGAATCCGCTTTGAACGCCCAAAAGCGGCAGATTGGTAAGGCTGGGGCTTGGGGCTGGGGCGGAATCGGTGACACAGATGTAACGCTTGTTGAAGCCTGCACGTTGGCTTACTGGGGCGTTATGACGACCAAGAGAAACCCCGGCAAAGGATCGAGGATACTTTAATGCTGTACAACATCACAAAGCCCACAACGGTTAGTGGAATTACACCTGTTGAGCAAGAAATGATAGATGATCTATGGAACGTTTACACGTCTAAGCTAACCAGAAACACTCTCAAGCATAAATACTACCACGGAAAGAACTTGCTCAAGGATTTGGGTATTTCAATCCCTCCACCGCTTAGAAATATCGAAACGGTAGTGGGATGGCCAGCGAAAGCAGTTGATTACCCTGCCGCAAGATCGACATTTGAGGGCTTTGTTTTTGATAATGGAGAAAACAAGCTCTTAAACGACATCATAAAGCGCAACAGGCTAAAGGTGCTTTATAAGCAAGCGACTAAAAGCGAGCTTACAAACAGTTGTATGTTTTGGACTATCGACAGAGGCATTGACGGTGAGCAATCTGTAGTGATCTCGTCTTACTCCGCTCTCTTTGCGGCAGCACTTTGGGATTACCGGAAAAAACGTATCAAGTGCGGCATGTCCGTTATCGACATCGACAAGCACGGCAAAGCAACTTGGATCAACATATATACAGATGATGCAATATTGCAGCTCAAACGAGCCGGAAATAACCGTTTTGTCTGCACTCGATTGCCAAATGAGCAGGGCATACCTTTAATGGTACCGATGATGTATAACCCGTCTCTAGACCGCCCTTTTGGCAACTCGCGGATTAGCAGAGCGGTTATCTCTATCACGGATTCGGCGGTTAGACAGGCTCTTAGAACAGAAGTATCATCTGAGTTTTTTACAGCTCCGCAAAGATATGTGCTTGGTGCTGATGATGACCTTTTTAAGAACAAAGACGGCACAGAAATGCCAAAATACCTTGCCTATATGGCAAGCTTTCTGGCTATCACCGCAAACGAAAACGGCGATATTCCTCAAGCTGGGCAATTTCCGCAAATGTCTATGCAGCCGCACAACGACTATATGCGACTGCTTGCATCTCGCTTTGCAGGGGAGACAAACATACCGATTTCGTCCCTAGGGGTAATCCACGACAACCCGGCAAGCGCAGAAGCAATGTATTCGGCAAAAGAAGACCTTGTAATTGATGTAAATGACATGAACGCATCAAACGGTGAGGCTTTAGAGACCCTTGGACGCTTAGCATTGGCAATTGCTCAAGACAAGACCATTAATGACCTCACAGACGAAGAAAACAGCATCACGGCTAAGTTTAAGAACCCTGCCACACCGTCTATTGTCTCTCAAGCTGATGGAGTGGTTAAGATCGCGTCTGCTGTTCCGGGCTTTGGTGAAACAGATGTTGCACTTGAAGAACTTGGGTTCAATCAAGAGCAGATCAAGCGCATCAAAAATGACAAGCGACTGGTTGAGGGCAAAAGGCTAACAGATCAAGCCGTAGCAGAGGAAAGGGCAAGGGTAGCTACACGACAAGGTCAAGAAAATGGCTGAAAAAGTTAGCTTTAGCCAATACGATGAAAAAATTGATGCTGCATCGAAAAAAGCTACCAGAGAGCTAGAGGAAATACTAAGGAGTCGGGGCGCGTTTCCAAACGTTGAGAAGTACCGCGAATACTTGAAACAAGAAATACCAAACTTAGTAGCAAAATATGAAAAGTCTGCAGCATCAACAGCAGCCGAATGCTACAACGATTGGAGAAAGCAAGTACTGGGCAAAGATATAAAAGAGCAGACGCTAAATCCAAACGAGGGAACTTACAGAGAGAGATCGGAAAGTTCAGTACGCAGCCTGTCTCACTTGTTGAAAGAAGCAGAGCAAGGGAATATGTCATGGGAAGATGCTGACGAAAAGACTATCGCTCGGTTTTCAAAAATGGTAGATAGGCGCATACGTGCATTTGCCAAAGATACGATGATGTACAACAGCAAATTAGACGAGAAAGGCACGGGATGTGCAAGTGTTCCCAGAGGTTCAAAACCCTGTGCTTTTTGCCTAGAGATGGCTAAGGTCGGTGTTGCCTATAGTTTTCAAGTCATGAAAATCAAGAATAAGACATTCCATGATAGATGCCGATGTGTATTTGTTCCCGGGTTTGCAGGACATGACATAACCATAGATGTTGACGGTAGAGAATATAGCAGTGACCATATCCGAAATGCTATGGATAGCATTAGGCAGACGCTTGGAATCAAGCAAAATGCAGAGCCTACACAAGAAGTTGTAAATGCTGAAAGGCAAGAGCTTGCAAGGCGCGATTACGATTGGGTCAAGTGGGGGGAAGATGCTGGGGTTGAATACGAAAAAAAGCGTAAAAAACTATCTGAAAGGGAGAGAAAAACCGCTGATGTCTTAAGTAGCAAAGGAATCTCACATAAATGGGTGAAGGAGAATAACGGGGGAATAGCAAACATTGACCTTAATATAAACGGTCAGAAGTGGGAAGAAAAATCTCCTTTAGGCGCATCAAGATCAGCGGTGTTTGAAAACCTTGCCGACGCTGTCAGTAAATGGGNNCAATCGTATACTCCAACGCTTATGGCAAGCGTGAAGATAGCATAGTCAGCAAAGAAATAAAAAGCATGATGTCTGAATTAAACATCAAAGAAGTTTTATTTATTGGCAAAGACGGCTCACTGTTAAGGCTTAAGAAACAGTAAAAGCCCCAAAGTGCACCTCTCGATACACTCCCCGCTTTCAGAGGCAGGGGGGGCTTTTGCTAAACAGAGTTTACCATATTCAGCCACAACTTAATAGCGTCATTGGTCTAATGGCATGATAACGGTCTCCAAATCCGCAGATGGGGGTTCGATTCCTCCATGACGCGCCAAATCAAACAAAAGGAGTAAAGAAATGTCACACATAAGAAAGTCTGCACTCATTTGTAATAAATGCGGCACAAAGTTAGAAATTGATCCAGATGTTAAAGACCCATTCTTTAGCTTTACTACACAACTTGAATCTTCGTGGTGTGACTGGATGAAAGTAAGCGAAGACCACCATCTATGCCCTGAATGCGCCAAAGAATACAACGCTAAAAAGGCTGAAATGGAACAAGAACTTAAAAAGGTAGCAGGAATTAAAACTATCGAGTTTGATATCTGATAACAACCAAATAGCTTGGCAATTCAGCCGCCTTAAGGGCGGCTTTTTGTTGCCCGAACGCGCCGGGCATAGGTAAGCGCGGACTTAACACCGCATTTGCGGGGAAAGGGGCAGAAATGTCCGAAGAAACTACTCCGGCAACGGAGGATAAAACCACCTCAACAGAGGGAAACGACTTTAAGCCAATTACTACTCAAGCCGACTTAGACAAATTAGTGAGCGACCGTCTAAAGCGTGAACGCTCCAAATATGAGGGCTTTGAAGAGTACAAGGCAAAGGCAGCAAAGTTTGACGAGCTGGACGAAGCCAGTAAGTCAGAACTGCAAAAGGAGCAAGACGCACGAGCGAAAGCCGAAAAAGAGCTTGAAAGCTACAGGCAAAAAGAGCAAATCGCAGTGTGGGCAAGTGAAGTTTCAAAGGCTACGGGTGTGCCAGCAGACGTACTCAGAGGTTCAACCAAAGAGGATATCGAAGCACACGCCGAGCAACTTAAAGACGCATACAAAACAAGTACTGCCCCATCTGGAACAGATAAGGGTGGTCAGCCGCCAGCCGACCAAGTTTCAACTGGTGACTGGATACGTGAATCGTACAAAAGATAGGAGGGCAACATGCCTGATATAAACACATCAATTAACCGCGAGAACATGCCTGAATCGCTCGTACCTGAGCAGATTAGCAAAGAGATCATCCAAGAAGCCCCTAAAAGCTCTGTCTTGCTTTCACGAGCACGCAGGGTGCCGCTAAGCAGAAAACAAGCAAGACAGCCTGTTCTATCTGTTTTGCCGTCTGCCTATTGGGTAAATGGGGATGACGGTTTGAAGCAGACCACAGGGGCAGAGTGGAAAGACACCTTTATCACAGCCGAAGAACTGGCAACAATAGTAATTATTCCTGATGCTTTGTTTGACGATTCCGATGTGCCTCTATGGGATGAAGTAAGACCACTTCTATTTGAGGCAGTAGGCACAAAGGTAGATAGCTCTGGACTGTTCGGAGAAGATAAGCCCGAATCTTGGCCGCAGGGAATAGTCCCGGCGGCAATCGCAGCTGGAAACACAATTACAAAAGGAACAGGGGCAGATTTCGGTGTTGATGTTGCTTTGCTAGGACAGATGATTAAGAAGCAGGGTTACGGAATCAACGGTTTTGCGTCTGTGCCGGGTCTGCAGTGGGAGTTAACAGCCCTGCGCAATACAGAGGGTACTCCGATTTATACAAACGCACTATCTACTGGTGGTCCTTCTGGACTGTACGGCTACCCGCTTGACGAAGTGGATAACGGCGCATGGGATGAATCTCAAGCTGAATTACTTGCTGCTGATTGGAGCAAGTTTGTAATCGGCGTGCGTCAGGATTTCACCTACCAGATATTCGATACAGGTGTTATTTCTGATAACACGGGCAAGGTTTTGTACAACCTTATGCAGCAAGACGCTAAGGCTATGCGTGTTGTATTCCGTGTGGGCTTCCAAGTTGCAAAACCTCTAACCCGTATCGGTGGAGAAAACCGATTCCCTGCTGGCATTATCGCCCCAGCTGTTTAAGGAGAACCCATGAAGTACAAAAACACTAAAAACGGTTTCGTTGTTGATTCAAAAGTTGCGCTTGGTGGCGTATGGAAACCACTAAGCATGGCTGACGCTAAGGCAGATGCTAAAGCTGCAAAGACCGCCAAAGCTACCAAGGACACAAAAGACGCTGACGCTAAGGCAGATGCTAAAGCTGGCGAGGGTGAGCAACAGGAGGGCTAATCATGTCCTTTGCAGAAGTTGAAGACCTAATTGCTCGTTGGCGCAAACTAAACACCGATGAGGTAGCAAGAGCAACCGTGCTGATCGAAGATGTGACGGTATATATAACCGCTCGTCTTGATTGCTCAGGGGTAAAGCTTGATCCGGAAAACGAAAATCAAGTAAAGCTACTCAAGATAATTACTTGCGATGTGGTAAAGCGCGTCATGCAAACACCAATCGACACGCCGCCGGTTACCGCCATGCAGCAAACAGCAGGCACTTATCAGGGGTCACTAACATTTGCAAACCCATCAGGCGATAAGTACCTAACGGCTGAGGAAATGCGGCTTTTAGGTATCAAGAAGAAGCGGCAATCCATAGGCACGATTGCGCCGATGATTGGGGGCAACCATGAGCCTGTTTGATGGGAAAGCAGGGGAAACGGTCACAGTTGAGATCGAGGAAGAGACAGGTGTAGAAGACGCACACGGAAACCCGATATATGAGCCATCTGAAATAGACGTTGAACACGTTTTGGTATCGCCCGGGGCGCGAAGTGATCTTGATGATCCTATGCGCCCTGATGGCGTTTTAGTGACTTATACGCTGCATTTTCCGAAGACTTGCGACCTAAAGCTAAGAGGATGCCGGATAAAGGTTCGAGGGGATTGGTACAGGGTCATAGGTTCACCTGACCACTACGACAAGGATTTAACGCCCGGTCATTGGTCTATGCCTGTAGGAGTGGAGGCAGTACATGGCTGATTTGGAGATCAAGATGGATTATGGCGGCTGTAACGAGCTTAGAAACGATCCATCAGTGCAAGCCATGTTACTTGGCATGGCTCAAGATATTGCCGCTCAGGCTACAAGTTCAGGCTGTACATGTGGCGCTATGGTCATGTCCGGTCAAAAACGTGCTAGAGCGCGTGTAGCTACTACAAATGAGAATGCAGCACGCAATAACTACGCACACAATACGCTGCTTAAAAGCATGGGAGCTGGGAGGCGGTAAATGATAGACATTGAAGCAGCCCTTATCCCTTATTTCAGGGGTAAGGGCTATTTGGCGCTTACGGAGATACCGCCGGATCGTCCTGAACGATTTATATCCATAGAACGAACAGGCGGCGATAGATCTGATTACGTCTTAGATCATCCGAACGTGGTTATCCAGTGCTGGGCTAAAACACGAGCCGAAGCATCAGCACTTGCCTATGAAGTGGATGACTTAGTCGAGGGGCTTTCAGAAGTCCCTCACATTTTTAGTGCCAAGCGAAACAGCTTGAGCCACTTCCCTGACGTTGAGGGAAAGCACGAACGATATCAGCTCTATATCGAGCTAACAACCAGATAGAAAGGAATACAGATGGCAACTAATAACGCAAACAACATTGCTTTAGGTGCTCCTAAAATCGGCGGTGCTATTTTCGTAGCGCCAAAAGGCACGGAATGCCCGACTGATGCAACGTCGCCACTTGGCGACTTGTTTCAAAACGTGGGCTATTGCTCCGAAGATGGACTGAAGCGTAAAGAGACAATCACAAAGAAGCCTGTTGTGGAGTGGGGCGGTAGCACCGTCAGACAACCGCTTGACAAATATGAGGCTACTTGGTCGTTTGGAATGCTTGAGACAAGCACTCTAACAAAAGGCGTTATCCACGGCGAGAAAAATGTTGAGGGAGATGACGAAACAGGATTTGCTGTTGTGGGTCGTCCTGAGTACCGCTCAGAACATGCTTGGGTTATCGAGCAAATTTTGGATGACGGATGGATTAGGCGCACAGTCATCTACCGTGGAGATATTAATGATATCGCCGAAGTAGCAAGTTTGCCTAAAGACCCTGAGACGTACAACATCACACTTAGCGGAATGGCTAATGGAGAGGGAATAACTTACAGGGAGTATTATCGCCGCATAAGCAATGACGTTGTGGTTACACCGCCGGATGAAGTAACTGATCCCGGTGATGGAGAAACAGGCGATACAAACCTTGGCGATGACGGAAATGCAGGCTAATCATGTCCAAGAAGAAAATCAAGTCCAAGAAAGTACCTGTCACTGTTGACGGAATCACACTGCAGTCTTATCCAGACCTGGCAAATCACGCTAGAGTGACTCTATATATACAGCGAATAGAAAGAGGTGGAAAAGCCGCAGAAGATGCAGCTACGCGCCTTACCGAATATATTCTTGGTGATGATATTGAATCTGTCATTGATGCGTTGGACGAAAAGAGCGAAGACGGATATGCGACCGCCGCCGATCTAGGGGCGTTTGCTTTTAAAGTCATTGAAGCTCAATCAAAAAACTCCGACGGTTCATAGGCGCTTACTTAGGGCTAAATGCTGAGCTTCGCGGTGATTTCCAACAATACTACAACTTAAATCTAGAAGAGCTTGGACGGGCTTACAGCCTTAAACACGCTGCAGAGTTAACCAGCGTACTACCTGCTGAATCTCGTGTGAATTTAATACTAAATCCACCTAGGCATCCATATGTACCTATGGATGTGCCTATGAACCAACCTAAATCAGTGCGGCAAAACAAACCGCCACAACCAAACCAACAAAGAAAACATTTCGTCGCAGACGTGGATACCTATTTGCGTCTGCTCAACACCCCTAGAGAGGTGAAAAATGGCTAATCAACTCGCAACTGCTTATGTACACCTGATCCCCTCTCTTAAAGGTGCTAAAAGTCAGATAGCAAATGAACTAAAGGGAATAGATACATCTGCATCGGGTCTATCTATGGGTAATGGACTGATAAACGGCATGAAAACCCGTTTATCAGCCGGATCAGCCATGATAACTGGTGCTATCGCCGGTGTTGTCTCTCAGGCTACAAGCGCCATGATGGCAAGCATGAGCGCAGGAATTGAACGCGCTGACCTGATTAACAACTTTCCTAAAGTCATGTCTAACTTTAATATCCCGGCTGAAGAATCGACAAAAGCAGTAAATAAGCTTTCTGAATCTCTCAGAGGACTACCTACCGGACTGGATACAGCTGTATCAGGCGTGCAACGCCTTGTGTCAAAAAATGGGGATATTAGTACATCTACTGACATGTGGCTAGCCATGAACAACGCCATTCTAGCAGGTGGCGCAAGCATGGCAATACAGCAATCAGCAAGCGAGCAGCTAACGCAGTCTTACGCTAAGGGTAAAATGGACATGATGGAGTGGAGAACGCTCCAAATGGCTATGCCCGGACAATTGAAGCAAGTTGCTGAGGCTATGGGACTAACCACTGAGCAATTAGGTGCGGGGCTGCGAGATGTTGACACGGATGTTAACTATTTACGCACCGTAACCATGGACGAGTTCATGGGCGTAGTGACTCGCTTAAATACTGAGGGTGTAGGCGGTTTTCAGTCCTTTGCCGAGCAAGCCAAAAACGCAACCGGTGGCGTGCAGACATCAATGACCAATGTCGGAAACGCCATGTCTAGGGCATGGCAAAATATCATTAATGCTATCGGTGCAGATGAAATCAAAAACGCTGCATCTGGCATTAGTTCGGGCGTTGATGCCATGGGCAAAACTGTGAGCGGCGTAATCACAGAGCTAAAACCACATCTACAAAGTCTTGTGGGCTACTTCACGGAAGATATGTCTCGCGCTGTGCCGATTGTTGGCAGTGTCGCAGGTGCTTTTGCCGGGTTAAAAGTTGTAAGCCCGATGCTTACAAGCATATCAGGGGGCATACAGGCGTTTTCTGCCGGAGCTACGGGAGCAGCAAAAAGCAGTGCCTCTATGTCGTCTGCTTTGGGCGAATCTGTGTTTTGGTTCAGAACTGCACGAGAAGACGGCAAAGGACTTGCTACGTCTTTAGGAGCAGCTGCGACAGGGTTTAAAGAAACCACGGCAGGGGCTAAACTCTTAAGCGGCGTTACGTCTGCTCTAAGGGGTGGGCTAATCATGGTCGGTACGGCTTTAGCCGGAATGATGATCGCCGAAGCCATAGAAAACTTTCAAAAGCTAAAAGAGCGCGAAGAAAACCTTAAGAAGATCAGTGAAGAACTTGTGCCTCCACTCAAAAAAGTTGGAGAAACGCAAGTAGAAGTCGCTAAACAGGTCGAAGATTCTATACCGTCTTATGAAGATATGCGAAATGCGGTAGATGAATCTATCAAAAAGCACATCGAGTTTAAGGAAAAAGTACAAGAAACCTATGACGAGATTACAGCTGATGCAGGGCTACTTGATGAATATGTAAGCACCATAGAAAAGCTCGCAGGAAAAGCAAACCTTACAGCAGAAGAACAAGCGATACTCACTAACGCACTCAAAGCGTATAACGACATGACGGGCGATACCGTACAAGCAACCGACATTGTAAACGGACAGCTTGACGCTAGTATCGACAAGATCAAGGCACAAGCTGATGCATGGAAAAACAATGCTATCGCTCAAGCAGAAGCAGAGATTTACAAAAACGCCTATGTGGAAAAACAAACTCTTTTAACACGCCTTGAGGGTGAAACAGCAGCGGTAGAAGCACAGCGTCAAAAAGTTAATGACCTGAGTGAGGCATACAATGATCACGGTGCGCAGCTTGATGCTTATGCTGGCGGAGCTACCCCTTTCCTAGACGAGCTGATCAGAGAACAAGAAGCCCTGAGTAACTTAGAGGCTATAGCTGACGATACGACTACCGTAATTGCCAATCTTGATAAGCAAATGGCTGACAGCACGCAACGCATGACAAACTCAACTATGGAGCTTGATAAAAGTATCACTCCAATGAAAGAGACACTGAACAAGGTTGCTGAATCATCCGACAAGCTAAACGATGTGAATCTTGATGGATTTTCTACTGCATTATCACTGGCTGGTGTATCGTCCAATATCCTTGCAACAAAATCAGATGAAGATATCAAAAAAGTTGCTGATGCATGGAACAATGGCGGTGACCAGTTAGGTGAAGCAGCAACAAAGCTAGCTGCTGAAATGGGGCTGTTTCCGGGAGAAATGGCTAATGCTGTTGCGGCTGGTGTACCAGAGGTTATGGCAGCTTTTGAAGCTCTTAAAGCACAAGGCATCGAAGACCCGGTAAGTGAAATCCCCGGGCTTTTGGGAATGTCAGTCGAAAACGGCTTACAAGTGATGACTGACAAGATTAACTCAAGACCAAAAGACGTTGCCGAAGCAGTGGAAAAGCTCAAATCTGTTGGCATTGAAAAACCGTTTTCGACAATTCCCGGTCTTGCAGCAATGGCTACCAATGATGCCATAGACACTATGGCGAAAACTTATGAAACCAAAGCAGCGGTTATTGCAGACGCAGCGCAAAAGGGCATTGTTGACAGTGCCGCCACACAGCTAAACAAGCTGCCTGATAGATTTGGCGCTCTTGGTGATGATTCTATCGGTTCGTTTAACACATCTTTATCTAGTGCGGATGGAACTGACAAAGCCGCTACATCGCTTATGGATACTGCCGAAAGTGGTATAGACGGCGAAAGCTTAAAAGATGTAGGAGACAAGAAAGCCAAGGAGTTTACAGATGCGCTAAACTCACCTACGGCGCTTAGTGCTGCAAACAGCAACGCTACAGACATGGCAAACAGCGCAAAAAGCGGACTTGAGTCTGTTGATGCAAGCGGCGCAGGAAACGATTTCGCAAGCGGCTACATTAACACTCTTGGGTCGCAATCAAACATTCAGAGTGCTATGAATGCAGCTGCCGCACTTGCCCGGGCTGCGCTGCAAGGGATTAAAAACGAACAACAGTCGCAATCCCCAGCCAAGGCAACCAGAAAAGAAGCCAAGAACTTTGTTGACGGATATTACCTAGACATCGTAGCCGGAGAATCAAAGCTTAAAAAAGCAGGTGAGGGTTTGAGTAAGGCTGCCTTGAGCGGACTTACTAACGAGGCGACTTTTGACATCACGGCAAATACCAGCGGTTTTGATGGTCAAACATCAAATAGCGTTGGTGTGATGCTCAGCGCAGAGACAGCTCAAGACAGCGTATCTACTGACTTGCTGGAAAAGATATTGACAAGTCTTGATCGACTAACTGAAATTACGGTCAAGTTTCTACCTCTTGCCGCTCAAAACGGCGATGTAATACTCAATAACAAGGTAGTTGGAGAAATCCACAAAGGACTAGCAAGGAGCTTGACATGATACTTAAGCTCACAAACGCACTGAAAGATACATTTGACCTAACAGACCTTGATTCCTTTGCATATGAATTTACCGGGCTAGGCGTTAGCATGGCTAATACATACGCCGATGCAAGCCCTAGCCTTATTAGCCTTGAATCAAAGGCTGAACCAAAGCAAGGAAACTTGAAAGTGATATTTGGTGATGACGGTGGGGGAAGCGCAAAGGTCTTTGCTAAGTTTGCAACCTTTCTTTCAAAACCGCCTTGCACAATCACATATCAAACCGAAGTAGGTACGTATCAAAGGGATTTCAAGGTAAAGGAAGTCACCAGAAGCAATACGGGTAAAAACAGAGCAATTATGGAGGATATCACAATTGATTGGCTAACTCCTTGGTATCGCTGGGTGACGCTAACAAGTAAAAATGATCCAATTGTTGAGATTGAACCCGGCGCATACGGCAAGACTTACGCAATCCCACAAAATGCTGATCCGCCAAAAGTGGAGCTGATAGATGATCCTGCAATAGTGGATTTTGAGAGCATCGAGGTTTCAAGCGAATTGAGACAGTTTTACTCGCTGTCTCCAAGGGATGCGCTATTTGAACGTCACAACGTTTTGGCTTTTAATGGACTTGCAGCCCTGCAAGCAGGCGCATTGTTTAGCGCCAATGAGCTAACCTTTAAGATGGCTGAAGGTACTGAGGCAAGCGGCGCATGTAAGTTTGAGTTTTGGTACAGATGCGATGTTGTGGATAACGACTACGGAGAATTTGAAGTAACAGGTCGTCCATATATACGTCTTGATAGATCTGATATTACAGGACTTGCTAAGGCATCAGAAACAAGCACAACTGTATTTCTGCCTCCATCAACAACTACCGGATGGCACAAGGTTGTGATGTATTTTGAATCAGCAGCGAACCCTATGCTAAAAGTCTTGAACCGTAGGCAATATGTCTATTTCACTCAGCCCTCTTTGTACGATGTTGTCGTTCACTCAGGCGGCGAGGGTAGATATATTTACGGACTTAGCTATGTGTATGGTGATTCAACTGACACGGTACATGAGCAGTTTGGAGTATTTCATATCGTCAATAACTCAGAGACGATAGACGAATCTTCAAGCCCTACTATTGTGCGGATTACTCGCGGAACAAATAACCCATCTTGGCGTGTAGTAGTAAATAACCAAATCGTTCAATCAGATGGTTATTTCCTTGAGACATTGCCCTCTGAGACGCTAGAAGTCTCAAGCGTACCGAACTCACAGGTAGCGCAAACTATTCAAATGGACGGAACAACTAGAAACATTTACGACTGTATAGACATGTCCAGAACGAATTTCGTGATGATTCCGCAAGGATCATCAACGCTTGTATTCGAGGGTGTTTCAGGTGATATTGTTGTTGATTACATGGAGGTGCATAGCTTGGTATGACGACTATTAATTGCTATGTGCTTGACCGTAAAACGCTCAAGATAAAAAAGACCTTTCGATCTGCGGATTGGGAGGTCTTTTTAGATTATCTGACAAACGAAAAGAGCACTTTTACACCTATTGGCAAGGTAGAGGGTATCAAAGAGGGAGATTTCCTGATAGCGAAGCACGGTAGTTTTGATAAAACCATCGGTGCAAGTTTCAAGCCTTTTTACTTTGGCGTAATTAGCTCATTTGAGCTAAACGAACAGGAATCGAGAATCACCACTTGCGATCTTTACAATTTGTGCAATTTTCAATTCTCGGCTGTCAGGGTTACAGGCGCAGATATCACAGCACACGTAACAGAGCTAATCACTAAGTATTTGCTTAATGATCCGGGAAAAAACCTTGGAAACATTCAGGTTGTGGCGGATGATTCGAGTGTTTCTTACAGCTATCAGCCGTCTGATCCTCCAACGGCAACCAACTTGACGGAATACATTGTAGGAGCGTTTCAGAAATACAACGTTGTGTGGTCGGTTGATTCACTAACTTATGCAGAAGAAAACGCATTGCAAGTAAATACCTCTGTAAAGCTGATAACAACTGAAATTGCACTAAAAAACAATGCTTATGCATTCCTCAATTGGGAAGTGTATGTTAACCCCGGAGGTGGCTCAGACTTTAATAAGTTGGTCATTGTGGATTCTCAAACTACCTCAATGGTAAATCCAACGGTATTGGCTACGTACTACATCCAAGAAGACGGCGGCATAACCAGAACACTAAACGATCAGGTGCGCCTACCGGTAAGGGATAAAGTCTATATCTATGATACGGCTACAACCGATGCGCCACTGCCCGATGATATAGCAAGGTCTGAGTTATCAGCAGCAAGATACAGTCATGAAATCACTTTTGATCTTGTTCGTGACAATAAAATCTTAAAGTTCGATCAGCTTGAAGTAGGAATACTTGCAGCACTAACGTATGACACAACGGCTTATCCGTCAGTCATGACGGGCTATAGAGTTAGCTCTAGTGATCCGAATATAGGATTGCTTTTTGGGTATGTCCGCTCAACACTTAAGCAGGTATTGAACAACCTTGCTTCAAACTTTGTTAGTTCAAGCAGTTCTTCCAGTTCCGGCGGTGGATCAACTCCGGTAGGTGGGATATGGTCAATTGAAAACGGCGGCACGGGGTTAGATGTTAGCCCGTCAATGCTAACCAACCTTGGAAGCACAACCGCTGATGACATATTGCAACCATCTCCACGACCCGGCGTAACGGGCATACTAGGCAATGCAAATGGAGGGTTAGGCTCAGACATATCGAACGTATCAAATGGCTTTTTGTACAAAACAACAGAAAATGTAGGCGTGCTCACAAGGACAAATGCTGGCTTTCCTGGCTTTGATGCTAATGGCGCTCCGACACATTATCCTCTGCCTCTGACTACAGATAACGGTGGCACAGGCATCAGTGCAGACAGCAAAATAGAGCTACTCAATGAACTTGGCGCTCTTTCTATGGCTGATGCAACGCCAATCCCGGCGGTAGCAAATCTCGATGGCTATCGTACCCATGGAGCTTATTGCTGTAACGCAACTGCTAATGCAGTCACAGTTTTGGGCATACCTAAAGACCTAGTACGCGCTTTCAGGCTGTGGGTCTGGCCGTCTCTAATCAATTCGAACGGACAACCATCACCTAGTTACTGGACGCAGCTAATCATGGACTTCAATGGCTGCATATGGACACGTCAAGACAGAAGCGGGTCTGAGGATATATGGAGTGAATGGAGTCGCATTTGGAGCAGTGCTGATCCACCATTAGTACTTACTCAAACTGTGTACGGTATAACTTTTGTCTGGGTCAAGCACGGGCGCAATGTGGTGTGTGTGTGGAATGGCACAACTACACAAGCGATAGCAAGCAGTACTGTGTGGCTGACAATTGAAAATACTGACTTTCAACCTTTTGCCACAACAGCACGTGGATCATCCACTGTGTCTGCATCTGTAGCCTCAAGCATGACCATGTCACTTGACGGCACTATCCGAAACGCGCATAACGCCATACCTCAAGGTGCTAGCCCTTGGGGCAGCATGGCTTACATCTCAAAGACATAACCAAATAGAAAGGGGTCGCATGACTATTTATTGCGTTACCTCTGATCGTCACACACCAACTGCTATGACAGACGCGCAGTTATACGATCAGTTATACAATCATCGCTCAGGTGTTATTGCAGACATCGAAAGCGGAATGGCTGTTACCGTGTCTGGTCAAACGGTAACAGTTAACAGGGGCGTTGCAATTCTGCAAGGACGATTTGTACATATCTCTGAACCTGAGACTATTACAATTCCCTCTGATGCAGTGTCAGGATCGCATGTTGTGATTCAGATTAACCTTACGGTTCAAAACGAATCAACAGGCACACCCGGCACAGCGGACTACTTCCCGATAGACAGACAAACCTCGGTGCAGGTCGTAAACAGCTTAGTGCAAGACAACCTCAACAACGAGGGAAGCCTTTTTATGCTACCTCTTGGAACTATCACAGGGGGCGGCGCTGGATGGGTATTTACGCGAGATTCTAGGGCATCTTTTGACAATCAGCCGCTTGGCATAGAAGATGGCGGCACGAATATCAAGGTAAATCCATCTTTAAAGGTTAATCTTGCAAGCGAGGATGCCGATGCAGTCTTTAAGTCAGCGCCTAGACCCGGTATTTATGGCGTTTTAGGAGAGGCTAACGGCGGTTTTGGCAGAAGCATTGCAAGTCTTGTAAATGGTTTTTTTTGCAGGCTGCAAGACGGTGTTTCGTTTATAACACGCGCCACAGCCGGACTTTTGGGATTTACCAATGAAGGCATTCCGACAACATACGCATTCCCTCTTGGGATTGATAAAGGTGGTTTAGGGGCAACTGAGCTTACTGGTACATCTGGGGCTATCAGAAAGCTATTTCCGACATCAGGAATCAGCCGCGCTAGTACCTCAACGGGAACACTTTATTTCACTGGTTTTGCTGGTAACTGGGAAGTGCCGGGTTATATAAGCGATACATCACTCAGAAATGCTTTGGGTTTGGGTAATACACTTGGAGCATTACCTGTTGCCAACGGCGGCACAAATGCCACAACGGCAGCACAGGCAAGGACAAACCTAGGAGCTGCAAGCACCGCTGTTGCCACGGCATCAGCCGCAGGACTTATGAGCAGTACAGATAAATCTAAGTTGGATAAGTTTAGCAATGCCTTTAGTGAAGTACGTGTACCGAGTGGCGGATATGTTTTGGCTGACACTCCAACCGACATACTAACCCTTGCTAATGGAGCTGGAATTAGCATCACAGGAAATGCAGACAACGATTCAATCACCATTGCTTCAACTGACGCGAGGTTTACAACTACTGAGAAAAACAAACTCAGTGGAATTAAAGACGGAGCAGAAGTCAACCAAAACGCATTCAGCAATGTAAATGTTTCAAGCGGTAGCAACATTGTTGCTGGCAGCAAAAGCAGCACTCTTACGCTTGCGGCTGGTGCAGGTATCAGTGTTACCGGCGCTTCAAGTGGTCAAGTCACCATCGCATCTAATCAAAATGCGTTTACGCATATCAAAGTGCCAAATGGAACTGTTTCTGCTGATACTACATCCGACACACTAACACTAACAACTGCCGTAAACAGTGCAAATGGTGGAATTACCATTGCAGGTAATGCAACGAATGATGAAATCAATTTCAGGCTAACTGGTGAAAGTTACACCTCAACAGAAAAAAACAAGCTTGCTGGAATTGAAAAAGGCGCTCAGGCAAACCCAACCATGGCAGAGTTGTTGAGCGGACAATACAGCATCACATCGAGTGGTCAATCATATGTCCGCTTCGGTGTTTTTATGATTTGCTGGGGATTGGTCACAGTCGCAACAGTAGCTGCTGACTCGGTTACAGATGTTGCAAGGGTCACATTCCCTAAAGCCTTTTCAGCTGCTCCCGGCGGCTTCTCGCTAGTGGTGAACGGTGGATCAGGGCAGGTAACGGCAAATATAAAAGATAGTTCAAGGGCTACAACGGGCTTTGTACCACAGCTTACAAACCACAGCTCAACGGCGAAAACAAGCGTAACTCTGCACTGGGTAGCGTTTGGATCAATCTAGAAATGAGGAAAACATGGCTAAGAGAAATCCTAAAGAACCAACAACCAAAACATACGTAGTCAAGATACCGTCAACAAACCCTGCTCTCAATGTACGAGACGCACCCAAGGGGCAAGTAATTGACGAACTTAAAGATGGCGCTCCCGTGGAAGTTTACGGCATCGTAGGCGGCTGGGCAAAAATCCCCGGTGGTTTTGTCAAAGCTGAGTTCTTGGAGGCGGTTTAGATGGATCAGGCATTAGCGCTGTTCTTGGGGGCGTGTGGCGCTCTTGTCGTAATCGGCAACGCTGTAACAATGCTTTGGAAAGTGGTAGCGCCTATTAAAAAGCAGACTGCTCTTATAGCGGAGCTTGATAGACGCTCAAAACTTGACTTTGCAGCAAGGCAGCGTCAAGACGAATTTAATATCGCAATTGCAAGGGGGCTTATGCGGTCGCTTAGACATCAAGCAGATGGAAATCACACGGGCGAGATGCGCGATGCCGCAGACAAACTCAACGACTTTTTAATTGAGAGATAGGAAAAACAATGGAATACTTTATCAACTTGGCGGTGTCGTGGCAGTTTCTATTAGTAGCTGCTGCATGTGGCGCGTTTGGAATCATCATCAAGCAAATCCCACGAGTAGCAAGCTGGATAATACCAATCGTAAATGCCATTTTTGCAATAGTGGCAATGCTTTTGCTCACAGGCTTCACCGTGGAGGCTGCGCTCACGGGCTTTCTAGCCGCAGCAATAGCTACATATGTCTATGAGCTGATTGTGCAGGTTTTACAGGGCAAGATACGCAGCGATAAATCAAGCCCGGACTTTAGCGCAGATGCAGCGATGTTTGCCGAGGGGGCTACTGAGGATACTGAGAGCGAGGGCTAATCATGGCTTACAAACTTGCGCAAAAGCATTTGCCCTCGCGCTGCTATGGCGGCGTGATTTCTAGCACTAAAAGAGGCATGGGAATGCACCACGCATATGCCACAAGCCTACAGGCTTGCTACAACGCTTTATCAAGCCGTGGATTATCTACAGGCTTTGCAATCCAAGATGATACGGTCTGGCAGCTCATGCCTGATTTACGCTGTCAGGAGTGGGCTACAGGCAGTACAGACGGCAATAACAACCTTATCAGTGTGGAGATTATAAACACAAGCTTAAAATCCCCTTACCCTGTCTCTGATTTGTCCATACAAGCCTATTGTGAGCTTGTGGCTGATCTGACACGTCAAGGCATCGTTAAGCCCTCTGGCGGCAAGTTTGTATGGCGCAAGACCAACGTACCGCATAGGGATTTGAGTGCAACGGCTTGCCCGGGTGACTACCTCTTTAGCCGTGGCGAGCAGATCACCGAAAAGATTAACAAACTCCTAGTGCCGCAAACCAAACTCACGGTTTACGACTACTGGGGAGGGCATAACCAGCAATGGGCATTTGTGGAGAGCAAAGACGGCAGCGCGGTTGTTGTTAATCGCAAGTCCGGCAAAGCTATAGACGTACCAGCGGCTAATTACTCACCGGGTACACAACTGCTCACCTACGAGCGCAATGGTGGCTCTAATCAGAGCTTTGCCTACAAGGATATTAAGCCCGGAATCGAGGCAGGGGTCAGGATTACACCTGTAGGTGCGTCTAAGATGGCTTTGGCTGTCTCAGGGGCTACTTATGAGGCTGGTACCCCTGTAATCCTTTGGGATACATACGCAGGGGCAGCCGAGCAGATGTTTACGCCTGTTATTGCGGCTGTATCTAAGGGCGTTACCTATTACGTACTGTATTCGTATGGCGCACTTAAAGCCGGCAAGGCTCTTTGTCTTGACGAGGCGGCTTAAAGATTTTTACATCTTTGGCGTTTTTTGTGCCTGATATGTAAAGTTTTGAGGTTGATTTTTACATGTTAAAGCCCCACTGGCGCTGAGCTGGTGGGGCTTATTTTGTTTCAAGCGTTTCGCTGCATGTCTTTGCGTATCAAGTCTTTGAGGTACCCCTGTATTATGTCAATAGTTTATACAAAGTTTTTAGTGTTATCGGTGAGCGATAGGCAAGCTTTTAGGGGCGTTCGGCAGGGGAGAATAGGGCATGATTATGCACACTCAAGAATAGATATTTTTGGTGTTTTTGAGAATTGTAATACGAAAGTTCCCCACATTTTTCCCACACGCAAATGCGTTTTCGCAGGTAAACATGGTGCCCGAGGTGGGAGTTGAACCCACACATCCAGAGGATAAAGGTTTTTGAGACCTCCGCGTCTGCCATTCCGCCACTCGGGCTTTTTGTGTATGCACTAAACAAAGTGCGCTCGGTATTGTAGCATAGAGCGTGACTAAAATTAACTAAAACCTTGATTGATGATGTTTTAGTTTTTCATTTGCACGCAAAAAGCGATCTTGTATGTCTTTTTTGCTGGCTTAAGGCAGGTTAAGAAGAAAAATGTATGTTGTATTGGTAACAGGCGGATTGGCCTCCGGAAAAAACACAGTAGGTAATCTGTTAGCTGCAAGGGGAGCAACAGTTTTGGATACAGACCAGATTGCAAAAGACGCACAAGAAGATGAAGCGGTTTTAGCTCAGCTGACAGAAGAATTTGGTGAAGACATCGTTAATGATAGCGGTATCTTAAATCGGAAACTGCTTGCAATGAGAGCTTTTGCAAGCAAAGAAGATACCGATAGATTAAATGCAATTTGTTGGCCACCGGTAAAAGAGCGTTTGGCAAGTTACCTTATGCAGGGAAACTGCCAGCCACTTAAAACAAACGAGCTTCTCGTTATATTAATACCATTACTTGCCGAGGCTCCTGATTTTATCGAATTTGCTGATGAGGTTATTGCTGTGGTTGCTGAAGAGAGCATACGCCTTGAGAGGGCAATTGGGCGAGGAATGTCTGCACAAGACGCTAAAAACAGGCTTGACATGCAAGCCAGCGATAAAGATCGCATAGCAATTAGTGATACAGTGTTTGACAACAATAAAGACTTGGAGCAGCTGGAGGCACAAGTAGAGGCGTGGTACAAGGATCACATAGAGAGCAGGATGTTTTAGATGGCACAGATGGAAGGTAAGTTAAGGGAAGATCAACTGGCAACAGGGGAGTTTAAAGTCGTCGCACCATATGAACCGGCAGGCGATCAGCCCCAAGCAATTGCTGCGTTAGAAAGAGGTATTAACAAAAACCTTCGTTATCAAACATTATTAGGCGTGACCGGTTCCGGCAAAACTTACACTATGGCAAAAACCATTGAGCGGGTACAAAAACCAACGCTGCTAATGGCGCCAAACAAAACCTTAGCCGCACAGCTAGCAGCTGAGCTTAAAGAGTTCTTCCCGGACAACGCTGTAGTCTACTTTGTATCTTACTATGATTATTACCAGCCGGAAGCCTATGTGCCAACAACTGACACGTTTATCGAAAAAGACGCTTCGATTAATGAAGAGGTTGAAAAGCTAAGACACGCTGCGACAGCAGCCTTGCTTTCACGCAGAGATGTGGTGGTAGTTGCCAGTGTCTCATGCATATATGGCATAGGCTCACCGGCAGATTATGCCGGAATGGCGGTGTTTTTGGATAAGACTGTACCGATGGATCGTGATGATCTGATCCGCCAACTGATAGACATTCAATACGATCGAAACGATTATGAGTTGCTCAGAGGCACATTTAGAGTACGCGGCGATGCCTTAGACGTGTTTCCGCCATATGCGGATAATCCATATCACATCGAATTCTTTGGCGACGACATAGATGCCATTACCGAGATAAGCAATGTTACCGGCGAGCTGATTAAAGAATATGACAGCGTGCCAATTTGGCCGGCTTCGCATTATGTTACCGCAAGACCTAAGATAGACCACGCACTTGACACTATTAAAGAAGAACTTACAGGACGTTTAAAGGAGCTGCGCGAAGCCGGGATGTTGCTTGAAGCACAACGTCTAGAGCAACGCACAAATTATGACCTGGAAATGCTTCAGACCATGGGCATTTGCAGTGGTATCGAAAACTACTCACGTCACCTTGACGGACGCGAACCGGGGGAGCCACCATTTACTTTGATTGACTACTTCCCGGATGATTTTTTTTGCATAATTGATGAGAGTCATGTGACAGTTCCACAGATTCGCGGTATGTATGAAGGAGACCGCTCGCGCAAAACAACTTTAGCAGAGCACGGGTTTCGTCTACCAAGCGCTTTAGACAATCGCCCACTACGCTTTGACGAGTTTGAGCAACGCATTCCGCAGTTTGTCTATGTATCGGCAACCCCGGGAGACTACGAGGGCAGGGTTAGTCAGGCAACTGTAGAACAGATCATTCGCCCAACCGGACTGTTGGATCCTGAGATAGTAGTAAAACCTATAAAGGGTCAGATCGATGACATCATCGACGAGGCAAAAGAACGAACAGCCAAAAACGAGCGCGTGCTTATAACAACATTAACAAAAAAAATGGCTGAAGACCTCACAGATCATCTACTGGATCAGGGCGTAAACACCAGATATCTGCACTCAGATATTGGCACAATGGAGCGAGTTGAAATATTGCGCGATCTGAGAATTGGAACTTTTGACGTGCTGGTAGGCATAAACTTGCTCAGAGAGGGCTTAGATCTGCCCGAAGTTTCACTAGTAGCAATACTGGATGCCGACAAAGAGGGATTT